>JAFTKO010000024.1 GCA_017453205.1 Clostridia bacterium | reverse complement strand
TCAAAGATCATTTTTCGTCAACCCGCTTCGCGCGTCGACCTTTCTATTATACCACTTTTTTGAGGGTTTGTCAAGACCTTTTTTAAACTTTTTCCAAAAAGTTTTTTCAGTCCCTCAAGCCTCTCTTCTGCGGGCTCGTCCTTTCCGGACAGCTTGTTTATTATACTACTTTTCTTTTGTTTTGTCAAGATCTTTTTTTCATTTTTCTTCTTTTTGTCTCTTCCTACAATTTACATTGGACATTCTGTACGACATTGTAGATATTTGTTACAAGGCAAAAGAGACGCCGAGTTTTCAACAAACTCGGCGCAAAAATCTAACAATATAAATATGTAGAAAATCAATCAACAATGTTATCCCCATTGTTTTTCCAAGTTCTTTCGCTTACAATAAACTTCGGTCTCTCTTTTGTTTCCATATAGATCTTTCCAATATATTCGCCAATAATGCCGATGGCAAACAACTGTGCGCCACCAAAAAAGCAAACGATGGCAATTATCGATGACCACCCTGCAACCGTGGTCTTTGCAAAATAGGAGACAATCGACCAAATAATTCCTACGCAACTGCAAAGCATGAAAATGATACCGATCACCGTGATCATATGCATAGGTTTTACGGAAAGGCTGGTAATTCCGTCAAAAGCAAGCTTGAGCATCTTTTTAAGCGGATAATGACTCTCCCCCGCAATCCGCTCATTGCGTTCATAATAAACATTGGTGCTCTTAAACCCGATCAAAGGGATCATCCCCCGCAAATAAATGTTGACTTCCTTAAAATTCGCCAATTCATTTAAAACGCGCTTGGAAAGCAACCGATAGTCGGCGTGATTGTAAACCACCTCGGCTCCCATCTTTTTCAAAAGCTTATAAAACACCTGTGCGGAGTTTCTCTTAAAAAAGGTATCGGTCTTTCTCGAATTTCTGACGCCGTAAACAATATCACAACCATTCTTATATTCCCGAACCATTTCATCAATTGCATTGATATCATCTTGACCGTCGCAATCAATACTGACCGTGATATCACAAAGCTCTTTCGCCTCCATTAAACCGGCAAGCAAAGCATTTTGATGTCCACGGTTTCTGCTCAAAGAAATGCCGACATAATGATCGTCAGATTTTGAAAGCTCGTCAATAATATTCCATGTTTCATCGCGGCTGCCGTCATTTACGAACATCACACGGCTTAGGTCATCAATTTCACCCCGATCAATCAGCCCTTTCAGTTTTTCCAAAAACATAGGGGCCGTTTGCGGCAGAACATCCTTTTCATTATAGCAAGGTATTACGATGTAAAGAATTGGGGTCATGTTTTTTCTCCTTTTGCTTTCACAGTTTTTAAAATCATATACAATCCGATCACTGCACAAATTATAAATATAGGAACATAAGTAAAGAGATAGCGCGCTCTTGCTTCAAACAGCGTTTCAAAAAGGATCAATCCCAACAATGACAACAGTAACACCGCAAGTTCTGTCCCCTTACTATTGTGTTTCCATATATACAGTATTGCAAAGAGCGATAAAAATAACGATATAAGCCAAATTGTTTGCGAGCTTGCAAGGAACCAAGAGTAATTCTCACCGCTTGAATAGTAGAAGCTCTGCAAAAAAGGGGAAATGATTTCATCTTTGGGCGGATAAACAGTTTGATAAAAGTTACCTTCCACTTCCCAAGCAAAAGTACCGTCACCAAAATTCACCAAGGTCTTTTTCGCAATATGCTCTGTCATTCCCACAAAACCATATTGCTCAATTCTTTGTTTTACGACTTCAAGATTTGCGGCGTTGCGTTCCTCTGTTGTAGCAAATGACGCCGAATAAGCGACATCGTTCTCATTCCAAACACCTTGGCTTTCTTCATTCAATCCCATCATCAAGAAATGAGGAATCCCAAATTCCCGTTCCGAATCAAGCTGAAAGATATCATTTGCATTCAGTATCAGTGAAAATCCCACCGTACCAATCAAAAAAGCAAGAATGCTCACAGAGATCTTGGACAAAGCGAACAGAACTCGTTTTTCCTTAACGCTTACAAAAAATGCTTTTATAATACAAATCAAGACTACAGCAATAAAAACGATGGCAATTTGCGGCTTGATCTTATATCCGACAAATGCAAGCAAGCCCATCAAGGCATAAAGGATATATCCTTTATATTTTGAAGCAGCGGAATGTGCCATTTGCCACAGCTTGAAGATGGCAAGAGGAAAGAGAATTCCGCTCGCGTCTGAATAAGGAATTACAAACCAAGGCGACAAGCCGACAAAAATCGCATACAGCAAAAAGGCAAAAAAAGATAGCGGTTTGTTTTTTGTAAACTCAAAAGTAACGCTGTAAACCAAATATGCAACCACTGCCGAAAGAAGGCACTGTACGATGACAATGGAAAAGAAGCTTGCCTCAACCGTAATCAATTGGTTGATTTTTAAAATAAAGGCATAGACAAAGGTCAAAAAAATATTGTTGGGATACTGCGAATAATACGCCATATCTAAGGGGACCCCGTTTGCCAAGTGCATAGCGTTTCCACCGATGAGACCGGCATCCCAACCCGTTAAAAAGTAAATGTGATATGCAATGAACAACTGTAACGCAAATAACAGCGCTGAGAAAACGATTACTGTTTTTTTGCAGATCCATAAATCCAACCTTGCCCGAAAGCGGTTGTAGCATTGCACCCCCGCAAAAGATAGCAATACGACGAAAGCTCCGCCGATCAAAAGCAAGCAAAAATTAGGAAGCGGAAAATTCTTTTTTGCAAATTGATCGACAAAATTCTGAACGACCAGCACATCAAACAAAATCAACAGCATAATGACGGCAAAAGCGATTGAGATTGTTTTTTTCAAATTGATGAAAAATTTCATTTTTTGACCTTTCTGTAATTGATGCTTTTATTATAACAAAAAAAATCTCAAAAGTAAATAGCAAATAGAATATTTTTTACAAGAAATAAAAAAACCTCGCATTTACAAGTTTACAAAAAAGAAAGGCTACCACGCTATGCGGTAACCCATTCATGATATAAAATCAATTTTTCTTTTTGAAAACCAAAAGCTTACTGGCAAAATAATTCAAAATGATCACAATGACATTGGAAATTACTTTCATCAGCAACGCATGGAAAGAGCATATGTCCACAAAAAAATACATCAGCAAAAGATCCAACCCTCCCGTCGCCAAGCGACAGAGGAAAAAAGTTCCAATCTCATACAACAGTTTTGCAAATGCAAAGCTTTTGTTTTCAAACACAAACAGCTTGTTGGTAATAAAGGCAAACAAAACAGAAACCACCCAGGCAATGACATTACTGAGGCTGTTTGAAATCGAACATATGTAATAAAGCAACGAATAAACCACGATATTGATGAGGGTGGTAAAACCGCCAAACACCAAATATAAAATCGTGGATTTATATTTTTTCAGCAATTCCATCATAACATTACTCTTTTACACATCCCGTCTGCCCTCAAGCGCGCGGAAGAGCGTGATCTCATCGGCATACTCAAGGTCGGCTCCTACGGGAACGCCGTAAGCCAAGCGCGTCACACGGACACCGAGGGGTCGAAGCAGCTTGGAAAGATACATCGCGGTGGCCTCGCCCTCCACGGTCGGGTTGGTCGCAACAATCACTTCCTCCACGTCGCCCTCGCCTACGCGGGCAAGCAACTCGCGAATCTTGAGCTTATCGGGCGTGACACCGTTCATCGGAGAGATCAGCCCGTGCAAGACATGATACACGCCGCGGAACTCGCGCACCTTTTCCATCGCCATCACCGTGCGCGCATCGGTCACCACGCAGATCACACCGTGATCGCGCTCCTCATCGGCACAGATCGGGCAAATCTCGCGGTCGGTCAAATTCTGACAGATGGGACAAAGATGAATCTTCTCGCGCGCGTCAAGGATCGCCTGAGCAAACGCCTGCGCGTCCTCGAGCTCAAGCTCAAGCACCGAGAACGCCATGCGCATCGCTGTTTTTTTTCCAACCCCCTCCAGTCTGCCAAAGCGCTCGGCAAGCAGACGGAGAGACTCAATATATTCCGCCATAAAATCAGAACAGTCCGGGCAAATTCATCGGTCCCGTGATCTTGTTCAACTCGGTGTTGTTGGTATCGTCCACGCGCTTGATCGCCTCGTTGACAGCTGCCACAAGAATATCGGAAAGCGTCTCGATGTCATCGGGATCGACGATCTCGGGCTTCATATCGATGGCAAGGATCTCTCGCTTACCGTTAATCTTCACATTGACTACACCGCCGCCCGCCGAGATATCGTACTCGCGTGCGTTCAGCTCTTCCTGCTTTGCCGCCATGTCCTCCTGCATTTTTTGCGCTTGACGGATCATCGCCTGCATGTTTTGCGCTCCGCCCATACCCTTTGGAATGTTTGCTTTCATGTCTGATACTCCTTTATAATTAATGTAATATTTTACTGTAAATCAATCCTCGGTCGCCTCGATGATCTCGTCGATCACACTCGGTGCCTCACTCTTGCCCGCAACCTCCATGGTCAGCATCCTGTCTCCGACCTCTCGGCGCAAAACCGCCGAAAGTGCGGCACGCAAACGGTCTCGCGAGTCGTCACGTTCCATCATTCGCATACCGAAATCGTTGTCAAAACGAACGACCACTCCACCGTTTTCCAGCGTAAAGGCTCTTGCCGCCTTCACAAAGCTCGCGTCCATCGGGGCACTTCGGCTGATGCGCTCCACGACCTCCATCCAGTTCCGCATAGGGCGCAAAATGCGCTTGTCCGCGGAAGACACGGGAGCCGCCTTTTGCGGTACCGCCGGCATCGCGACCTCGGCGGGTTTGGGTTGCTCGGCGTGCGATGTTACCAAGGACTCCCCTGTTTGTGGCTTACGTACCACCGCGCCTGTGAGGATCTGTTCCTCAAGGTGTGCGATTCTCGAAAGCATTGCCTCGGCAGAGGTATCGAGTGCCTCATCACACATACGCACCAGCGTCATTTCGGCAACAATGCGCTTGACAGCATTCGCCTTTTGCATAGAGAACAACGCATCTTCAAGCAATTTACAGTGATAAAGCAATGTCTCTTTGCGGAAACGGTCCGCCGCCTCGATGATCTGTGCCGCCTCGTGGTCGGTCAGATCGAGATAAGCCGCCGCATTCTTGGTGGTCTTAACCACAAGCATATCACGGTAAAGTGAGATCAAGTCCTGCCAATACACCGAAATATCCTTGGAGGATTTGACGACCTCATCAATTTGGGAAAACAAAATATCATAATCACACTCCGCCACAGCGTTCACTGTGCGCAGCATGGCTTCTCTGCCGGTCAATCCGACCGACTCTGCCACGACCTCGGGTGTGATCTCACGCTGTCCCCCCGCACAAAGCTCCAACAGGCTGATCGCGTCGCGCATACCGCCCTGTGCCAGCTTTGCCAACATCCGCGCGGCGTCGGGATGCAGGACGATCTTCTCCTGTTCGGCAATATAAGTCAAGCGCGACATCAGTGCCTCGGTGGAAATACGACGGAAATCAAACCGCTGACAACGCGAAATGATGGTTGCGGGTAGCTTTTGCAGCTCGGTGGTGGCAAGAATAAACACCACATGCTCTGGCGGTTCCTCCAGCGTTTTGAGCAATGCGTTGAACGCACTGACCGAGAGCATATGCACCTCGTCGATGATATAAACGCGGTAGCGCAACGACGACGGCGAATAGACCACCTCATCGCGGATATCACGGATATTGTCAACACCGTTGTTGGATGCGGCATCCATTTCGAGCACATCGGTCGCCGCACCGCTGTCGATGGCACGGCAAGCCTCGCAAACACCGCACGGGTTGCCGTTTACGGGAGCTTCACAGTTCACGACCTTGGAAAGGATCTTAGCACAGGTAGTCTTTCCCGTTCCGCGTGAACCGCAAAACAGATAAGCATGGCTAAACGACCGATGCTCGGCTTCATAGCGCAAGATCGATGTGATATGCTCTTGTCCGCAAACATCGTCAAAGGTCTGCGGCCGCCATTTACGGTACAATGCCTGATGCATATAGAAACCTCCCGTCCATTTTATCTTGTTTTTACAAACCAATATTAATATTATACATCTTTTCCGAAACAATGTCAAGCCTTTGCGGGCAAATTTGAGGAAACTTGAGGAAACATAAAACCGTTCCCACAATTATTTTACCCGTCTCAAAATTCCGTCCTCCATATGATAAGCCGCATCGGCGATGTCTGTCATTCCAAGGTCATGCGTCACAATCAAGATCGTTTGTCCGAATCTTTTGTTTGACACAGAAAGCAGATCGATCAATTCCCCCGCAGTGTTTTTGTCCAAATTTCCGGTAGGTTCATCGGCAAACAGGATCTTGGGACGGTTGATCATTGCGCGTGCAATGGCAACTCTTTGCTGTTGTCCGCCCGACAGCTCTCGCGGAAGGTGGTGCAATCGATCTGAGATCTTCAAGCACTCACATAACTCCCAAAAATAGTTTTTGGACACTTCCCTTTTACCGATCGCTCCCGGCATCAAGATATTTTCTTCCGCTGTTAAGATTGGGAGCAAATGAAAGCTTTGAAACACAAATCCGATTTCGGTATTTCTGAAATTGGACAGCTCTGCCTCGCTGAGCCGATAAATATCCCTGTTTTGGATCATCACCGTGCCGCTTGTCGGCTTTTCAAACGCCGCAAGGAGATGGAGCAAGGTGGTCTTGCCCGATCCCGATGTCCCCGTAATAACCGTAAAGCTACCCGCCGTCAGCTTTAGGTTGCAATCTCGAACTGCGTAAACTGCGCTCTCGCCTTGCTGAAATATCTTGTTTAATGAGCAACATTCCAAAATATTCATGATACAATCTCCTTCATTTTTTCCGACAGCGAACTGTTCACCAGCTTATCTCGGTGAACCTTGCACAGCAGTAAATGCCCCAACAAATATATCAATGTAAAAAACGAAAGTACGCCCAAAATATATAACGGCTTTACATACACGATACCGACAGAAAGATTCCAAATGACAAACGAAAAAACAATACTGAGCAAAAATGACAATAACATAACAAACAGCTCGGACATATACACGCGCATCAGTTCCTTGGAACACACCCCCATGGAACGGAGCACGGCAAGCTCTCGCGTTCGGTGCCGATAGCGGTAGCCGGCATCGAACAAAGAGATTTGGATCGCCGCCAAAAACAGAACCAACGCTTGAAGCAAATAAAAGCCCGAAAACACCTTACTTTGTTCCCTCACCATGATTGCGTTGTGATAATGATCGGTAAAGGAGAGTGCGTTTTCTTTTGCCAGTGTCTCTATAAAAGCTTTCGCGTCCTCCGCCTTGCCCTCTTTACAGTAAATATAGACACCGCCATAGGTACCGTCGTCGTATGGGTGCAAGTGCTCGATGCGTTCGACAAGATCATTTTCCTCGATCCTAGCCAAAATCGCATCGGTCACCTCAAACGGATCGTTGTAAAAGACACCGTAATCGTAATCGGAGCTGTCTGCCTGCGCTCTCATTCCATACACATCTGCCGATAGCGCAACAAAAACAAACGGCAGTACAAACAGAACGAAATTTTTCAATCCCGCGGCAAGCAGATACCGCCAAGAACGCCGCACATATAATTGGTTATAAGCGGCGATCCCCGATTTTTCAAAAAGCCTTCCGCCGGCACGGGTCCCGTAGAAAGCCGTATATTCCTGTGCTTTGCTCAGCATCGACCGAATATTTTGCTTTAACAGCTTGCGGCACCCTTGAACCATGATCAAAAACAAGACATAAAAAATCAATCCCGTGACCAAGGTCTCTGTAATGGGTATTTGGTTGTCTATCTGTAAAAAATTGTCGGTAAACCGAGAAAGCGTGTAGCTTGATATTCGATCAATCGTAAAAAAAGACGCCGCCAAAGAAAGCAGAGCCGCAAGCAAAAACACAACGGAATACTGTAAAATGATGATCTTCATCAACCGATCGACTCCACACCCCAGCGTCCGAAGCGCGGCGTACTCATCGATATTGTTTTTGATCTTAATCCGAACAGACAAACAAAAACCGATTACCGTAAACAGCGCAAGCGGAAGAATGATAAGCAGAACCTCCCCGTAAAAGAAATCGGTAGCCAAGCGGTAGTATTGCTGATTGATCCAGTTGTCCTGTACCCCGTATTTTGTGTAATAAAGATTGTCGGCGAAAGCGTCGGTTTGATCCAGTCCAAGCTCCTTGATGATCCTGTCACATTGATTTTTCAGCTCATATGGATCGTTATTGTTGACCTTGATATATGCTGTATAAGAGTCCTTACCCCGCACAAAAGAAACCGATTTTACGTAGGATAAGCCATCGATCCGCTCGATATCATTCTCCGACAAGTACGGCAGACAAATATGATAGTCTGCCTCCGCTGTGCGGACCTCGGCTCGGTAGGCACCGAATTGCATAAACAGCATACTGAACGTAATGTACATCCCCGCCAAACAAACGAGGAAAGAACCCAAAAACGGAAACGGCCTTCGTTTCAGTTCCTCGACAGCATAAAATAAATAATGCTTCTTCATTTTCCCTCCGACATCAAACCAAAAATGCCGAACGGTTCCGTGAGCCGTTCGACATCTATTTCTCAAATATAAAACAGCGCCAAACCGCAAAACAAGACCATACACCTCAAAATCGAAAGTCGCTTCCACGCGATCTTCGCATCTCCTGCTCAAAACAGGCACCCTCGCGGCACATTGGGGAGATCGCTTAGTGCTGCTTGGTCCCCCACCTGACACGGTTCACAATTCCCAATTGCGCAAGACCCATTCATCAACACAGCAGATACGACTCAATTCGTAAAAGTTCGTCCCTCAAAAGAGGAGTCCACCCCTGCTGTAGCGGATTTCAGGTACAGGGCTCCGCTAAATCCCCGGCTGGTATGGCCTCATTTCACAGTTTGACACTGTTACTATAATATTATAGCAGATTCTTTCCCGTTTTGCAAGTATGTTTGCAAAAATTCATATTTTTTTCAAATATGGGATTTAGGAAATCGAAAAACGCCCTTGACAAACACTGCAAGTTGTGATAAAATAATGATGGATAGTTATATCTGTTACTATTTTTATTTTATTTGGAGGTTTCTCATGGCACTGTTCAAAAAATTAGGAAAAAAAGACAAAAAGGACGCCGCAAAGGAGGGTTCTGCCGCGGCTGAACAATCTGCCGTGAAAACAGCTCCCGCAGGTCCGTCGCTCCGCAATGTAAAGGTCCCCACCGCGCAGGAAGCCAAGCCCGCGGCAGAGACCAAGCCCGAAACAAAACCCGCTGCAAAAGGAACGGTCAAGCCTGCCGCAAAAGGCACGGCAACTCCTGCGGCTAAGGCACCCGCAAAAAACGCGGAAAAGGCGCCTGCAAAAGCACCTGCCGCCAAAACAACTCCCGCGGCTAAGGCCCCCGCAAAGGCGCCCGTAAAAAAAGCGGCAAATGTGTCCGCGCCCCCCGCTACATCTCCGCGTCCTTTCTTTATGGCAACCACCGAGGAGGATATCCGCATCGCATTTGATCAAGCAATTGCCGATGCCGACGCCGAAATTTTGAGAAACAACGCAAAGGCAGTCGGAAAGTATGAGTTTGATCTCGAGGTCGACGGATTCCACTTCTACCTCATCGCAAACAACGGTCAGATCCTGTTCGACAGCCCCAGCTTTACTACCCTTTTGGGTGCGCTTAACGGCATTAAGACCTTTAAAAAGACAGTTGCTGAGGGTAAATTTGAGATCAAAGTAGACAAATACAACCGCTACCGCTTTATTTTGGCAAACAAATACTACGGTGAAAACTACACCACCAAGGAACAGTGCCAAAAGTGCGTCGAGTCGGTCAAAAACTTTGCTTGCAATTCCAAGATTTTGCGCTATGTCCCCAACAAGGAAGCCATCGAGGCATTTGAAATGGCAAGAAACAGCAAGCGCACGCCCGATGACATTGACTGGAAAGCTGTAGAGCGTGCCGAGGCACAGGCTCAAAAAATGGGCAAGTTTGAAATTTGCCAAGAGGACAGCAAGCACTTCTGCTTTTATCTGACCGCCAACAACGGACAAATCCTCTACTCCAGCCGCTACTATGCAAGCGAATCGGCTTGCCGCAACGGTGTTGATTCATTCAAGCGTGCCGCCTACGTAGGTAACTTCTTTGTCGACCGCGACAAGTTTGGCAACTACCGCTATGTGCTCAAAAACATCGGCTCGGCTCCTGCATTCATCGGTGAGTCCTACGACAATAAGCCCCAGTGCGAAAAGATCATCGACTCGGTGAAAAAATTCATCATCTCCGCAACCATCGAGCTGGAGCAAAAAGAAGAAGCTTAATTTCGTCCTTATTATGGGGAATCTCTTTCATGTGAGCTTTTTTAATGTAACATACTTTTTTAGTGGGGGACTTTTGATGAAAGTAAACGTGGCAAGCCACGTTGTAAGCGGCAAAGCCGCTTCGTTCCCCACACCTCTCAAAACTTTAAATGCATTTTTATGAGTCGTAATTTATAATCTTTGCGCTTTTCCTTTCAATAGCTCCCGCACCCATTTTGGTACCACCACCCAAAATGGACTGCCGAGTAAGTATCTTTACATGAAAAACGGTTCATATCCTTAGATATTAAAAAACAGCGCCTGCATCAAGCAAGCGCTGTTTTTATATCCGCATCAAGCCGCGGCAGATGAAGTCAAAATGACAAGTACAACCGTAAGAATGACAAAGAGAACAGAGATCGCGATCGTCGCTCTGGAAAAGAACTTCTCTTTGGTAGAACCGCCGGAACGACCGAAAAACGTATCGGCACTGCCACCCGCAATTGTGCTGGAAAGGCTCTTGTCCTTGCCGGTCTGCATCAAAATGAGAACTGTCATAGCAATTGCCAAAACGATCAAAACGATACCGATAATAAGCTGTGCAACCATTTTTTACCTCCAAAAAAATTTATTTTTCATGCCGCCTCATATCGGCACGACATTTACCATACCAATGTATTATATCATACTTCGCACAAAAAAGCAATAGGATTTTTCAATTTTTTCAATTTTTTTCATCTTTTCTTTTCCGCAACCGCCATAGCGACACAAAATAGCGGATCAACCATGACAGCACAAAGACCAAGGTTGCGCCCACAAAAACAAACAGCAAGATGTAACACAGCATTGCCGCGCCCCAACCGCACGCCTCCCATACATCCTTTACCACAAGGAAATAGGTGCTTTGATAGGGGCTCATATAAAAAAGATTGAGAGGATTTGGTGAGATCTCCGCCATGGGCGCCAGCACCACATTCAAGGTTGTTCCGAGCAAAAGCGAAGCCAAAAACACACCCGACGCAGGGAGCACTTCACGTTCCCACCGCTTGCCGTAACCACGTGAAAACAAAATCAATACGCCCACCGCGATCATGACGGTGTGCCAAAGCATGGTGTGGACACAGATCGACAACTGCGGATAAAACCGCGGATACGCCATGACAAGGCAACCGCCCATGGTACCAAACAGCGCCAAGAATTGATAAAGAACTTCCTTAAACCGTCCCTCGGGCAACAGCGGTACCGCGAGATACAGATACAGCGGCAAGGAACAAAACTGAAACGGAAAAATACCAAAATCATATTCCCCGCCCCACAGCACAAAATACGAATAAAGCTGTTTATAGTGCTCCATCAAAAGGAGAAGCATTCCTGCAAAAAACACCGCGCGGTCGGTGATCGTTTTCCCGCGCCGATATCCGTAAATGCCAAAAAAGAGCGAGAGCAACACACATGCACCGAGAAAGGCAAGGTGAAACCAACCAAACGCCGCAGGCTTTTGCCAAACAACATGTGTGGAACGCAAAAAGGACAAAAGCCACGCCGCGCCGCCGTTTTGCAAAACCATCCCCGACGCCACCGCCGATGCAAGCGACACCAACAACACCGACAGGCAAACCATCCGTTCTCTTTTTTGCATACACGCCCCTCCCCTCTCATTTTTCATCAATCATATTTATATTATAACAGATTTTTTCCCCGCTGACAAGCCCCTAATGCAAAAAGATCATGGTAGCGGCATTTACTTTTAGAATGTTTTTTGTGGGAACCCTTTTGAATAAAAGAAAACACTTCGTGTTAGAAGCGGCATAGCCGCTTCGGTTCCCACACCCTCCCAAAACTTTCAACGCATTTTCTATTTTGCTATCATGGAGATACGTATGCCTCTTTCGGTAGTTTGCTGACGGTATGGGAATGTTTGTTCGCTGTTCTGAGCAATAGCTCCCGCAAACCATTACACCTTCTCCGTTGGAGAAGGCGGTTACCACCACCCCAAAATGGTCCACAAGAATATTGTCACCGTGACATTTTTGATTATTACTATTGACATTTCCCTCTTTTTATGCTAAAATAATGTTGCCAAACAAAACCAAATATTTTTATCGCTTAGCGCGTGTGTTTTTATTTCTGATAAAAATGCAGACGCTTCTTTCCTTATATGGACACACGTTTATGTGATGCGATATTAGGTTTTGTTTGGCGACAATTGGAGCGCTGTGTTTTTTGTGCGTCGGCTCCGGTTGACGCACTTTTTGTTTGAGAGAACAGGGCTCCGAAAAAATCATCATGATGACGGAGGAAGAAAAAATGTCATATGAATCTCAAATCTTTTGTGAAAATCTAAAGCAACTACGCAAACGGGAAAGCCTAACCAAAGTCGTAATGGCAAAAAAATTGGGTATTGGTGTGCAAACACTGACAAAAATTGAAAACGGGATCATCCCGCCGCTACTCAGCACAGAAATTTTGTATCAAATTCATCATCATTTCGGCATCATGCCCACGGAAATGTTTACGCCGTCTTTCATTCGGTAACAAAAAAAACGCAGGCTTTTGAAAACATTACCTGTTCAAAAAGCCTGCGTGTTCTTTTTAATTATGCTTGATAAAAGGTTTTGTTCCAGTCATCCATAAACTTTTGGATGCCGATGTCGGTCAAGGGATGCTTCAGCATTTGCATAATGACCTTGTAAGGCACGGTGGCGATGTGTGAGCCGCTCTTTGCCGCATCGGTCACATCCTGAGGACCGCGGATACTTGCCGAAATGATCTCGGTCTCGATGCCATGGATCTCAAAGATCGTAGCAATGTCCTCAATGATCGAGATACCGTTGTCGGAGATATCGTCCAAACGACCGATAAAGGGGCTGACATATGTAGCTCCTGCCTTTGCAGCAAGCAGAGCCTGTGCGGGGCTGAAAATCAAAGTGACATTGGTATGAATGCCCTCCGCAGACAAAAGCTTGACTGCCTTAAGCCCCTCTTCGGTGATCGGGATCTTGATAACGATATTCTTGTGGATATTTACAAGCTCTCTTGCCTCCTTGACCATACCCTCAGCATCGGGTGCTACGACCTCGGCGCTGATGGGACCGTCAACAATGGTGGTGATCTCCTTGATCACACTTTTAAAATCCTTGCCCTCTTTTGCGATCAGTGAAGGATTGGTGGTCACACCGCAGATCACACCAAGGTCATTTGCCTTGCGGATTTCCTCAACATTCGCGGTATCGATAAAAAGCTTCATATTGAAATTCCTTTCGATGTTTAAATGATTTCCCGTTTATTATACTCCCATTTTCCAAAAAAGTCAATATATTTTATATTTTTGGTTGATTTTATGATACTTTGTCATTGTTTTCTTCAATCATTTTTAAAAGAGCACAACAAAAAACAATTTTTTATGCGCATCTCTTGACAAACAAGCGACTTTTATGGTAAAATGATATCATCGACTTACGTATTGAAAGGAAGATGCGACGATGTATTGCAAGAATTGTGGAAATGAGATCGACCCGGGTGCGGCGATCTGCGTCAAATGCGGATATCAAAAAGGAACAGGCAACCGTTTTTGTCATAACTGCGGCAAAGAGCTCACCCCCGGTGCGGTATACTGTATGAACTGCGGCTTTGCGGCACAGCAGTCGGCTCCCACCGGGACAGAGCAAAAATCGAAGCTTGCCGCAGGACTGTTGGGCATCCTCCTTGGTTGGCTCGGCGTGCACAACTTCTACCTCGGCTTTACCGGCAAGGCAGTTGCACAGCTGATCCTCGGACTTCTCGGTTGCACGACCATCATCAGTGTGATCTGGGGCTTGGTCGAGGGAATCCAAATTCTCACCTCCAATGAGCCCAAGGACGCAAGAGGAATCCCGCTTAAGGATTGACCTCATATATAAAAAACGCGGCGTAGCTACGCCGCGTTTTTTGTATGGTTTTATTTCAAAGAATGTAAAAAAAAGAAAAACAACCCTATTGATTATCCCCTGTTGAATATGCTATAATAAATGAAGTCATCGCAGATGACAATTTGAACATCGGAGGTATCATTTTTCATGGAAAAGCTCACCGGAAGAGAACGCTTTTTACTTGCTCTCTCCAATCAACAACCGGATAGAATGCCTTGTCAAGTGCATAGCTGGATGGGCTATTATCTCAAAACCTACCTCGACGGAATCGACCAATATGCCGCTTACGAAAGATTTGGTATGGATCCCGTCATTTATACCAAGCCAATCTATCACTATCGCGAAACCGACCTTTCCAATTGGGTATCCAAGCGCACTGATCTCGGTCTGCAAGCCAACGGCTGTTATGCTTGGATTGAAGAAATTACCACCCCAAGCGGCATCTTGACACAAAAAAACGAATACAACCAATATACAAAATGGATTACAAAATCCATGATTCAATCAGAAGCCGATTTTGAAATTTGGAAAAAATACTGCCCCCGTCCCACCTCGGTGGACTGGTCACCTGTCATTGAAGCCAAAAAGCGCATCGGTAACAAGGGAATCGTGCGCGGGGGGTACTACGATTTCGGTCAAGGAAGCCCATGGCAATCCTTTGCACATATATATGGAACCGAGGAAGCGATTCTGCAAACCTACGATGATCCCGATTGGGTACATTATGTACTGACCGAAATGCTGGAACGAAAGCTTGAGGTCATCGAGCTCGGCGTCAAGCAGGAATTTGATCTTGTGGAATGCGGTGGCGGAGCAGGCTCCAGCACAGTCATCAGCCCGCAAATTCACAAAGAGTTTTGCCTCCCTTACGACAAACGTCAAATCGATGCACTTCATGCACACGGGACCAAGGTGGTCTACCACCTTTGCGGTGGTCTGATGCCGTTATTGGAAACTGTCGCAGAAAACGGCGCCGATGCCTTAGAGACCATGACACCTCCCGAAATGGGTGGAGATTGCGACATGACAGAGGCAAACGCCCGCATCGGTAACAAGCTGGCTTTTATCGGCGGCTTTGACCAGAACAATGGCTTTGAAAGAGGCACCCCCGAGGTTGTAAAGGAAATGGTCTACAAGCTTTTCAAAGCAAAATCGACGGGTGGTTACATCTGTTCCCCCTCCGATCATTTTTTCTTTGGGGATCCTGCCAATCTGCAAGCCTTTGCAGACGCCGCAAAAGAATGCGTCTATTAAATTCCACTGCCAACGAAAAATCGTTGGCAGTAGAGACTGTAGACAAAACTAACGAGTTTCGTCAGTTTGCTGAAAGTTTTGGTCGAGCTTTTTCAAAAGCTCGCGCAGTGGAGGGCGCGGAGCCCTCCTCGCGCTCCGCAGAGCGCGAAATTTCTCTTTCGGCGCTTTCT
>JAFTKO010000023.1 GCA_017453205.1 Clostridia bacterium | reverse complement strand
TTGACAAGCCTGAAAACGAGCTTGTGGACGAAACCGAAGAACCCACCGAGGGGGAGAATGAACCCACCGAGGACGAGCAAGAGCAAGAGGAAGAAGATCGGGAGGGGGAGGAAAGATAAGAAAACAGCCGAACGGTTCGGGGGAATCGTTCGGCTGATATGAAATTATTTTTGTTTGACTATTTCCATAATTGATTCGAATAGTGTAATATTATTGACGACTACCAACGCTAATTTTTCTCGAACTCTTGTAATGCCTTGGTAAAAAAGTTTAGGAAATAGATAATCTGGATTTGGATGGGTGGTTGCTTCAAGTTTGCCGTGTTCATTGTATTGAAAACTTTCGTTTAAAGCCATTAAGACATTGTCATATTCTTGTCCGATGACATAATGCGTATTGAAATTTATTGGTAGCCGATCAATAGCATGAGAATGATAATTGGAGCGAGTGTAACTTATATAGAAGTATCCTTTTTCGCGATAATGATTTATAATTTCTGTGGCTTCTCGATAGTTGTTTGCATAAAAAACTTCAACATTGTTAAATTGTTTTGTTTTTATATTTGTTTTTAAGTCTAATAATTTGTTTATAAAATCAGATATTTCAACGTTGGTTCTTACCTTTTTTGACAATACAAAGGTACAAATGTTAGGAATGTTATCAATTTTATCTGGAATATTTCGTTTTAGCTCCTGTTTTGAAAGTATTTGCCCTTTGTCCACGCCCAAAATGCATATTTTATTTTCCGATAGAACATTTGACAAGAGCATATCGAATTGTTTGGTATATATACGGTGAGTTTCATCGGTTATAAAAACATCATATTGTTTAACTGTTTCTGAAGAAAACCTTTTTACTTCAATTACAGAAAAATTATTGATTTTTCCGTTCAAACAACGGTGTTCTTCGGTCATTTGGGCACAGTGAATGACACATACTCTTTTATTGATAGCAAGTTCTTTTGCAATATCATATAAAAGCAATGTTTTTCCTGTGCCTGGTAATCCTTGGATTTGGCATATATATGGAGACGCATGAGATTGGGTTTGTTGGATGTCTTTGAAGATGTTTTTTTTGAATTCTTCTTGTTGGTCTGTTAAAAAATATTGACCTTTTATAAATTTATCAGGGGTTCGTAACGGCGATACTAAAAAATCTCTTGTTCTAAACAAGGATTCTATATCATCACAATAGAAATCTAAAGATAAACTTTTAATGACGGAGATTAAAGTTTTGAAAGAAGAATGTATTAATTGATTATCTTTATCAAGGGCGTAAATTTCGTTACTATCTGCTATGTATGTAAATAAGATTGTTTTGCGTGCCAAACAAGACAAGTAGTGTCTGTTTTGAATCAGTTGTTTTGATATTTTTTCATCGGTTGTAAATTCGCTTTTTAGTTCAATGTTTAGAACAATATCTTTTGTTATTTTTATAAGATCAAATTCTTTTGCAATTTGTGGAATTTTAAATGAATAATAAAAGCCTTCCAACGGGGAAATGCCCAATAAAATATAAAGTTGGTTTGCTAATTTTTCGAGTGTCCAAATTTCACGTTCTTTAATACGCTGTTCATCGGTTCTCTTTGATAAATGTTGTTCAAATTGTGATATAATGTTCGGATTTTTTTGTAAAGGGCGAGTTAAAGTATAAAGGTTAATCGGTTTCATTTTTAGACTCCACTTTTGATTTATATTCCAATAAAATTACTTTTTAGAAGCCAATGTAACAACAAGCATCCCGTCAGCATTGACTCGCACATCGTTTTCCTCGGCAAGTTCTTCTTCGCCGTAGCGTTCCAAAAGAAAATCTGCGCCTGCACCAAGACCAAAGGTTTCCACTCCATGGTGGTTGTTGACGCTGATCCGTCTGTATTCGTATTGGGAATAATCCATTTCTTTTACTTTCATTGATATATCTCCTTTAAATCAATAGGCGTTGGATACAAAGAAAATGTTCCCGGTTTAATATTCATTTGATAAAGGTCAATCTTTTTTTCTTTGCATATTATTGTTAAATCTGTTTTTAATGCAGCACTTGCTTTACAGCCAATATACACGGCTTTGGGTTTAATATTGTCAAAAGCAAGCCCTTTGACATTGTTTGGGTTTTCTTTAATAATGCGCCATTCTTTTTCATATGACCATTCTGCGGCTTTGACTAACATACGAATAGCCGCATTTTTGGTGTTATTATCTAATGTCAATTTGTTTTGTCTGCCATAAACAACGGGGAAGAAAAGACCGTCAGATAGGTTTCCTAAATCTTTTATGTCATAGCATAAGCAAAACCCTGAATGAGCATTTGCATAATGCCCCCACATTCGTAATGATTTTAGATTCGATATTTCTGAAAGGCAACAAATTAAGTCTCTGGGATAGATATTGGGATTATTAGTTAGATGATTGTTGAATATTTGGTCTGATTTTTTTCTCAGTTTTCTTTTTATTTGCTCTGTTTTTGATGGTGTTTGCGGTGCAATTTCGGTTCCTTTCGATTTTGCTAATGCCTCGTTAAAAGCTAAATCATGTATATCTACATTAAGTAGGCAATCGAAAGGATCATTAAATGTAGATGATTTGGAAAACCAAAGGCAATCTGACTTGAGTGTTTTTAAATAAATATTTTCTGATGAGTTTTTATTATCGTATGAACCATTGATAAATTTTATAAAATAGTTATTTTTTTTAGAGGCGAGGTGTTTCTTTAACAATTCTATACAAGCCTTGTCATTATCTTGTATATAGGATTCTAAAAAGCTATATCGATCTTTATTATTCATTCTTTTCCTTTTCTTTTTTGAGATATAACTAATTATAACATATTTAAGGATAAAAAGCAAACAAATATCTAAAAAAGCGGAAATATTTACATCCACGAAAGGAGGTGAAACCATGAAATACGGAGTGAAATTCACGTATGTGGAACGCGGCTATGTAGAAATTGATGCCGAAAGTGAGGACGAAGCGATTGAACTTTTGGAGGATGCCATCGCGGGCGGTAATGTCACTTGGGATAATTCCGATGTTACAGAAGCAGAAGCCACTCTTATTGAAAGCAACAGAAGCAGAGATAATGAACGTTGATTACAGAAAGGAGGGCAGCGAATGTCCTACGTTTCCCCCGAAATGATCGCCCAAGCGCGGACGGTTGATCTATTCTCGTTTCTCCAAGCCCACGAACCGGGCGAGCTTGTGCAGTGTAAGGGAGGTACCTACTGCACCGCAACCCACGATTCTCTCAAGATCTCCAATGGAAAATGGTTTTGGTTCAGCCGAGGATTTGGCGGTTCAAGCGCCTTGGACTATCTTGTAAAGGTGCGAAATATGGATTTTACCGACGCGGTGAACTGCGTCAACGGGGTGGCAGCCATGCCATCCTTTTCTTCTATCCCCAAGCAAACCGTCAAAAAGTACGACCACATCTGCCTGCCGCGTTTCAATTTTGCGTGTAAAACCGTCAAGCCCTACCTTCTGTCGCGTGGGATCGACGAGGGGATCGTGGATTATTTCATCCGAAAGCGGCAGATCGCGGAGGCAGATAAGAACGGTTACGCCCTCTTTTTTGGCAAGGACGATGCGGGAAATATCCTCCAATGCTCGATCCGAGCCACCGATGGAAACCCCGACAAGTGGGATGCGGGCGGCAGTAACCGTGCGTATTCCTTTCAGCTCCGTGCAGAAAAAGAGCCTCAAACGCTCCGATTGTTTGAAAGTGCCATTGATCTCATGTCCTTTTTGACCTTGGAAAAGCAGGCGGGACACAAGCTCGATGGCATTTATTTGTCTCTTTCGGGCGTTTATAAGCCGCGTGGACGTCTGGAGGATACCAAAATTTCCGTCGCCTTGGAGCGTTGTTTAGAGAAATATCCGATCAAAAGGATCGAATTGCACCTTGACAGCGACGAGGCGGGGCGCTTGGCGGCGAAAGGAATGATGGCGGTGCTTGGCGAGTGCTACGAAATGCGCTACCGACCGCCGCCCTTTGGTAAGGACTATAACGAATATTTACAACGAAAAAATGAGCAAGAGAAAGGAGCAAAATCGGCGGGGAAAAATGTCCGTTAGTCTTAACAAGCACTGAATTGTGATATCACAATTCGCTTGTTAAGGGGATACCCCCTAAAACCCCCGCCGCTAACAACACAGTATGGCAGAGAAGAAATCTATTCTGTTGCGGCTTTCCAAGGAGGAGTTTGACCGAGTGACCGAGTTGGCACAAGCTACCGTGCTTTCCCGTGAAGAATTTATTCGTAAGGCTTTGCGGGGAACAACTATCCGAGAAAGACCGCCCGCAGAGTACGGCGAGATCGTCCGTGAGTTGCGCCGCATTGGGAGCAACGTTCACCAGCTCCTACTCAAAGCAAGAACTCTTGAGTTTGTCGATGAAATCATGTTGCAAGAAACCGTAGATGCAATCCGACACATGGATCGGGTGTTTACGGTTTCTTTCTCTTGATCTTCTATGGCAGTAACCGCCATATGGGATGTCAAAGATAGGCTTGACTGCGTGATCCGCTACGTTGCAAAACCAAGCAAGACTTGGAACGGGCAGTATGGACGCGCCGCCGAGTATCATGCCTTGGAGAACGTCTTGCAATATACCGCCGATCAGATGAAAACGGAAATGCAGTATTATGTGTCAGGCGTGAATTGTGATGCAGCTCCGGATGCGGCAAGAGAACAGTTTGAGATCACCAAACGAAATTGGGAGAAAGAGGGCGGGATCGTCTGCTTTCACGGATACCAATCCTTTGCACATGGCGAGGTCACGCCAGAGGTGGCGCACGCCATTGGAATTGAGCTTGCCAAGCGGCTTTGGGGAGATCGGTTTGAGGTCTTGGTCACAACACACCTCAACACCAAAGCCGTGCATAACCACTTCTGCCTCAACAGCGTGTCCTTCATTGACGGTCTGCGCTACTACGACCAAAAAGCCACCTACCGAAAGATGCGGGAGGTATCGGATGCGCTTTGTCGGGAATGGGGGCTGTCCGTGATCGAACCCAAGGGGAGAGGGCGGCACATTGGAGAGGTCAAGGACGAGGAGAACGGAAAGCTCACGATGCGAGGACAGATCAAGGCAGACATTGACCAAGCCATCAAGGAGAATTATTCTTGGCGATCCTTTTGCAAAACCTTGGGCGAGCTTGGTTACGTTTTGGAGTGGCGCGGGAGATTCTTCCGTATCCGTCCTGATAACGGCAAAAAGTTCTTCCGCTTTGACCGTCTTGGAGAGGGCTATTCGGTCGAGGATATCCGTCGCCGATTAAACGAAAATTTCTATCGGCTTCATAGAAGCGAAGAAGAACCCTTTGTGCCGCCCAAGCGTGACCGTGCAAAAGGCTTGTATGCGCTCTTTCTGTATTATCAGTATCTGCTCGGACATCTGCCAAAGAGCCGACCGCCAAACGATCCCGAAGCCTACGCGCAGATGAAAGCCGACCGAAAGAAATTGCAGAACTATTCCGATGCGGCAAAGCTCTTGGGTAAGTATCAGCTCTATACCGCCGAGCAACTGCACGATCATACCGAGCGGATCAGCGAACAATTCAAAAGCCTTGCCATCACGCGCAAAAAGCTCCACAACCGTTTGAAGCGGATGCACGACAGTGAACAGATGCAACCCATTAAAGATCAAATTATGGAGCTGACCGAGCGCATGGCAGAGTTGCGAAAGGAAATGAAGATCTGTACCAACGTGGCAGAGTGGAGCGATGCTGTGGAGGTGATCGTCAATCGGATTGAGAATCCCGAAATATCAAAGGAAAGGAAAGTCATTCAAGAAAAAGATGTTCCACGATCATAAAATTTTTCAAAAAAACTATTGACACCACGGGTGACACCATGTATAATGGTATCGTGCAAATGGTAAAAGAAATTGTCGAGAGTGAGGAGCAAAAGCATGAAAACGATTGAAGAATATATGAAGCTCCCTTACCGCTTGGAATTGATTCCCGATACCGATGAGGGCGGTTACGTGGCATCTTATCCCGAGTTGCCCGGTTGCTTGACCTGTGGGGAAACGATGGAGAGTGCCATTGTCAACGCCAACGATGCAAAGAGAGCATGGTTGGAGGCGGCAATTACCGATGGCGTGGAAATCATGGAACCCGATTCGTTGGATGCCTATTCGGGACAGTTCAAGCTACGGATTCCCAAGAGCCTGCATAAGACCTTAGCAGAACATTCCAAAGCTGAAGGCATCAGCATGAACCAATACTGTCTGTATCTCTTAACGAAAAACGACGCGGTACACGGCAGAACCAACTAAAGAAATCAAATAATCCGAATTTGGACGATTGCATCGCAGTCGTCCTTTTTCATTGCAAAAAGGAGGGAAACAAAATGAACACAGGAGGAGAATCCGCCGAGTTGCTCATGAAAATGATGCTGAACGGCTCGGAGGTACTCATCAGGCTTACGGGTAGCGGAGCCAAGAACGTTGCGGTCTTGCTCTATTCCGTCCTGCGGGAGCAGAACAAGACCAAAGGATCGGAGCGGCTTTCCAATATGCTACGTTCCGGTAAGAAATTAAGGGTGTACACCTTTCAAGAGAAAGACTTACCCAAATTCAAGGAGGTGGCGAAACAGTACGGCATCCTTTATACGGTACTCAAAGAGAAAGACCATACGGGCGGCGTGTTCGACGTCTTGGTGAGAGCCGAGGACGAACACAAATTGGCGAGAGTGATCGAGCGGTTTGAGTTTTCTCACGTGGATACCGCATCCCTTCGTGCCGAGATCATCAGGGAAAAGGAAGAACGGGCGGCGGCACAGAAAAAGGAGTCAGCGGAAACAAAAGAAGAACCCCAAGAAAAAGCCACCGAAGAAAAGGAGAAAACTCCCGAAGAAGCATCCGCGCAAAGTGCGGAGGACAAGGCGGCGGACGAGCTGATGGCGGGCGCAAAGAAACGGGAGGAGGCAAAAGTAAACCCCTCCGAGGCTCGGTCAGACGAGAGTATGCAATTCAAGGAGGAAAGCAAGGGGTTGGAACAGGAAACGGCATCAAGGGATATTCCCAAGACACCCGATACCCAAACCCAAACCGACCGAGAGTTTCTGTCCGAGCCTTTATCCGAAACGCCAAAAGAAAAAAGTGAATCGCACCGCAATTACCATTCCAAGCAGAAGCCCTCTGTACGGAAGAAGATCGAACAGATGAAACGGGAACGGGCAAAAGCATCGCAGAATGTTCCTGTTCCGACACGATCCCCAAAATTAAAAGAAAGATAAAATAACGGCTTATGCCCTTACCCTTGCTTGAAAGTTTTTGAGGATTCTTAAGGGGCTTTTTTCAAAAAGGCCCTTAAGTGGGGTACGGGGCAAAGCCCCGAAAGAAAGAGGTAATAGAAACATGACAGAATTTGAAAAGATTTTGAATGAAGAATCCCCAAAGGAAGAACCGAAAAAAGAACAACCCAATCCCGCAGGCAAGACCTACGGTGAACTGATGAAAGAAAAGCGCGATCGGTGTTTTTCGATGATCTCCGATGCCTGCAAGGAGATCACATCCGATGAAGAACATTTTAAGCTGTTCCTTTCCGTATTGAGCCGCTTTGAGCGGTATTCCCTCAACAACAATATTCTCATCTATGCACAAAAACCGAACGCCATGCGACTCAAGGATCATTTCAAGGTGCTTTCTGAAAAGCAAAAGATCCGTGAGGGTGCCAAGCCCGTGTATATTTTGGAACCCGAAAAGGTCAGCGGCGAAAGTGGGGAATGGACGCGCTACAATGCGGTTGACAAATACGACGTTGCCGATCTTGAAAATGAGCTTTTGGAGATAGGAACCGAATTGGATCCGCAGATGAAGATCCGCGCCTTGCTCCACAAGTGTCCCGTATTTATCAAGACCAAACCTTCTAATGAGTATCCCGCAGGACGGAAGTGTGGGGCTTACTATGACGTGGAGATGGATCGCATCGTTGCCAAAGCCGACATGAGCTATGATGAAATCTTTCTGTCTGTTGCCGAAGCCTTGGCGCACGTGGAAATGAAACGAAGCGCGGAGGGGGCGTATGATCCCAACCAACACACCTTTGAAGCCAAGTGCGCGGCATATATCCTTGCCAAGCGGTATGCCGTTCCCAACAAACAAATTGACCTTTCTATGATGTCCGAGAAGTACCGTGACATGAACGAGGAAGAAACCAAGGAATCCCTTGCCAAGATCCACAAGAGCGTGAAATCCATCAACTACCGCATGACGTTGAAGCTGGAGCCGCCCAAGGAGCAAAATCGTGAGGAACGATGAGAACAACCAATCCCTATGGTTGGCTTTGCTCGGTGTTCCTATTGTCGTTTGGCTTTCCTTATTGGTAGCCCCCGCTATTGGCGGGGGACTGCCGGTCATGGTTCCAAAGCTGGGGGATGCGTTTTCGCATCCCCTGCATCTGACTTGGTGTGAAAACTCCTTGCCATGTGTCTTGATTCTTCTTGCGATCTATGGTTTTGTGCTGTTGATCTACCACTACACCAAGCCCAATCATCGCAGAAGGGAGGAACACGGATCGGCAAAATGGGGAAGGATCCGTAAGATCATGCAGACCTATACCCAATATCCCGAAGAAAGCAACAAGATCCTGACACAGAACGTCAGCATCGGCTATGATGCAAAAGTGCATCGCCGCAACCTCAACACCCTTGTGGTCGGCGGTTCGGGTGCGGGGAAAACACGCTTTTTTGCCAAACCTAATATCATGCAGGCAAACACTTCATTTGTTACGTTAGATCCGAAGGGGGAGATCCTGCGCGATACGGGTGCGCTCTTAAAAGAAAAAGGGTATGAGGTTCGTGTGCTTGACCTGATCAATATGGAAAAGAGCCATTGCTACAATCCGTTCGTCTATATGGAGAGCGACAACGACGTGCAAAGGCTTGTCACCAATCTGTTCAAGTCCACCACACCAAAGGACGGCGGCAGTAAGGATCCCTTTTGGGATACCTCTGCATCCATGCTGCTCTTGGCGCTGATCTTTTATCTCAAATATGAGGCACCGGAGGAAGAACAGAACTTTTCCACCGTGATCGAAATGCTCCGTGCAGGAGACGTGGACGAGGAACATTCCAAGAATCCAAGTATTCTCGACGAGCTGTTTGGACATTTGGAGCTGGAGGATCCGTCGCATATCGCTCTGAAATATTACCAAGCCTACCGTTCGGGTGCGGGCAAGACACTCAAATCCATTCAGATCACCCTTGCATCCCGCTTGGAAAAGTTCAATTTGGATAGCTTGGCTTCTCTTACGGCGGTGGATGAAATGGACCTGCGGAGTTTGGGAGAGAAGAAGGTGGCTTTGTTTGCCATCATCCCCGATAACGATACGAGCTTTAATTTCTTGGTGTCGATCCTATATACCCAACTGTTTCAGCAGCTTTTCTATATTGCCGACTACAAGTATGGCGGTTCCTTGCCTGTACCCGTCCATTTTCTGATGGATGAGTTTGCGAACGTCAGCTTGCCCGACGATTTCTCAAAAATATTGAGCGTGATGCGTTCACGCTCGGTGTCGGTCAGTATCATTTTGCAGAATATCAGCCAACTGAAAGCTCTGTTTGAAAAGGAATGGGAGAGCATCGTCGGCAACTGCGACGAGTTCTTGTATCTTGGGGGCAACGAGCAAAGCACCCATAAATATGTGTCGGAGCTGCTTGGAAAAGAAACGATTGACACCAATTCCTACGGGCGAAGCGACGGGATGCGCGGAAGCTTTTCCATCAACTATCAAGTGACGGGCAGAGAATTGATGACACCCGATGAGGTGCGGATGCTGGAGAATCAGTATGCCATTCTCTTTATTCGTGGAGAACGACCGATCCTTGACTATAAGTATGACATTCTTTCGCACCCAAATATTGATTTGAGCGCGGACGGGGAGGGAGAGAAATACGATCACGGCAAGATCGAAACGCCCGGATTTGGTGTGGAGATCGTGGATATTGCGAACTATCCCGATTTGAACCTCGATGAGATCCCGTTCATCGACGAGTATTACGCAGGGCTATATGCCTATGATGAAGATGAAACTGAGGAATTACTCATTTTTCTACAAAACGTATTGGAGAGTGAAAAAGATGAAAAACAAAAGAAAAAAGCTATGGACGGCGGCATTGATGGCAGTTCTGCTTATTAGCGTTCTGACCGTTCCCGTATTTGCTGAAACAAACGATCCCATTGAAGTGGTCAACAATCTGTCGGACTTTATGTTCGGGCTTGTGAGAGCGGTCGGTATGGTCATGCTCGGCTTTGCCGTGGTGCAGATTGGTCTGTCGCTCAAAAGTCACGACCCCAGCCAACGCGCAAACGGGTTTCTCACCCTTGCGGGCGGTGTGGTGATTACCTTCGCCAAAGAGATCTTGACCTTGATTACAGGATAGATCAATCTACAACGTCAATATACCACCGCCTACCGTCATAACCGAGTGTTCGTTCTTGTCCAAGGATACGAACATGAAAGCGGTAGCCGTTGGCACCGGGGCGCAGAGATGAGATAATCTGTGTTGACAGGATTCTGTCGATCTCATATTGTTTGCCGTTTGACCACACGATCCAAAGAGGCGTAATCTTCCCCTCGGTGTCAAACTTTACCACTGTACTGACATAGATTCTGTGCATGGTAGATTCTCCCGTTTTTCTCATATTGTTCGTCAAAACGGGAAATACTATGCCAAAAAGGTTACGGATACAGGAGGTCAGTATGGCGGTATCACACAGAGGGGCGATTTCATTTGGAATGGTGCATATTCCCGTCGGGCTTTATACGGCAACGCAGGACAATGACATTCATTTCAATCAGCTTTGCAAGGAGGACGGCAGCCGTGTCAAATACAAAAAGGTTTGCGCAAGCTGCGGAAAAGAGGTAGGGAGTCGGGATATTGTAAAGGGCTTTGAATATGAGCCGAACAAGTATGTCACGCTTACAGACGATGATTTTGAAAAGGCAAAGAGCGAGAAGGACAAGTCGATTCAGATCCTGCACTTTACCGATCTGCAAAATGTCCACCCCATCTATTTTGACAAGACCTATCACGCCATCCCAGAGCAGGGCGGTGACAAGGCATACGAGCTGTTGCGCCGTGCGATGCTGGAGGAAAAGAAGATTGCTGTTGCAAAAACGGTATTGGGAACAAAAGAAAAGCTGTTGGCTTTGATCCCCACCGAACACGGATTGCTGGTAGAAACGCTGTTCTTTGCCGATGAGATCAAGGACGCGCCCAAGGAGCCTGCCAACGTGCAGGTGGCGGATACAGAATTACAAATGGCAAAGACCTTGATCGGTGCTATGGTCAAGCCCTTTGAACCCGAACAGTTCAAGGACGAATATAGGGAAAAGCTGTGGGAGATCATCAACGGCAAGATCCAAGGCAAGGAGATCGTGGTGTCCGACGACACCGTGGAATACAACGTCATCAACCTCATGGATGCTCTCAAGCAAAGCCTTGAAGAAGCAGGCGCATTGGTGAAATGAGCGATCTGTTTGAAACAAAAGAGATCAAGCCCATGCTGATCGGCGCGGAGGAGGATGCCTTTGACAGCAAGGACTACCTCTACGAATTGAAGCTGGACGGAGAGCGTTGCGTGGCATACCTTGACCCCGTTGAGGGAACAGAGCTACGAAACAAACGGAATGTGAAGATGCTCCCCAAGGTTTCCGAATTGTCCGATATTCATAAGCATATCAAGTGTCGGTGCATCTTGGACGGAGAGTTGGCGGTCATCAAGGACGGCAAGCCCGATTTTTCGGAGATTCAGAGAAGAAGTCTGATGTCAAATCCCTTGAAGATCGAGCTTGCCGCCAAAACCTCGCCCGCTTGCTTTACCGCCTTTGATATTCTCTATTACCAAGATCATGCCACCAATCTACTGCCGCTTACAGAGCGTAAAAAACTGCTTGACGAGGTGATCACATCCGAATCGGCGCGATTTGCAAAGTCGCGGTATATCGAGGAAAAAGGGATCGCGTTCTATACCCTTGCCGAACAGCAGGACTTGGAGGGGATCGTTGCAAAGCGCAAGGATAGCCTGTACTTTTTTGATAAGCGTACCAAGGATTGGATCAAGTGCAAGAATCTGAAAGACGAGGATTTTGTGGTGTGCGGGTATATTCCCAAGGAGAACAGCATGACAAGCATCGTCTTGGGGCAATATGAGAACGGTGAATTGATCTATCAAGGTCATGTGACGCTTGGCGTGAGCGGTGAGAATTTCAGACGAATAAAGGATTTGCCCAAACTAAGCCAGCCGCCGTTTCCGAATTCCGACGGCAACGAGGATGCAAGATGGGTGGAGCCGTCATTGGTGTGTACGGTGAAATATATGATGCGGACGGCAAACGGCGGGATGCGCCAGCCCGTGTTTAAGGGATTGCGGGAGGATAAAGAACCAAAAGAATGTATATTCAAAGAAATCAAGGAGGGAAGTATGATTGGAATCAAATAATTGGATCGTTGAAAATCTCAACAATGCCATTAACACATGGAACGAAAAATTAGCAGAGATCTGGCGGCTCTTAACCGAGTCGCCACAATCTTTTAAGGGCGGTTCGATTTGGACTGTCATGGTCAATATCAATGACGCACTAAAGGCGATTGGATATGCGCTTTTGGTGCTTTTCTTTTTGATGGGCATCATGCGGCAGTTCAACTCCTTCTCGGAGCTGAAGCGTCCCGAGCAAGCTTTAAAACTCTTTATCCGCTTTGTCCTTGCCAAAGCCGCCGTTACTTGGGGGCTTGACCTGATGATGGCGATGTTTACAATCGCGCAAGGGATCGTTACAAAGATCATGGAAACGTCGGGGGTGACAGGGCATGGCGGAATGAGTCTGCCGCAGAGCATGATCGATACCATTGAAGCCTGCGGCTTTTGGGAGAGCGTACCCTTATGGGCGGTCACGCTGATCGGTAGCCTGATCGTCACCATTTTGTCCTTTATTATGATTATGACGGTGTACGGACGCTTTTTCAAAATATTTATTTATGCCGCCATCGCGCCCATCCCGCTATCCTCATTTGCGGGGGAGGAAACAAGCCACGTTGGAAAGTCGTTTATCAAGTCCTATGCGGCGGTCTGCTTGGAGGGGGCGATCATTGTGCTTGCCTGCATCATTTATTCACTGTTTGCCGCATCACCGCCATCTGTAGATGTAACCACAACAGCGGTTACACAAGTATGGACGTATGTAGGAGAATTGATATTTAATATGCTGGTGCTTGTGGGAACGATCAAGCTTTCGGACAGAGTGGTGCGGGATATGATGGGGTTATAAAGCGAAAATTTTCGAAAAATGACTTTTTTCGCAAGACGAAACCGATTTTTCAAAAGAGATTTGCAAAAACTTCTAAAGAGTCTTTTGAAAAATCAAAACAAAAAAATGTGAAAATCAGATTGAATAGACCTCTTGACAAATGGGTAAAATTATGATAAAATAAAGTGCACTTTAGATTATCCTAAAAACAGGAGGCGCAATATGGCATATATTACCCGAGAACTCGAGCGTAAATTCTTGAAGATGAATGGATTTTTCAAGGCAATTTTGGTAACGGGTGCCCGGCAGGTCGGCAAAACGACAATGCTGAAACACTTAGCAGAAGGTACGGACAGAACCTACGTGTCCTTGGATAACGCTATGGCAAGGGATCTTGCAAAGAGTGATCCCGTACTGTTCTTTCAGACTTATAAGCCGCCAATACTGATAGACGAGGTGCAGAAAGCTCCCGAGCTGTTTGAGCAAATTAAAATTATTTGCGACGAAACAGACGAAAAGGGCTTGATTTGGCTGACGGGTTCGCAACAGTACGGAATGATGAAAAAAGTATGCGAAACTCTTGCGGGCAGAATTGGCATTCTTGAACTTTACAGCCTTTCTCAAAGAGAGAAAAATGGACTTGTCTTTGAAGAAGAACTCGACTTCTCCCTTGCAACCCTGCAAGCAAGACAGCGCCGTGTTCCGAAGAACGATGTTAAAAAAGTCTTTGACCACATTTGGGAAGGCGGTATGCCGCAGGTATGGGGCGTGGATGATGAGCTTCGCGGAGAGTATTTTAACTCCTATATCGACACGTATCTGATGCGCGACGTAGCCGAAGCGGGCGGGATCACGGATGTAGTTCGCTTTCGAAAATTCCTGCTTGGTTGTGCTGCTCTTGTTTCCGAGCAGGTCAATTATGCAACGCTTGCAGAGTCGGCTGATATTACACAACCGACAGCAAAGGAATGGCTGCGCGTTCTGGAGGGTTTGCATATCGTATATCTGCTCCAACCCTACTCCAACAACGCGTTCAAGCGACTGACAAAGACACCGAAGCTGTATTTTTGCGATACGGGGCTTTGTGCATATCTTTCTATGTGGCTGACCCCCGACGTTCTGCGTCAAGGCGCGGCAAGCGGACATTTCTACGAAAATTATGTGGTGATGGAGCTTGTGAAAAATTACGCCTATGCCAAGAGTAAGGCAAATGTAACGTATTACCGCGATTCCAATGCTAAGGAGATAGATGTTTTCGTAGAGGAAAACGGTATTGTTCACCCGTTGGAGATCAAGAAATCAGCAAATCCCGACAAGCGTGAGGTGAAGAAATACTCGGTGCTTGATAAAGCCGAGCTTGAACGTGGAAATGGCGGTATCGTTTGTATGTGTGAAGAACCGATACCGATTGATGAAAAAAACTGCTTTATTCCAAGCAATCTGATTTAAGGCAAAAAATTTGAATACGAGAAGGCATCGTACCCAAAAAGTACGGTGCTTTTTTCAATGAGAAAATGAATAGAAAAAGGAGACAAAATAAGATGAACCATACTGCACAAAGTAATGAAGAATTGATACAGCAGATTAGAGCGTATCTTAAGGATGAAATGCTGCATCAAATATTGGAAGATGAAAGTCAAGGAGAATTTAAGTTGTTGGCTGTTCTTACAAAGAGATTTGATTTGGAAAAAACGCTTGTTGTAGCAACCAATCAAGAAGACGTTGTTTTTATGTTTTATCCCTTTTCAAGTGAAGAAAAATTTAGCGAACCTTGGTTTTTTAATCCCAATGAACTGTTTTTTGAGCCGTTGGCAAACGGTTATGAAATATTATTATTGACTATCGATACCCATATCGATATATGGGATTATGTTGATACTATGGGAAAAGATCATGTCGAGTACGAGCAAGGGTTGCAACGGTATCTTGATTATTGCCAAAAGAATGGTATTACAAAAGATGTGTTGAAACGTAAGGGGGCATACGACGGGATCAATTTGATGGAATATTATATCCCACGCAACAGGAATATGGAACGATAAAGGTATTTTGAAGAAAAACAGTGCATTATCATGAGGTAATTCTTTGTATCTTTTATATTTGTTTTGCGATCTGCTTGACAATAAATAATTGATATGATATGATAAATGTGGAAAATGCGAATATTAATAGCAAAACAAATAGAAAAATGAAGAGATTGGCATGGAAAGAACACTCATTGCAGCATTGGCAGAATGGACGGATAAAAGATTATGAGGGCATTGTTAAAATGACCGCGATAGATTGGCTACTTGGTAAGAATCATTGAATAAAAATTATGAATGAGCATCGTACTGCAAAAGTACGGTGCTTTTTCAATTGGAGGTATCATGAACAAGATGAAAGAACTGATCCAAAAAGAATTTCAAAAGCCGCTGGAAGATATTTATGAGGATATATTTTTGCGGGTGGAGGCATTTGAGAATGAAAAATGGTATGACGAGCTTTTGATCTATACCCACATCGGTGTTTGCAAGCCCGAAAAAGAGGATGTGGAAGAAGTGCGAAAGGCTTTGAAAATGCTCGGCTATGAAACAGAAGAATCTGTATATGATGGGGAAGTATATCTGAAGCCAAAGCCGAGAGAACGACCTTGCCAAAGCAGAGAGGAAGAACGGTAATTGTATGGAAATCAAGATTAACAAAGAAATCAAAGAATACAACGAAACCATGTTTTTCGGACTGTCCGTGCGACAGTTCCTTTTTTCGATCCTTGCCTGCGGTGCGGCGGTGGCGATCTATTTCGGGTGTCGTTCCTTTTTGGATGCCGAAACGCTGTCATGGCTTTGTATGCTCGGTGCCGCACCTTTTGCCGCATTGGGCTTTATCCGCTACAACGGAATGTATGCCGAGCAGATCGTGAGAGCATGGTTTCGGAGTGAGATCAAAATGCCGCGCGCCCTCACCTTTACGGGCAAAAACAATTACGGGAAAGGAGAAGAATGATGTTCTTTAAGAGAAAACAAAAATATGAACCCGATGCCGTCCCCACCACCGTAGAAGAAGCCATTCCGCTTTTGGGTGTCTGTGAGGACGGCATCTGTCTTGTCGGTCGCAATCTGTGGTCAAAGACCTTTCGTTTTTCGGACGTGAACTATTCGGTGGCATCGGGGGAGGACAAGGAGAACCTATTTCTTGCCTATTCGGATATTCTCAACAGCCTCGATGCCGGGGCAACATCCAAAATCACCATCAACAACCGCAGAATACAGAGAAGCCAATTCGAAAAGACCAATATGATCCCCCTCATGGGCGATCGCCTTGACCGCTACCGCAACGAATACAATTCGATCTTGGAGCGCAACGCCAATCTTTCCTACGGTATTGTACAGGATAAGTATCTGACCGTGACTGTGGAGAAAAAATCCTTGGAAGAAGCAAGGGCATATTTTACCCGTGTGGAGGGAGAGTTCCGAACCTTATTTGCAGAGCTTGGCTCGAATTTGTATGAGGTCAATGACGAAGAAAAACTCCGTATGATCCATGACTTTTTCCACCGTGGCAACGAGGACGATTTTCGCTATGACCGTATTCTCAATGCCAAGCGAGGTCACGACTTTAAGATCGCCATTGCACCCCAAAGCATGGAATTCCGAAGCGATCATTTCAAGATGGACGGAAGATATGGGCGCGTCCTCTATCTCAAAGATTACGCCAACTTTATCAAGGACAGCTTTGTGGCGGAGTTGACCGATATTGACCGTAATCTCATGCTTTCGATTGATGCTGAACCCATTCCCATGGATAAGGCAGTACGGCAGGGAGAAAACAAACTGTTGGCTGTAGAAACGAATATTTCCAATTGGCAGAGAAAGCAGAATCAGAACAATAACTTTTCTGCTACCGTTCCTTACGATATGGAACGCCAACGCGAGGAAAGCCGAGAATTTCTCAACGATCTTGTGTCCCGTGATCAGCGCATGATCCCCGCCTTGATTACTGTTGTGCATACGGCAGATACCAAACAACAGTTGGACACCGATACAGAAAATATTCAACAATGTGCGAGAAAGCATCTGTGTTCTATGTCAATTCTCCGTTGGCAGCAGTTGGAGGGGCTGAATACCACCTTGCCATACGGTGGTACCAAACTCCGCATTCGCAGAACACTGACCACCGAAAGTCTTGCTACCTTCATGCCGTTCCGTGTGCAGGAGGTCTGCCACAAAAAGGGCATCTATCTCGGCAACAACGCGATCTCCAAGAATTTAATTATGGTCAACCGTGGGGAACTGCTCAACGGAAATTCTTTTATCACGGGTGTGTCGGGATCTGGGAAATCCATGCTTGCCAAGCAGGATATTGTCAATCTCTATCTCTCGGACAAAAACGCGGATATTATCGTCATTGATCCAGAAAGGGAATACAAGATCGTGGAAGCCCTCGGTGGGGAGCGTATCATGGTGTCAGCTACAAGTAAGCACCATATCAACGCAATGGATATGAACCAAGACTATGCGGACGGTGCCAATCCCGTAACCCTCAAGAGTGAGTTTTTACTATCCCTTTGCGAGCAGTTGATTGGTGATCTCGATCCCAAGCAGAAGTCGATCATAGACCGATGCACCAAGCTCACCTACCGCAATTATCTGCTCGGCGGCTGTGAGGGCGAACCGCCAACGCTGAAGGACTTCAGACGAATCCTCATGGAGCAACCCGAACCCGAGGCGCAGGACGTGGCGATTGCCATAGAGCTGTTTGTGGACGGAAGCCTTGATACCTTTGCAAAGCCCACCAACGTGGACACCAAGAACCGCTTTGTCTGCTATGACATTCACGATCTCGGCAAATCCATGATGCCGATTGGGATGCTTGTGGTGCTGGACAGTATCCTCAACCGCATCACGGCAAACAAGGCGAAGGGAAGAAACACCTATGTGTTTCTTGACGAAATATACTTGCTGTTCCAACACGAATACTCCGCAAACTTCCTCTTTACCCTTTGGAAGCGTGTGAGAAAGTACGGCGCGTTTATTACGGGAATTACGCAGAACGTGGAGGATTTGCTCCAATCTCACACTGCACGAACCATGCTTGCCAATTCCGAGCTTGTAGTGATGCTGAACCAAGCGGCAACCGACAGGGAACAACTCGCGGAGCTGATGGGTATTTCCGAGCTTCAGATGAGCTATATCACCAACGCCGAGGCAGGTCATGGGCTTGTGAAGATCGGCGGCGCATTGGTGCCGTTTGTCAATCATTTGCCCAAGGATACCGAGCTTTACAGGCTGATGACTACCAAATTCAAAGAATAAAATACAGAAAACAGAAACGGAACAAGGCGAAAATGCTTTGTTCCGTTTCTCTATAGGAGGGAATAATGAAACTACAAATATTCCCCGTCTCACTTTTAAGTGTTAAAATTCAGAAAATATTATTCAAACGAACAATAATTATAATAGAACTTCTTTGTTTGTTCCGTAAAAAATATCATTCTTATTGCTAATGAGTTTGAAAAAATTTTCTAATTTCACCCAATAATTTGAATCGTAATCCATTTCAAACGAGTGTCCCCAAATATAAAAAATCTTGGGAGTATCTGTTTTAAGTTCAATAAATTTTTCACCGAGTGACATCATTTTATCAAAATCAAGATGCCATATTGTCGGATTAAATCGGAGCAGATCTGTCTGTGGCTCAAAGTTTTCGGTAGACGTAATTGTACGACTATATTTGATGCCGGTGTGATTTTTTATGATATCCGCAACACGCTCGTCGTTGTTTGTTCCGCCGCAAGGGTAAGCCATCCCCACGATCTCGTATTCAGCAAGCTCGGATAGGTTGCACCTATCTTTCTCTACCTGTTTGATTATCTCTTGATCATCGCATTTTGTGAGATTTGGATGAGTCAAGGTGTGCACTGCAATCTCGTGTCCCTCATAAACGTATTTCACATCACTTTTGTGAATTTTATATTGGTTTATGCGATTGCCGTTGCGAATCAGTATATTAGGCGTTGATAGAAGTTCGGAATTTAAATTGAATGTGCATTTTAAACCGTATTTGTTTAGAAGTTCGATCAGGCGGATATCCTGCACAGTACCGTCGTCATAGCTAAAGGTTATGGCCTTGTTTAGATTTTGATTTTCGAAAAACATAAGATGAATCTCCCTATCTTTTATGTATGAATATTGTATCACACCTATACAAAAAAGTCAACCCGAAATTGAATTATGATAAATAAATTCGCGCCCCGGCTTTATCGCAGATACTCCAAACAGGGCGTTATATAAAGTATTAAAGGAGAGATTAAAGCATGAGAACGATCAGAACACGCCAATCCGAGCGCACGATCAAGACCTTTGACCGCGCGGACAACCTCGCGCAGAAAACGAAGAACGGGCTGTCCGAAGTCAACCGCACCGCCGAGCAATTGCAGGATGCCAATGCCGAATCGGGCGTGGACTATGCGGGTTCAAGAATGCAAGAGGGTGAGAAAAACGTTGGAGAATATGCGGTCTATGGCATGGAGCGCATGGGACGGTGGGGGATGCGCGTGACGGGAAACAAGCTTCGCCGTCTTTATCATCTCCGCCATCGCCAAATGCCTGATTTCAAGGTAAAGATCCCAAAGAAACAATTGCCGTCCCCGAAAAGAAAAGCTTTGCCGTCTGCCAAAAAGCTGCTACAAGCTCCGGGACAGACGGCAAAGGCAAGTATGAAAGCCTCACAAAAGGCGGCTATGATGCTCAAACGCGCCGCGCAAGCCACAATCAAGTTTGCAAAGGTGGCTATTAAGGCAACGATTGAAGCCGTAAAATCAGCCATTGCAATCCTTAAAGAAACAATCGCGCTCATCATCGCAGGTGGTTGGGTTGCTGTGGTGATTATTTTGATCGTTTGTGTAGCGGCGGTTGTTGGTGGAATGTTGGTGGGAAAAATTTAAAAAGTCACGTGAGAAATCTAAAAAACACATTGACCTTGAACAAATCGGAAAAGAGTAATGATCAAAACTAAATTTAGAAGTCTTGTGTTTGACGTAAAGCGGATCAAGATTCAGGAAGAGACGGCAGGGTGGCGTGCTTTAAAGCTTCTCCGAAAGAGACCTTTTATTGTAATCTACTATTCTTTTTTCGATAAGCTGACGGTGAAAGCCCGTTACAGTGCTTTTGGAAAGCGGTACAAAAATAATTGCCGTTGGAAAACCCGACCATTTCCGAAATTTCTGTTATCGAATAATCCGTAGTGGTTAAAAAAAGCTTAGCTTGGTTGATACGATAGGTGTTAAGATAGGAGATGGGAGAGATTCCCATCTCGCTCCTAAAGAGTTTATCCAGATGTCGAGCGGAAACGTGGATAATCTGTGCAAGCTCATCCACGGATTTGATTTCGGGATAATTATCATGGATATAACTACAGACAATACGTACATGTTCTGTTGAACGTTTATGGGGAGGACGTTTATTTTGAGATCTGCGATGCAAGGAAAACAACTCTATGAGACCGGCTAACATATAAAAACTATCAGATTGATTGGTATAATTACTTGGTGTTTGTAATTTTTTCAGTACCATTGCAGCTTCGGCAATGTATGGGCAAGGGAAAACCGTAGGGATCAGTGGCAACTTGGCTTTTTGCAACCATTTTTCGATGTTAGGTCCTGAAAACATGATCCAGTATTGCTCCCACTGTGGATACGTCGGGTCATCGGTAACAGAATAGTAATGGACATTTTTGGGAGTTTCCAAAAAAGCACAAGGTCCCTCTATATTATTTCCTTGGTATTTTCCTTTTCCGCTGATAATGTAATGGATGACATAGTTTTTACGATAAAGTTTACTCGATTTATAACCTATTACAGGAAAGCTGTGACCGACTTCTATTACATGAGGAAATTCCTCGTTAATAACATTGGGTAGGCTGATATCGGTATCATTATAATCGTGATGCAAAATTTTCATAAATTCCCCTAAAAACAAGTGTTTTTCCATATTATAGAAATATTATAGCACTTTATAATTGGTTTGTCAATAAAATGCGTATATTTTGAAGATTTTATACGGAAATATGTATTCCTTTTTTAAAACTTTTGTTGTATAATAAGTATAACGTTTTCACTTGATTTGTAAATGCCGAAAAGTGTAATTTTGGTCATTATGGCAGAGATGACCGATTTTACTGTCGCAAACTATCAAAGTGAAGATGAATCTATAATCATGTACAAGGAGAGAAAACATGAAAAGATCAATTGCTTTGCTGCTTTTGTGTCTAACATTGTTGTCGTCAGCAACCTTGGGGCTTGTTTCCTGCAAGAAAGAGCCGGAGAAGAACAAGCCCAACAATGACACAGCAGGCGAAACAGAAGAAGAAAGCGCCCCTGATGAGTATAAAGATCTTGTAAAGGTCGACTACTCCACAGACGGACAACCGGCGGAGTTTAACATTGTCAATGTAAGCACCGGGTGGTCGTTGGATTTTATGGACAGTGAGGATATTACCCTCCAATTTGATTCCGCTGTTTATTCCAGAAATCGCTTCATTGAGGAGCAGCTCGGCATTGTAATTACCGCAAAGTCTGTGGTGAATAGCGAAATCACCGGTATCATCAGAAGTGCAGAATCTTCCGGCGACTATGTGTATGATGTTTGCTATGATGAAACATACCGCGCTGTAAGACACGCACAGGCAGGTTACTTTGTACCCGTCGAGAATCTTACTTACTGTGACTTTGATAAGCCCTGGTGGTATCAGGATCTGAATGAGACCATGACAATTGCGGGAAGCTCCTACACCTTTTTCGGTGATGCCAATATGAGTGCAAATGATGCCACTTGGTATGTGGTGTATAATGCGCAGATTATGGAAGACCGTGGTTTTTCGAAAGATTACATCTATGATCTGGTCGATGCGGGTGATTGGACCTTTGAGGCAATGTATCAAATTGCGAATGAGACTTATGTTGAGGGATCGACGTATGGTCTTGTTTCCAACTATCGATTGCCTACTGCTTTGATCAATGCTGCCGGTTTGACCTACGTGCAGAAAAACAATGAAGGGATTTACCAAAGAGCCGAATTGGGCGAACAGTTTACCTCTGTTTATCTGGACATGCTGAAATACTTTTTTGAGGACAATTCGGTAAGTGATGGCATGAATGCAATTCTGCCGACTAGCACAACCGAACGTTACGCGACCGGTGGATTCACCGATTGGAATTTTGCAAAACCGTTTTTTGATGGTAATGCTACATTTTTATCGATGTATACGGGTTCTATATTGCGAGTTAATTTGACTCAATCAACTCTTGATTACGGAATCGTTCCGATGCCGAAATACAGCTCGCAGCAGGCTAAGTATATTACCCAAACCTATTATGGGGCAATGGTAGGTTCTGTTCCGTATCAGGTACAGCAGCAAGGTGAAGAGACATTGGATCGTGTTTCCAATGTTTTGGAGTGGCTTCAGGCTTATTCTTACAACTCGACAAGACCGGTATATTACGATATCGTTTTGGAAGGACGTGTTGCCAAACACCCCAGAACAGTTGATATGCTGCATATTATCCATGGTTTTGACGAAAGAGGCACCAGACTTTTGGATATGAATGACGTGTTGGCGCTTGGTTTGGGCGGTAGAGCGGCCGATGCTGCTTTTGACAACGTAACGGGTGTTACGGCACGTCTCCGTCAGTATTCCGAAATTGTAGACGACAAACTGAATACAGTTGTCATTAACTATCAGAAGTATCAGCAGGAGAGAGGGTAATCTCAGTGGCATATTCAATCTTATACAAATGTAAAACATTCAAAAGACTTGTATTGCTGATGCTTTGTCTGTGTATGGCATTTGGATGTGTTGCTTGTGGAAAGCCTTCGACGGACAATCCTGATACGGAGGTAAGCACGAATGATGATTCGCAGTTGCCAACCAACGGTATCAATCTGGTGGATCAGGGAACTGCAGCATACCGCATCGTTTATCCGTTGGTAACCAATTATTTTGTGGATGAAGCGGTTGATATATTACAGGATAACGCAAACAAGGAATGCGGTGTTCGGTTTTCCGCCGTGGCGGATACACTTGCTTCTATGAGCGGTGCAGACGTACCGGAGATTTTGATAGGGGAGACTAATTTTGCAGAATCAGCCGCTGCAATGGAAAAGCTCGCCCCAAATACCTACTCCATCAGTGTTTCCAATGGACGTGTGGTCATTGTTGCTTCGGATGTTGCGCTTTACGGTGTTGCCGCACGAAAGCTTTTTGAAGCTTGTACGGCTTCAGAGGGAAATTTGATTCTGCCATCAAATTATTCGTTTACGTCGGAAAGCTACAAATCTTATACAGTTGTAGAAAACGGTGCATCCAAATACACAATTGTTTACGAAACTGCTTCGGCAACGGCTGAAAGCATGGCAAACACCTTGAAGAAAAGCATTATTGCGGCTACCGGTGTGGAATTGCCCGTGATAAGCGATTTCGAGCAGGATACCTCCAACTTTGAAATTCTGATTGGAAATACCAATCGGAGCGCAAGCAGAAGAGCTACTTGTAACAGCGTTATGGAATATCTCTATTCATATGACGCAAAAACAGAGAGCTTTGTGATAAGCGGTTGGTTGCAAGACGGCGTTGACGCCTTTTCCAAAATGATGGAAGCATTGGGGCAAAAAGGCTCGCTTAATCTTTCGGAAACCTTGTTTGGCGCATCGTATCTCGTGGATGGGTATGGAAGAATTCCTGCGTTTCGCAAAGCCTATGATCTGCGAAACGAATCGGGCTTTGATTCCTACTACGTTCTTTACGATTCCAGCGACGTAACAGAATACAACGAGTATTTAAACCGTTTGGAAACCGAAGAAGGCTTTACCAAATGTAACAGCCGAGAGGTAAACGGAAACTTGTTTGCGGTGTATACCGACGGGGAAACGATTCTAAACGTGACGTACACGGCATATACACGCAGGGTTCGGATTTCCGCCGAGTTAACCGAAAACACAACGCTTATCGCTTCCGCACCGCAAGAGTATGAGGCGATCACAACACCGCAGTTAACACAGTTTGCTACCGGTTGTTCGTTTATGTTGAGGCTTTCGGACGGACGCTTTATCATCGTAGATGGCGGTATGTACACCGAGGAGGTTTACAAGCCTTTGTACGAACAGTTAAATGCGCAAAACGTAAGAGAGGGAAAACCGGTGATTGCCGCTTGGTTCCTCTCGCACCCCCACTCAGATCACTACGGATGCTTTTGGGCTTTCAGTGAAAAGTATGCTTCGGATGTAATTCTTGAAAATCTGGTGATTGCAACTCCCGATGAGAAAACTTATTCGGAGTATAGTGTTGAGTCGGAAAGCGACGTGGAGCAAATGGGGAAAAATATCAACCACGTTCAAAATACGCTGAATACATACTATCGCAACACCAACGTTGTGGTTCCGCACGCGGGACAGGTGATGTATTTTGCGGATGCTTGCGTTGATATGCTGTACACCCATGAGGATCTTGCGCCCGGGCGTTTGACGGTTGGAAACTCCATTTCTCTTGTTTACACCGTAACAATTGCGGGGCAAAAGATGGCGTTTTTGGGGGATGCGCACAACGACACGTGCAACGTGATTTACAAAATGTATGGCAATACCTTGAAAAATGATTTTGTGCAGGTTTCGCATCACGGGTATAACGGCGGTGATGCAAATATGTACAAGGCAATGGATTCCAAGGTTGCGCTTTGGTCCAACAGCTATGAGGAAGTGCGTGATTTGGCACTTTGGCGAAATCCGCAAAACAACTTCGATATCAACATCGTTGAGGAAAATCTTTTGACCGAAAAAAATAAGGTGATGATCATACCTCTCCCATACACTGTTGGAACGCTCCCTGCTTTTTCCCGTACGTTTTCCTAATTAAAAATCAGCAACAAATATTAAAAATAATTAAAAAGGAAGAGAGAAATCATTATGAAAAAAATATTATCTATGCTTCTTGTTGTTGTAATGCTGTTTTCGCTTGCAACGCTGACCGTTGCAGCTGATGGCACACAATCCGAAACTACGATTCCCGACGTCGGTGTTACGCAGGCGACTTATAAAAATTCCGATTATGTAAACGCTATTTCTGTCTCGGAATTGACAGCAAACGGCTTATTCTTGGACCCCAGTCAAGGCACCAGTGCAGGTTTTGTGCTTGCAACTACGGATTATGATTTGACTGAAGTATCGAACTATAAAATTTCGTTTGATGCGACAATTAATTTTACTAAAACGAATGACGGTCAGAATGAATTTAACTTCCAGTTCGGATTTGGTCTAAATCCGGAGGTAAGTGTTTCAAAAGTAACGACACCTTATGTATCCGGGGATCGTACCTATGAATCAACCTATAGAAGATGGACTTATACGAACGCCCAAGGTGTAGCGGATAATAGACAAAGTGTTGCGGATGCAGCTTATGCAGGTAACACTTTAACGATGGAGTTTGTTGTTGAGGGGAACAAGCTGACCAAGGTAAACGCTATTTGTAATGGCATCACACAAAACTGGATTGTCAAGGAGGGTTATGAACTCGACGCAACTGTAGGTGCCTTTGGATTTTCAATGTATTCATCTACCTCGACAAACCGTACAATGACGATCAAGAACCTTAAAGTTACCGTAGGTGAAGAGGCAACTCCGAGCTACAGCGTTGATTTTGCTGCCCGTTACGAAGCTCGTTGCGTTGCAGAGGCTAAATTTGTACAAATGTCCACCGACAAAACGGCAATGCGTGTGCTTGCAGAGGTTGCACTTCCCGAGGCCAATTTTGCCGATTTTGAGTGCGTTGGCTTTGAGGTCGCAAAAACAGGCGGAACCAACACCTTGACCGGAACCACCACGACCCTTTACAAGAGCGTTTCCACGAACGGTGAGCCCTATGTGGCAGGCGATGGCATTTATTTGGCTGCTATGGTAATTCAGAACATTCCTACGACAGGAACTTACACCTTTACCGTAAAGCCCTTTATCAAGGACACGGCAGGCAACGTTTACTACGGCACGGAGGTCAGCTTTGCCATTACAGAGGGTGTGGTTGTTCCCGACGGTAATATCAACGAATAAGAAAGAGAGGTTTTATAATTATGAAAATGGCATATGTAACTCCCTTATTGGATGTTGAGATGATTGAGGCAGTAGATATTTTAACCGTCAGCGGAAACAGCGGACAGTTGAGTACAAGCGATATTGATATCGTATTTGGCTTTGATGCTTTTTAAAAGAAAAATATTCTTCTTGACTTGAAAGTGAGGAAAAACATGAAAAGATTTTTATCTATACTTCTGATTGCAGTGATGTTGCTTTCTGCTTTGAATCTTGGCGTTTTTGCTGAAGACAACGCAGCCACCGAACCCACCGAGCCCGAAGTCCTTTACAGCGTAGACTTTGTTAAGAAATACACCGATTTGGGATTGACCGAGGCAAAGAATATTCACGAAATTGAAAATCTTGGTATTGGTATTATCGATAAGGCAGCGGCCGCGAATCAGGTGGCGGCGAAGCCTATTACCACCCTGTTGACCGAACAAGGCTACACCTTTTCAAATCCTATCAGACATACCACAGGCTTCTATTTTGATTCGTTTGATCTGACGGCGCTGACCAGCTATATCATTGATATTGATATGACGTTTGACATTCCTACCGGTTGTAAGAATACATATCCTTACTTTGGCTTTGGATACCAAGAAGACAAATTGAGCTATTCGACTTTTACAGCAGGTACAAACTTCCGTGCCAGCGGCAGCCAGTTTATTTGCAACGGGTTTACAGCAGATACTCCCACCAATACGGTTACTTTGATGACCAAAATGGTCAACGAAAAGAAACCTGCAAACTTCCAGTTTGTTGTAGAGAATAAGCAACTTGTAAAAATTATCGTGACGTGCGATGATTTGGTTGTAACGTACACCGGTTTTTTGGATGCAAGTGCAGGAACCTTTGGATTCAATATGCGTGCAAATGACGACGAAGTTGTCCCTGGAGCAACCGTGAGCAAGATCGATGTATTGTCCCACGAAGCTAAAACCGGCCCTGTTGTCAATGAGCTTCAGCCCAACCGTGTTTTTGCACAGCAACCCACGCTTGCTTATGAGGATGTTGCCGCAACGAAGTATGTCAAGGGATACGTCCTTCACAATATGGACTTCTCCAAGATCGATAGCTTTGACGACACCGGTTATTTTGTGACCAACGATGGAGACCCCATTGGATTTGAACTGAAGGATGAATATCTGAATGTAGTGACCGGAGGCGCCAAGGTCAAGATGATGATGACGGGTAACTCCATCCCCAAGAATATTCAGGATTATACAGTAAACGTAAAATTCCGTTATAACGAAGGTACCACAAAATACCTTTGCTATGTTCACGGTAACGTATTGGATGAAAGCACCGGTAAGACCAGCGGTCAAATTGATACCCCCATTCGAATTGGCGGTACCATCGATGGTGCATCCTACCTCTCCAAGTATGAAGCTGAACAAAAGGAATTTATCAAGGATATGCAAGCGGGTGAGTGGATCACCGCTACCTTCTCTGCAATCGGTCGCGAGATGGGAACGATTATTTTGACCTGCGGTGGACATACCGTAAAGTGGGTCAAAACGGCAAACACCAAGGCACCCACCAACTCCTTTATGGGCTTCTTGTTTGGCGATGCTTGCAATATTGACGTAGCATCAATTCAAGTGGTTGCCGGCTACTATGAGGATTACGAAGAGTTGGTTTGGCCCGGTGAGGCAGGCGCACTTGTGCAGACTGTAACGGCAGCTGCAATTGCACCCGCAACAACGCCCGACACGGAGCCCGATACCGATCCCGACACGGATCCCGACACCGATCCCGATACCGATCCCGATACCTCTACGACCGAACCCGCAACTAACGATACAAATGAAACGAAGGCACCGGACACCACCGAGACAAAGCCGAACACTACAACGGATGAAGGTGGTTGCTCTTCAACCGTTTCTATCGCTTCGGTTTCCTTGATCGCATTGTGTGCCGCACCCTTTATTGCAAAAGTCCGTAAAAAGAAAGATTGAGTCGTGAGAACATTTAGTGAAATGTATTGGATTTTTGAATAAAAAACAAAATATCATTTCTTATTTCTGTTGCTTGCGAAAACCATTTTGGTGGGCTGTTGCCATGGCAACAGCCCACCTTCTTATGTTAGAATAGAGCATTTTCACATATTGTTAGAACATATGAAAGGACAATAAAATTTTGAAAAAGATAAAAATCATTTTGATTGGAGCCGGTGACCGCGGTACGACCTATGCAGATCTTGGCGCAAAAAACTGCCCTGAATTTGAGTTGGTTGGTGTTGCAGATCCCGATCCGGTCAGAAGAAATTATATAAAAGAAAAATTTTCTTTACCGGACAGTGCCTGCTTTAACTGCTGGACGGAAATTCTTGCGCAGCCAAGGTTTGCGGATGCCGCAATTATTGCCACGCAGGATCAAATGCACTACGAGCCCGCGATGAAAGCAATTTCACTTGGCTACCACCTGCTGTTGGAAAAGCCTGCGGCTCCCACGCCCAAAGAGTGCCTTGCTATCAGTGAGGCGGCGAAAGAAAAGGGCGTTCAGGTGGTGGTTTGCCACGTGCTGCGGTTTACTCCGTTTTTCAGATTGCTCAAACAATTGATTGACAGCGATACGATTGGAAAGGTGATGAACATCATTCACATCGAATGCGTTGGAAACGTGCATCAAAGCCACAGCTACGTGCGGGGCAATTGGCACAAGGCATCTGAAAGCTCACCCATGATTTTGGCAAAGAGCTGTCACGATCTGGACATTTTGCAATGGCTGTTGGGAACCCGTTGCGAACGCTTGCAAAGCTTTGGCTCTCTAACGTATTTCCGCAAAGAAAATATGCCAAAGGGGGCGCCCGAATACTGCGTTCAAGGATGTCCCGCCGAAGAAACCTGCCCATACAGCACGCGTAAAATCTACGAGCAAAGAACCTTTGTGCCGTTCACGCAAACTGCAACGCGCAAGCATAATCCCACCGATGAAGATATTCACCACGCCATTACCGAAACCGACTACGGCAAATGCGTTTTCCGTTGCGATAACGACGTTGTAGACCATCAGGTCGTTAATTTGGAATATGAGGGCGGGGAAACGGTTTCCTTTACGATGAGTGCTTTTAATCGCGGTGGCAGAAAGCTGCGCATCATGGGCACAAAAGGAGAGATCAATGCCGAAATGTCCGATGATTATATTACGCTGTTTGATTTCAACACCCGTGAAACAAAGCAGATCAAGATCCAAGACGCTGTTCTTGACGAAAGCATTCAGGGCGGACACGGCGGAGGTGACAGAGGAATCATCCGCAGCTTCTGTCAGTATTTGAGCGGAACCTATACGGGTAATTCCATTACAGATATTGCAACGTCCGTTGAAAATCATTTGGTTGCGTTTGCCGCTGAAGAATCGCGCCTTCAAGGGTCGGTCATTACAATGTCGGATTATATAGAAACATTGAGGAATACTTCTAATTGAATAATTATATGGGCGATGCGTCAATTGGTTTTCGGTTGTTCCACGTCGTCCCGAAAGGATATAGGAGAACTATTCAAAATGAAAAATGAAAATTACTTGGCATATGCCCAATTGAAAGATCGTGATGCTGATTGGTACGGTCATGCACCCGCATACGATGGCGCGGGTGAAGAGGAGCTTATATATTCGCTTGACACTTATAAGTCGTATTACGTTCTTGAGCACGGTGCAGGAAAAACAGATTTTGTTGATTATTGCAATAAGCTTGAAAAAAATAATTTTGTTCTTTACTCTTCAAAAGAATCAAACGGAAATTCATTTGCAACCTATACCGACGGTGAGAATATTGTAAACGTATCCCATATAAGCTATAGGGATGTTGATAGATATGTTTTGAAGGATATATCTTATTTGTCCATTGCTGTTGATAGTGTGAAGAATTCTATGTTGCCTCCCAAGCTCGAAGCATATGAAAGCATAGCGAAAGTTCAAGTGACGAGCATTGTGACCTGCTTGGTGATCAGACTTGCTGACGGTAGATTTTTGATTGTTGACAGTTCGCTTGCAAGAGAAGAACCTGTCGATTTGATCTATCAAACTCTTTGTGAGCAAAATGTACGGGACGGCAAACCGATTGTTGCAGCTTGGATGATTACCCACGCACACAGTGACCACGTCGGTGGCTTTTTCGGTATAATGGAAAAGTATGGAGATAAGATCGAAGTACAAAGAGTGATTCATGGATTCCCCGGCGAACAAACTTATTTTGGTAAAAACTACATGGAATATACAATGGACGACGTTGCGGCATCGGTGACGCGTTTTTCCAATCGAGTGAAGCACCTTATGGATGAAAAAATGCCGAACGGTGGATTTACGATTGCTCATACGGGGCAGATATTTGAGTATCCCGGGGTTACATTGGAGATCGTATTTACTTCCGAAAATCTTTACCGTCAGCAAATGTTTGATACCAATATGTCATCGGTCATATATATGTTTACAATGTCGGGTGGAAAACTGCTGGCACTTGGGGACGCGGTGGACGGAGAAGCAAAGATCATTCGAAAACTGCACGGAAAAGATCTGAAATGTGATGCGGTTGTAATTGCCCATCATTCCTTCAATGGCGGCGATGAAGAGCTATATTATAACACGGGCGCATCTGTTGCGATTTGGCCCAATACCTATGAACATATCCTTCAAAATAAGCTTATTGGAAAGCTTTATAATCACTTTGATTTTAACAGCGTGAAGCATAATTTGATTTTGTCTCAAGATGACAAGGTAATGACACTGTACGATGGAATGAGCGTAGAAGAGCTTGCGCGTTTTGATCGGAAATCCGATGTCGAAAATAAGTTTGACGTTGATTACGAATTGAGAAAGCAACCGAAAAATTATCTGACCGAGGCGCACTTAAAAGAGGGCTTTGGAGATGCACCCAGATATTATGGAAACGGTGATGATAAAGAAATTCTGACTTTTAACGAGACAGACAAAACTTATACGATTACAATCAGCGGTGTGACCGAATATAATTTTGAATGGTACTGTAATGCTCTTAAGCGTGACGGATATCAGAGCACGACAGTATCAGACGATGCTGGCAAAAAAAGTGCTACCTATGCCAGTTTGCTGAATTCGGTTTGTGTTGATTATTTGATGGCTGATTCTAAAATGATCATCAACGTTGGCTGTGCCGGAAAAGATGTGCTCGCTTTCTCTCGCAATCGTAAATGTAATTATTAAAAAAGGTAAATTGCCAAAATGATAAAAAATGTAGTTTTTGACTTTGGAAATGTATTGGTACATTTTGAACCAAACAAAATGGTACGAAAGTACGTCAGTGATGAACAGGATGCCAAACTATTGGAAGAGGTTGTATTTGATCGCTACTATTGGGAAAAACTTGACCGGGGGAGTATGACCAACGAGGAGACTATGGCAGCTTATCGCCATCGGTTACCCGAACGGCTTTGGAAAATAGCGGATACCATTTTTCTAAATTGGATATATAATCTCCCGGAGATGGAGGGAATGCATGATTTGATCATATATATCAAAAAACGGTATCGTGTCCGTACATTTTTGCTTTCCAATATTTCTAAGTATTTTGCTGAGCATAAAGAGGAAATGCGCATACTTGATGAGATTGATTCCTGCATTTTTTCAGCCGTGGTAGGTAGGGAAAAACCAAATCGTGATATTTTTGAATATCTTTGCCAAACACATAAAATACTTCCGGAGGAGACTGTTTTTGTTGATGATATCGCGGGCAATGTAGCTACTGCCTGCGAGTTGGGGATTACAGGCTATCAATTTGATGGAGATGCCGAAAAGCTAAAAAATTATTTGGACAGGGTTTTGAATAAATAAAACAAAGGCAGGCGATAGATCAAAAGCGTTCACGTCAAGGTGAAAGCCGAATCATGAACGCTTTTGGGGATAAAAATGATTGTAATGATAAGTCGTTTTCCTTCGGGGAACCGCTGATGAAATCATGGACAAAGCTTCTAAAATATAGTATAATACAGATATCAGGGGATAAAAGTCGCAGATGATGCGGGGAAAAAAGTCTACCTATGCAAGTCCGCTGAATTCGGTTTGTGTTGATTATTTGACGACCGATTCCAAAATATCATCACAGTAGGACGCGTAGGAAAGATACGCTTGCTTTTTTTGACAACTGAGAGAAATATCATGTATATGGAGGAGTAAAATATATGAAAATCTTATTTCAGGGCGACAGCATTACGGATGCCGGGCGAGATCGTAGAAATTATCACGATATGGGAAATGGCTACCCTAAATATGCGGCTATCTCTCTTCAAAATGCGTTTCCGAAGGTGGATTTTGAATTTATCAATATGGGAATCTCCGGCAACCGTACAGACCAACTTTTTGATAGAATCTATACAGATGCAATTACATTTCAACCGGATATTATTTCCATCTTGATCGGAATCAACGATGTGTGGCATCGGCATAATCCCAATCGAATTGAAACTTCAGAAGAGCAAATTGAAGCAAATTACCGTTCTATGTTGAAGCTATTGCGTCAACAAACAAATGCCAAAATCGTTATCATTGCTCCGTATTTGTTAGATTTCGAGCCTAAAGAGGCATGGCGGGAAGAAGTGAAACGGGTTGTAAGCATTGTAAGTCGTTTGGCAGATGAATATGCAGACGTATACATTCCGTTGGATCAGCATTTTGAAACAGCACTAAAAACGCAACCAACACCACTGTATTATTCCGCTGATGGCGTGCATCCTAATCAAAACGGTGCTGAATTTATCGCAAATCAATATTTTGAGGCTGTTTCTCATCTCATACAACAGTTATCTTGCTAATATTTACAACAATTCTTTATAAAAAATGAACAACGAGACTTAGAGAGGAATATTCCAATGACTGTTTTTGAAAAAAGCAAATGGATATGGAAAGCGTCAGATGCGATACAGGATGAATATGTGAATTTTACAGTTCCTGTTGCTTTTGACGGCAAAAAAACAGTGCTGCGTCTTTGTGCCGACAGTGACTTTAACGTGCTGGTAAACGGAAAGCTTGTTGCCTTTGGGCAGTATCAGAATTATGAAGAAAACGCTTATTATGAGGAAGCGGATCTCACACCTTATCTAAAAATGGGTGAGAATCAAGTGGAGATACTTGTTTGGTATATTGGAGCACATGATTTATTGGTATATAGTGTAGGTAAGGCGGGATTGATTTTTGAACTTCTTGTTGACGGAAAAGTAGAGAAAGTCAGTGACGAAACGATTTTGTCGGCATATCATCCTTGCTATAAAAGAGGCTACCAAAAGCTGATTACTGTGCAATTGGGCTATAGCTTTTATTATGATGCTCAAAAAGAGAAAGAACCGCTTGAATACGCACCATCAGTGATTGTAGACAAGCCTTTGCCGCGCCGCAAGCGTCCCGTCAGCCCTTTGAATTTGGAGGCTCCGAGTGTTGGAGTGCTTCATGAAAACAAAGAGAATAAAAAATATATCTTTGATTTTGGCAAAGAGATAGTTGGATTTTTGAGCTTTCGCATTAAGACCGCAGAACCGATGCTTCTGACTTTTACTTACAGTGAGTATCTTTCGCACGGTATTGTCAACCGTTTTGTGGGCAAGCGCGATTATAGTATGGAATATTACACCAAGTCGGGCGAGAATGATTTTTATTATGCGTTCCGTCGTTTAGCGTGCCGTTATATAGCGGTCGAGGCAGATCAACCGTTTGAGGTCGAGCAGGTGGCGATCCTTCCTACAAATTATCCGTTGACCGAAAAAACGTATCTTCCTACTGATCCTCTCCGTCAACGCATCTATGAAATCTGCATACGCACGTTAAGGTTGTGTATGCATGAGCACTATGAGGACTGCCCCGGAAGAGAGCAGGCGCTTTACATTTATGATAGCCGAAATCAGATGCTGTGCGGTTATTATGCATTTGGCAACTACGAATACGCCAAGCAAAATATTCGTCTGATTGCCGAGTCTCGTGAGAAGGCGGGGTTGTTTCCGCTAACCGTACCGGGGGAGTGGTTTGAAACTATTCCATCGTTTGCACTGCACTTTTTCACAACGGTCAGAGAGTATCTGCAACATACCGAGGATATTGGCTTTGTTCGTGAGGTTTATCCCCGTCTGCTTCGTGTGTTTAAAACATTTCGGGCACAGATGGACGAAAACGGTTTGCTCAAAGATTTTGAGGTGGGCGAGTGCTGGAACTTTTATGATTGGCAGAACGGAATCAAGTTGATTCAAGAATCAACTCCTAACCTGCTTTTGAATTTGTTGTACGTACGTGCCCTTCAGGAAATGTCAGTTATTTCGCGTGCCATTGGTAGGGAAGATGTATATTATGACGAGGCGGAGAATTTTAAAGAGCGAATTCGAAGGTGCTTTTACGATGAAACGCTTGGACTATATGTGCTGAAGTCAGAAGCACCGCTGATTACCGAGTACGGAAACTATCTCAGTATTTTGACCGAGACCTGTCCACCCGAAGATGCGGAAGGGCTAATCACCCGCCTTTTGGCACAAAAGGATCGCGTTCCGTTGACGCTTAGTATGCGTTGTTTCCAATATGATGCAATGCTGAAAGTAGATCGAGAAAAGTATAAGCCTGTGGTTCTTGCCGATATTGATGCCCGTTGGAAGCAGATGCTGGATGCGGGTTCGACCACCTGTTGGGAGACAGAGGAGCGTGTTATTCATGATCTGCATTGTTTGCCGCATGAGTGTTCGGGATATAGTCGTTGCCATGGCTGGAGTGCGATCCCCGTCTACTATTACCATACACTTTTAGAGGAAAACGAAATTATTTGATAGGATTATTTAATATTTAAGAAAGCAATAAGGTGATGATCCACGAGCAATATTTTTATCCGGACTATCGGGGATATCAAAGTGATTTTGAAAAAAAGTTGGATCGGGTTTTTGACATTCTTATGGAGCATGGATATAATAGTTGTTTTTTTGAGGAATGGCTGTAACATGTTTTTTATGTGGCTATTGGAACTATTCCTAAACCCTATTGTATGTTTGGATAAAGGTTGGTTTTTCTCCCCAATCTCGGTATGTTTTATTTACGGTAAGTATTATAAACATATGGTGGATAGATTAGCAAAATTGGGAAAGAGTGGCATCTATATACAAATATAAAAAGGGGTTTTTATGAAGCTTACTTTTCTTGGAACAGGTGCGGCAGATTGGAATATAAATAAACATAAAGCTATGGACGAATTCAGACGATAGCAAGGTGTTTTTTTACGAGTAAAATATATTAATCACAATTTATGGTTGAATTTTGGAGGGGAAAATATGAAATTTGAGTTGCATTCTCATACCAAAGAATGCGATAAATGTGCAAGTATTAGCGGTTCAGAACTTGTAAATTATTATCATAACTTTGGATATGGTGGAATGGTTATAACCGATCATTATTTTTCCTTGTTTTTTGAATGGTTCAAGGATGAGCTGGAAAATTCTGATAAAAGAAAAATTATTGAAAGATATTTACGGGGATATTATAGTGCTCGAAACGAAGGCGAGAAAATAGGATTCACAGTTCTATGCGGAGCAGAGGTGCGTTTTAATAATTGTATAAACGACTATCTTGTCTATGGACTTGAAGAAAATGATTTTTATACATTGCCTTATTTGAACGAATTGAAAAATGTAAAGGAACTTATAAGTGTTTTACCCGATTATGCTATTGTAGTGCAAGCACATCCGTTTAGGGATAATATGACGGTATGTAATCCTGAAGCTTTGTTTGGTATAGAGGTATATAATGGCGGCACGGATCCATTTCGCAATAAAATGGCAAAAATTTATGCAGAGCATTATCAAAAGCCCATGACGTCAGGATCAGACGTTCATGGTTTAACGAGGTTAGCTGTTGGAGGAATCGCCACAGACTTTGACATACAGTGTTCAAGAGATCTTGTTAATATATTGCGAAACGGAAAATACGCTTTAATCGAAAACAACATAAAGGAACAAAAAATATGAAGATAAAATTTCTCGGTACAAGTTACGGAGCACCGTCTGTGGGGCGACATCAACAGAGTATACTTGTAGAGGCTGGTGAAAGAGGCTATTTGTTTGATGTAGGCGCTCCGGTATTGGATCTTCTTCTTAATGACGGTTATGACTTGAAAAAGATAAGAGCAATATTCATTACGCACATGCATGGGGATCACATAAATGGATTATTTGATATACTCAATCTTGCAAGCTACTTTAATATGAGATTTGACCTCTATCTTCCCGACGCGAATGGGATGGAGTTAGTAAAACAGTACTGTCAATTGCAACATGTTTTTTTAACCGATGAGAGAATCAAACTGAAGCAAATAACAGAAGGAATTTTTTTTCATGACAATGGGGTGACAGTAACAGGAGTTCCTACGGCACACATGGAAAAAAAGAATAGATCGTGTTTTGGTTTTTTGGTACAAACTGAAACTGTATCTTGTTATATAACAGGTGATCTTCATGGTTCTCTTAAAGATTTCCCGGAATTTTTGTATGCCACGCCAACGGATATGATAATCACCGAATGCGCACATTTTTTGGCGGAAAATTTAATTGAAAAGATAGGTATGTGCAACACAGATAAAGTCGCTGTTATACACGTTATGCCACAGAGTAAATATGATGACTTGAAACGCATAGTTGATGGACAGCGGATATGTTTTTATTTTCCAAACGATGGAGACGAGTATACTATTTGAGAGGTTAGATTATGAAAATTACTTTTTTAGGAACAGGGGCTGCGGATTGGTTAAACTTTGATGCGGAAAGTAAAAATACTTTTTTTAGGAGAAACGCATCTGCACTTGTTGATGAGGTTTTGCTTATTGATCCCGGGCCTTGCGTAATTGATGCAATAACCGAATATTCAATAGATATAAAAAAGATAAAATATGTTCTAAACACTCACAGACATCGAGATCATTTCAATGAAGAGACATTGCAATTTCTGAAGAAAAACGGCGCGCAATTTATTGAGGTTGAGAACGAGTGTGAATTTCAACTTGGCACTTATAATGTGCAAGCCGTTCGAGGACACCATAGAATTTCGACTATGCATTATCTGATCTCGGATGGAAAAAGTCGCCTGTTTTATGGGCTTGACGGTGCGTGGCTTTTGTATGATGAATTTCAGGCAATAAAAAAAGCTTACGTTGATTTTGCTGTTCTTGATGGAACGGTTGGATTTATGGAAGGAGATTACCGCATATTTGAGCATAACAATCTTAATATGGTTATTGAAATGAAGAAAACACTGTCAAAATATGTTAAAAGGTTTTGCATTAGCCATATGGCGCGCACTTTACATACCGACCATAAGACATTAGAGAATCACATGGCTGAATTCGGCATAGAAGTAGCTTTCGATGGAATGGAAGTTAATTTCTAATCTTTCCGAATTCTATCGATGTGAATGAAAGGAAAAATGGTTGGATAAATACAGGAACAGAAATTTTTTACGCAGTTCTAATTGTTGAGTTTATATATTAAAGCACAGTGGATTTCTCACGGTTGTTTTAGGGAGGATATCTATGCTATATCATCAACTAAATAGGCGATCTTGCCATGAACACAATTCAAAAAAGTGTCGCTTGACCTTCGAGTCAAGCGGCACTTTTTTCTTCGACAAAATTACCGATAACCCCCAAAGATCTACCATAAACTATCAAATTTTACCAAAATCAACAGCATTCAAAATTTTTGCTTAAAAAGAAAATCCTATTTTCTTTCTTAACGGCGAAAAAACAGTATCGAACACGAAAACAGACAGAACATGCCTATATCCACGGTACTTGAATGCGAAAAATATCTAATAGAGCCGTATCGCAACGGAAAATCGCAGCAATTGTACCGCATGAGATTTTCCGTGTTGCCCGTTTATCATGCGGCTTATCAATTGTTGAAAGTCCTTTTGCCATGCGGCGGGAGGGCTTTTTATGGTTTGGTTGCCGTATATCGCAAAGTACCCCTAATCTCCTTGTTCTTTGTAAACAAGAATTACAAGATCAAGGAGAGAAAAATGCGATACATAAATTTTTTTGATAATAATTCAAATTATTTTTTTAAGTATGACGGTTTACGCCGTACTGCTTTGATAGAATATAGCCACCACAAAGAAAGCAGGGTGGTTCTATGAGAAACGCAACAGAAAGACGCTTTCAAATCATAGAAAAGCTATGCGAACGCAGACATATCTCTATTGCAAGGTTGGCTACAGAGTTTTCTGTCCATCGTCGTACCATAGAGAGAGATCTTGAAGTGCTTTCAACCTTATTTCCAATATATACAACAATGGGAAATAGTGGGGGGGTTCATGTTTTGGACGGCTACCAGCTCGGTATGAAATATCTCACTGAACCGCAAGCCGTCCTACTTGAAAAAATATCTGCCACCTTGACGGGTGAGGATTTGATCTTAATGCGCGAGATTCTCAAAACATTCAAGAAACCGTCCTGACACCCATCCGGGCAGACCTCATATACAATTGAATACCCATTATCAGGTACGTTACCTACACCGACGGCGATGAGCGGTCGAGCCAAAGCGTGCGTGCGCCATGACAGATATAGAAAATATCCGAGCGATCAAACGACCACAGCAAAATTCGGGTTGCTCCCGAAAAGGCAATGACAGGTGTAAGGGTTAATGATACTTCCGTAAGCGGCTGGCGGAGTACCCGGCAGAGGTGAGATTCCTATGGAGTCGGTTCGCAACCGACCGCCTGATGATGTCCCTATCTTTTAAAATTACGCTATTCCTATGCGGACAAGCGTTGTGGAGGAATACGGCAGACGGAGATCTGAAAAAAAGGATCTCCAAAACCGTATTTCGGATACATAAAAAAGAAAGGGGATACTCGTCCAATGAAGAAGGGTATAAGGTCATGCTTTTTGATCTTGAACATACTGTTATTTCTCGGCAGCTTGCTGTTTATGCTTCAAACAAGCTATAATTTTAAAAGGATAAATGAAAAAGTTCCTTCCTTTTATTATATAGAGGCTTCCACAGCAACCGTGCAGCTTCCATCAGGGAAACTTGTGAATCTGCATTTCCGAGAGAATAACATAGAGATCACAGACTCCTATGAGTGCAAAAGCATCGAGGATTGTTACGCCATTGTTTTTGCAATCAAGGCTTATGCGAGGGACAACGACATAGAGATCGTTCGTTCCAATGCAGATATGGCGGGGGAGTTGCGGTTGCACAATTTTCTCTATCGGATCGGATACAAACCCGATGAAACGGGAACTGCGGATCTGGAATACATCTGTGATACAAGATGGTATGTGAACGTTGCAAGTCGCATGATCGGTTGGACGGGATTGTAAACGGAGGAAAAAGAAATGTTAGATTTTGATATATTCTGCTTGAAATTGAGGCGATGGGAGCTTCACCGAGAGCTTGAAGAAAGCGGTATTTATATTCCTGCCGTGGTTCAGGAAAACGGTAAGAAGCTATACCGGGAGCTGATCGAGGGAATGTCTGATCGGCATGAGAACATCAGGCGTTGGTACTCCCGTGAGGAATGTGTCTATATCAATCCTCAAACAAGGGAAGAAGTAAAGGTCATGTTGCCGCATGACTACGAAGCCATCTATTGCTTTTTGAAATACTGTGAGGGATTGGATCGATCAGGGGAACTCGATCCCGATTTTGTGGAGTATCTGGAAGGATTACTTCAACGAACACAGGACGAATAAAAGAAAGGGCGCGATCACTCCGTCGCGCCCTTGTTACATAGCCGAGAGATCGGCAAAAAATAGGAGGTAAAAACCATATGAAACGTCCAATTCTTCGCGGCGAGCTTTACTATGCTGACTTGGAACCCGTGATCGGTTCCGAGCAAGGCGGGGAACGTCCTGTGGTGGTCTTGCAAAACAACAAGGGCAATCAGCATAGCCCAACCGTGATCGTCGCACCGCTGACCACCCAAAAGATCAAGCCACGGCTTCCTACGCACGTTATGGTGTCAAGTAGTGGCTTGCGTTCTTCATCGCTGATCTTGTTGGAACAAATTCGAACGATTGATAAGCAAAGAATGCGAAATCATATCGGAGCAGTAACCGATGACGAAATGAAAGAAATCGAAAAAGCCGTGCTTGCGAGCGTAGGAATCAGATTGGAGGATATGTAAATGGTTCTTGATTATAGTGCAGATGGAAAACCAATTTTAAAATTCGAAAAAGACGGTGTGACAGTTGTAATTGCATTTGCTGATGAAACAAAACAGGAAAAACTGAAGGAAACGGTGATGGAACTTTTGACGGCTGCATACGAAAAAAGGATTCAAACAACTTGAAATAAAAAGTTTACAATTAAAATTCAAATAAGTATTGCAATTATCGCAGTTATGGTATATAATATTAATAACAGAACCCGACACGCCTCTCTTTGATGCGTACCACGTCGGGTCATTTTATTTTACAGGATGTGAAAACCATGACAAAAGAACTTCAATGTCCGTTGACAATTGATCAACAGTTGGAAAATCTCAAATCACTTAATTTGCTGATTGAAAACGAAGAAAATGCCAAGAGAATATTGAATGATATTTCATATTTTCGTTTGATCAAAGCTTTTAGTTTAGGATTGAAGCCTAAGAATGGAAGTTATAATGGAACGGTATCTTTTGATCAAATTGTGGATCTATATAAATTCAATGCTAATGTTCGACAGTTGATATTTATATTGGTAGAGCGAATTGAAGTGAACTTACGATGCAGAATTGCAAATTATTTTTCCATACAATACGGTGTGATGGGGTATTTGAATGCGGAAAATTTTGCGGATGCAGAATATCATCAACAATTTCTTGATGATATTTGGCAAGAGATTGACAGAAACGCAAAATCACCCTTTGTGAGAAATTTTCAAGAGCATTACAACGGGCAGATTCCCATGTATGCATTAGTGGAGCTGTTTAGTTTCGGTACGCTGTCTAAGTTTTATAAGAATATGAAAAATCCCGATAAAAAAGCAGTAGCTACCTTATATGGGGTGGGATATACATATCTTGAAAGCTGGATTGAGAGTATTGCATATTTAAGAAATCTTTGTGCGCATTACGGAAGAATCTATAATGCTAAAATTCCCAAACGCCCAATGCTGTATAAGCAGGATGCGGCTATAGGTGTTGATAATGGAAGTTTCTTTGGTGTGTTGATTTGTATGGCTCGCCTTGTTTCTCATGACATTCATTGGAATGATTTATTAGATCAACTTGAATTGCTTATAGAAAAATATCCGGTTGTTGATATTCAAAAAATTGGATTTCCGACAGATTGGAAAACGGTACTGCAATAATAATCTATATTTTTAATCCCTTCATGAAATGAGGGGATTTTTTAATGCACGAAAATGCTAACCTTTCGGGTATCACGGTTGCCAACACAGAGACGATGTGATATAATATGTATGCAGCATGGGCTGCTTGTTCATTGAAAACCGAATAGCAGTTGGTATTTTCTCATTACATATTTTGAAATGAGAAAGGAACATACCATATTATGAAAAGAGTTTATACGTTATATCGAGTTTCCACCAAGCGACAGATGGACGTTCAAAAGGACGATATTCCAATGCAAAGAATCGCTTGCCACGAATTTGTTGAAAGAATGCCCGATTGGGTGATTATGAAAGAATTTGAGGAAAAGGGTGTATCTGGATATAAAGTGTCAGCCGAGAACCGTGATGCCATCCAAGATCTGAAGGAAGCTGCCTTGAATCATGAGTTTGATATTTTGTTGGTCTTTATGTTCGACCGACTTGGCAGAATGGAGAATGAAACGCCGTTTGTATTGCAGTGGTTCGTGGAACATGGGATCGAGATGTGGAGTGTGCAGGAGGGCGAACAAAAGATTGCCAATCATGTGGATAAGTTGATGAATTATATCCGTTTTTGGCAAGCCTCCGGGGAATCACAAAAGACCTCGGTTCGTGTAAAAACAAGATTACAGCAAATGACCAGTGAAGGAATCTATACGGGCGGTGTGACACCGTTCGGATATGAATTGGTGCATAAGGGGAGAGTGAACAAGAAGGGACAACCCGTCCGTGATCTTGTTCCAAAGCCGGGAGAATTTGAAATGCGCGCAAAGCTCTATGAAATGGTTTTGTATGAGGGCTACGGTTCCCATCAGCTTGCCAAGTTCTTGACCGAATCGGGATATAAGACCGTAAACGGTGCGACCTTTACAAGCAATGCCGTCTTACGGATCTTGAAAAATCCAATCAGTCGAGGCATTTTTGAAAAGGGCGGTGTGGAGTCTGAACGGATTCCCGAATTGCAAGCGGTTTCGGATACGGTCTTTTTCGGTGTTATGAAGATTCTTGACCAACGTAGCCGAAAGAACGAGAGCAAACGCACTGTTGCCATGACTAATAAGGGCAGGGCATTACTCAGCGGCAATATCTATTGCGCACATTGCGGATGCCGCCTTGCTACAAGCCGATACAAGGAGCATTATGTGAAAAATGATGGGACGGTGAAGGATACCGAGTACGGTAGATACGTTTGTTATCATCGAAGCAGAGGACTCAATGATTGTGACGGAGCTACCACCTATAAGTCCGATAAGATCGATTCCTTTGTCATAGAGGTCATGCGAAAGATTTTTGCAAGTATATCGGGGTGTCCGCAGGAAGAAAAAATTCAATCGGCATATAAGAAAATGATTGCGAGCAACAATCAAATGCAGAAGAAACTGACCTGCCAGATTCAAAAGGATCAAAGTCAGCTTGCCACCTTGCAGGGAGAGATCGCAAAGGCACTTATTGGAGAAAGCTTGTATCAGCCTGATGATCTGTCGGTCGCCATTAAAACCCTACGATCCAAAATCGAAGATGCAGAAAAGCAGTTGGCAGTTTTGAAGAATGAGGAATCAGAAAAGAAAACAATCAATGAGGGAATCGTTCCCGCCTATCACCAATTCAAAACTTGGGCGGAGGAATTTGATAATGCCTCCTTTGAAGCAAAAAAGATGATTGCAAACCAATTATTTTCAAGAGTAGAGGTGGGGAAAGGATATCAGATTCACTTGGAACTCAATATAACCTATCAGCAATTCTGTGAAGAATGGATTTCGCTGCCTACTTTTCAAACCGCCATTGCATAAGGTGATGGCGGTTTGAACGCTTACCAACTGCTAAAGAGGACTTTATGGGATTCCTCTTTTTTATTCATTTCAAAATACGATTTGTTATACATTAATCGATAGATTTTACCTTGTAAAGAGTAACGCCTGCGAGAGCACCTGACTGTTAATCAGGGTGTCACTGGTTCAAGTCCAGTAGGGGGAGCCAACGAAAAGCAGACCGCATCAGCGGTCTGTTTTTCGTTTCCTTCCTTGTTGGGTTTGAGGTGTAGCAACAAGCTGCTCCGACTGAAGGGAGGAACAGGTGCGAACTTTGCGGGTTCGCTTGCGGAATGCTCGTGTTTAGCGAGCAAGCAAATTTGCGGCGAAGGGAGCATGCGACCGTAGCCTTTCGCTTTGGTTCGAGCCCAGCGGGGGGAGCCACAAAAAGCCTTATGGAAGTAACATTTCATAAGGCTTTTTGGTTTCTATTGCACAAATTTCAATAAGAAAAGGCCCGAAAAGAAGCCGAAAAATTCCGTGTACAGTCATATGGTTGCATGTTTTTCAACCGAGTGATTGTACACGGAAAATGTCAAAATTTTTGCAATTTAAAGCACTGTGCAGGGGATTACTTTGAGCGTATGAATTTCAAACGTACCAAAGATCAGCTCCACGCTGTTGCCTTGCAGGGGAAGTGGTTTTAGATCGTTTTCCAACATATCACAAAGCGTAACCGACTCCACATCAAACCCAAAGGTGATTTTTGCACGGGTCTTTGCGTTTTTGTTTTCATACAGACGTAAGATCAGTGCGTTGCTATCCTCCGCCTCCTTGACGACCTTGCACAGAATATTCTCCCGATTGTTTTGTACGATGAAAAATGATTCGGGCAAGGTTGCGCATTCACCGGAAGCGGGCAATATCTGCATGGGGTTGTTGAGATCATACGCCATAGCGGACGTCTTTGGAAGGTCGAGCGTACCCATATGCGGACGAATCGAATAGATGCAGGTCATCTCGCCTTGATCCGCTTCGGGGTCGGGGAAGGTTGACCCACGCACCAAGGATAGGATCATCACGCCGTCGTGAATATCGTCCGTATTTGCAATCGTTGAACATGGTCACGCCGTAGTCCCCCTCGGACAGATCGGCAAATTTGTGCGCACAGACCTCAAATTTCATAGCGTCCCACGAGGTGTTTTTGTGGGTGGGACGTTCAATGCTTCCGTATTGAATGTCGTAGGTGGCGCGGTCGCTGTCAATGTCCACGGGGAATGCCGCCTTGAGCATCTGATGTCGCTCGTGCCAATCCACGTGGGTGTCAAAATCGATGCGGTCGATGTCGTCGTACAGCCAAACGGTCTGCTCGATCGTGGAATTTTGGTGACGGCGCGTAATGCGGATCCCCGCGCGCACACCGTCCTGTACAGGCTCTGCCTTTTCAAGCTGGTTGAGTGCCGTATAGCTTTCCAATGCGTATTCCGTCCATTCCCAAGCATCAAAATTGTCGGGGTAATCGGCGTACAGACGCAGTTCGTTTCCTAGATGCCCCGCCGTGAGGACTTCACGCTCGGCTCGTTTGTCATAAATAGAGGAAAGCATCATATCCGCATCAAAGGTCAGCTTAAAGAAATCATTTTCCAAGGTGTTTTTACCTACCGCAATACGATTTTCGGTTTTGATTGTTTCCACCGTTACGTATCCCTTGGCGGGAATGCTTGCAACGTATCCGCAGGTACCGTTCGGCAGAGTGACCGTGCCAAAGCCGTTTTGCGGATTGGGATTGAATACCACCCAACCGCACCGTTTGTCAATACCGCTCGCAATCAGTGCTTTGGCATTCTCCATATGTTTTTGCACTGCGGGAACAGGACGAAAAAGGTCGACGATAAATTTTGCCTCTTTGGTACGTGAACCTGTGTAGGCGTAAAAATAAAGTTCATGCGTGCGTGTCGGATCGAGAAGCAACTCGGTATGGTTGACATCCATACCTTGATAAAGCTCCCCGTCTACATACACCACAAATTGGGGATTTCCGATATCCCAACCGGCTCGGTTGGTGCTAACGGTCAGAAGAAGCGGTTGATCTCCCGTTTTGTCGGTTGCTTCGGTGCAAAAGCGGAACCATGCGTGGGTATTGATACCAGTTCCCCATGTTCCGTTTATGTCATAGGGCGTAAAGGTATCAGCAGGGGCAACTCATTGTTCTCTTTGTACTCACACGGTAAAATACCAATGTCGGTGATTTTACCAAGCGAGATAGTACACTGTTGTTGCAAAATATTCAAGTAAGATTTTACTTTTCGGTATAAGCTTTTGTTTTCCATTTTTGTTCTCCATGATTATGTTTGCATCAATAGGTCGGCAATTCTTTTTGAAAGATGGCTCTTTGTTTTTGGGTGAATATCATCATTTTCACAAACATCAGCACTGATAACGGTTTTTACATTCCGCGTCATGGTCTGTATATCCAATTGTGCTTTCTGAACCAAACGCCAACCATCGTCTGCTCTTTTATTGTAATCGGCAATTTGAACGATTACAAACGGTAATTCCTCATCTTTGAAATCGTTTCTCCAAATATGGATCAGCGCCTTCAATTCGTCTGCGTAAACAAGCGCCTCGTCAATGGTGGTATCACTTTCACCTTGATACCAAATAACCCCGGTGAGTGAATAGGGAATGATCTGACGTAACATGAAATTGTAGAGGATACCGTCGCCATTCCATTTTGTAAATTCCTCAAAAACATGGTCTGGATGGCGATTTTCGATTGGAATGTCTATATTATGTTTTTTAAAAGCATCTTGAGGTACCCAGCTTTCAATTACGGATGCTCCTTGCGCACAGGTGATAATACCAACCGCAATGTCTTTTTTCTTTGCGATTTCATTTCCAACCAAGGAACCTATGGCGCTCCAGTGTTTTACTTCCGCTTTTTTACATGTAATCCATCCGTCATCGGGTGAGAAAAAATCATTGTTTTTAACTTTTCGGGCTGCGAAAAGACGTAATTTTTCATTTTCAAAATACTGCTCGGGAGGGAGACTGGATTCATATATTTTGAATTGCATATTTGATTGTCCCGCAAAAAGGTACACCTCACCGATATAAATATTGGAAAAAAGAATTTCACGGTCTTCAAAAGTGACCTTCATTTTATAAGGGCCACCATATGTCATAGCAGAAAATTCAATATCCCAGTTTTTATCGTTGAATATACCGCTTTTTGTTTGACCGGCAAAGTCGATTGTAACCTTGCCGCAGCCCTCACCGTATATTCTGATTGGTTTATTGGCGGCAAAGACCATGTTTGATGAGAAAATTTTATTGAGTTCCATATTTTACACCTCACTATTATATTATGAAAAAATATTGAGCAAATCAGAAAAATCATACAACGGTATTTCAGCGAGTGGCGAATGAATCATACCGGCAAAGCCGATTGCAAAAAATCCACCGGAGATTGCCGCCAAAAGTCCGGCTTCGGCATCTTCCACCACAGCGCATTTTTGGGGAGCAAGGTTCAACCTTTCAGCTGCTTTGAGGAAGACCTCGGGATCGGGTTTGGAATTAGAGATTTCATTACCATCCACAACAGCATCAAATTCTTTCATTAAATTGGTGCGTTCCAAAATAAATTTTGCGTTTTTGCTGGACGAGCCGACCGCCAAAAGGTAATTTCGCTTGCGAAGAGTCAGCAGGGTTTCACGTATTACGGGATGGATATCGTTAGGTGTTAGTTGCTGTAAAAATTCACGGTACCTATCGTTTTTCTGTTGTGCAAACCGATATTTTTCTTCACCTGTAAAAGTCTTGTTTTCTGCTTTTTTTAAAATGATCTCCAAGCTTTCCATGCGGCTGACGCCACGCAACTGTTCGTTATCTTTCTCATTAAAGGGAATATTCAGTTCGTCTGCCAGTTGCTTCCATGCCAAATAATGATAGTGATCGGTGGAAAGCAACACACCGTCCAAATCAAAAATAATACCTTTCATGTCCTGTTGTTTCATTTTTAGAATTGTTCCTTTCGAATCAGTATTTTTGAAGAATTTACTGCGGAATTGTGCGGGGGATTCACCAATCAACTTGGTAAAGACCGTGCGAAATGCCTTGATGTCGGTGTAACCAACTTGATAGGCGACGGAATCAACCGATTGTGTCGTTTCTAATAGGAGCGTGCATGCCTTGCGAACGCGGATTTGTTGACGGTACTGTTCAAACGAGACACCATATACACTTTTAAATTTTTTGCCAATATAGGATGTGTTAAAGTAATGCTTATTGCATATTTCTGCAAGCGTGGTATGCTCTTCATAATGATTTTCAATATAATCGCTGATTTTGGCAATGAGATCATCTTTTTGCAGACTTTGCTTTTCTTGAGACAAATCAAGAATTTTTTGCATAGATAAAATTAAAATCAAGACGACATAGCTACGCAACAGTTTTCTCGCTCCGGGCAGATTACGGGTATAGGTGACAAAAGCGCTATCGAACAAACCACGTATTTGCCGCGTTTCATCGTAGTAGGTGTGGTTGACCGGAGAGCAGGTTAACATCGAGTAATGAAAATCAATGGTTTTGTTGTTGATCACATCTTCAAAAGACTGTGTATTTGAGAGAGTATGATGTATAAAGCTGGGGAAGAAAAGGATATTCATGATCTCAAAATCTAAGCTTTCATCTTGAAACCCGTGGGTAACACTATAGTCTAAAAAGAAATAGTTTCCTGCCTTGATGATTTCGGTTTCTTCCCCTTTTTTTTCGGTGAACATAATATGTTTGGCGGTGCCCTCCAGTACATAGGCAAGCTCAATACAGTTATGCTTATGCATTGGACGGTTGTGGTGGTTAAAAAGCCCTATAAAACAATCGGGTTGTAAAAAAACCGTCCTTGCTTCTTGTTGGTCGATAGAGCTTGGAAGCGAGATACCGGTTGTTTCTTTTTCCATATAGACCTCCTATTTTTGTTAAAAACATATTTTTTTAACAATGAAACAGATCGTTTTGTCGAGATTTTTGTTAGCTATGTTTTTTCTATGTTTATTATAGCATAAAACAACAAAAAAGGGAATATGTTTTGCGATAAAAAAGTAAATGGGATAAATTGCCCGCAAAAAAGTGCGAAATTGCCCCTTTTTTTGTTTGGTTGGATATGATATAATTAAACCGTAATAGAAAGCAAGAACGGACATGATGTGTTTGATGTGGAACTTTTAACTGCCGAGTTTCCGGTATAAATACAAAAAGTGGTTTTTGCTTTTTATAATATTAATATAAAGGAGGAATTTTTTTGAAGAGACTCACATCGATTTTTTGTATGCTGTTGTTGGTGATTCTTTTATTGACGGCGGTTGCCTGTAATAAAGAAAAGCCCGACACCGGCAACAATGAATCCCAAACCTCGCCGAGAGACGAGGAAACCGTTGAAGACAACCCAAATGCCAGAGCCGACCTACCGGACGGCTTGAATTTTGATGGGGCAACTTTTACGATCTGCTCACTGGTACAGGAAGCGGCATCGGAGGAGTTTTCCGCGTCGCTTACAGGCAGTCTGATCGATGAGGCGGTATTTACCAGAAATGATAATTTGGAATACAAATTTAACTGCTATATCGAGGTTGATGAAACGGTGGGGGATACCAACACCAACACCATGTATCAGAAGGTGGAAAAGCTGATACAGGATGGTGGGGCCGATTACCATGTTTTTACCACTGCAGGCTACAAAATGACGGCATTGGCAATCAACGGTCTTTTGGCGGACATTACCGAGATGGATGCGATCAACCTTGGCAAGGATTATTACTCACAAGGCTACAATGACGCGCTGTCGTTTGGTGAGAGCCAGTATTTGGTAACGGGACCTATGTCTATGGCTTACTACCGTTATATGTTGGTTTGCTTGTTCAATCGTACACTTTTTGACCAATATGGCATTGATGATCCTTATGCGGCAGTATTGGATCAGCAATGGACCATGGAGTATGTTGCTACTTTGTTGGAAGACTTTTACAGCGATCTTGACGGTGACGGCAGAGATGCGGAGGATTTGTACGGTCTTTACGGTTGGGTAGGTCCTTATTCCAGTCAGATGGATGGTTTCATGTCGGCATGCAATCTTCGCGTGTTGGCAAAGGATGACAGCAACACCTATAAGATCGATATTAACGCCGATCTGTTTGCGGATAACATTGACAGATGTTTAAGACTTTTGTATAACAATGGTGCATATGTTTCTACCGACATTGGCAGTAATGAGGCGGTAATGGGAAAATTCGCATCGGGTGAAGCCGGTATGATGTTTTACCGTTTGTATGTAGTAGAAACCAACGATATGGTTGTATTGGGTAAAACCGGTTTGGGTTATGGTTTGCTTCCCATACCCAAGGCAAGTGAGACGCAAAAGGATTATGTTTCCTATGTGCAGGACCAATGCTTCCTGTTCGGTTTTTCGCGAACCTTGATCAATGATTCGGACAAACTGCAAAATATGGGACTTTTCTTTGAGGCATATGCTTCTGAGAGCTATGCAGTGGTTCGTCCCGCATACTACGAAACTGCGCTCAGCTCCCGCTATCTCGGTGATCCCGAATCTGTAAAAATGCTTGACATTATCAGCTCAAATACCTTTGTGGATCCTGTAAACGTCTATTTCAATACTGCGTTTACTTTTACCACAGGTGACTTGAGAGAGATTTGGGGCAGTGGAGAAAACACGATCGGTTCTTTGATTGGCGGACGTTTGGAATCCGGCTTGCTCCAACAAGAGGTTGACGCGCTAAACGATGCATATACCAAGCTTTTAGGTCAAGAATAATTTAAAATAGCACAATAAAACAACATCATGAAAGGATGATTAAAATGAAAAAAAACGCTAAACTCTTATCCGTTTTCCTCTCGCTTATCCTTTTGGTTTCTTCTGTTGTATTCGTAATTCCCGCCAACGCGGAGGGGACCGCTCTTACATATTGGACAGACAATGCCGCAACCGCACTGTCCGGCGGCGGTACCGGTACTGCCGATGATCCCTATTTGGTCGGTACTGCTGCGGAGTGGGCTTTTGTGGCAAACAAGCTTTCTGCGGCGGATGCTGATTATACCGGAAAGTACTATAAGCTGACTGCCGATATTGATTTGAGCGCTCACACATGGGTACCGGTCTCCGGCGACTGGTTAGGCTTTAATCTCAATGGTGACAGCCATAAAATTACAGGTCTGACCTTGAACGGCGGTACCTATACCACTAATGTTGCAATGTTTCATTACTTAGGAGGGGCAACTGTTGAGAATTTGACTTTGGAAGGCTCGATTTCCGATTATAGCAATTTCACAGCGCCCGGTGGTTATTGGGGACTTTTGGCAGGACGTATGTCTAGTACGACTGTTAATAACTGTATTTTTGATGTTAATATTGATCTTGATGGGATAGCCAAAGACCAGATCGGTGGAGTGGCCGGATATTACACGGACAGCAGCAAAATCAGCAATAGTGAGGTGAGAGGCTCGATCAACGTGGTTACCGGTAGCACCACTCCTTACGTGGGCGGATTTGCAGGACGTGTCAAAATTGGTAGCTATACAAATGTGAAAAACTTTGCTTCCGTAACCGTCGAAGTTACCGGGGAGAACGGGGCTGATGCCGGCGGTATTGTCGGTGGAATTTGGGATGGCGACACGGCTACGTTTATCAACTGTGTAAACTATGGCGCGATTACTGTTACTGCGGGTGGTAAGGCATATGCCGGCGGTATTGCCGGTGCTATTGGACCCTGGCACAAAAATAATTCTACAACAGCGGTAATGACCAACTGCGTAAATGTTGGTACGCTTTCCGCAACCGGTACCACCGCTAAGGAAGGCGGTATGACGGCCTACAATGCAAGTAAACTTACCACTTACACGAACTGCTTTACTACATCCGAGTGCATTGAGGGAGAGACTTACAATGCGGATTACACCAAGGGTCTTGATACCTGTGTTGCGGGTATTGACTTGCAAACTTTGGACGGTGCGCGTGTTCGTTTGGATACCTCCGCAGAGGCAACCTCCGGCATCCGTTTTGACAGCAAGGTAAACAAAGCTGCCTATGATGCTTTGACCGCTCTTGACGGTGTCACCGTTGCACTTGGTACCATCATTGCTCCCACGCAAAACATTGCAAAAGTGGCTGACAGCTACGATAAGCTGGCTGTTTTGACCGAAAATCAAATGGTAACGGTTCCTTATGCACCTGGCGCAGGTACCTATACTTGGATCTCTCAAGATGAAACCGATTACGGATTTACCGGTGCAATTGCAAAGATTTACGAGAAAAACTATGATCTGAAGTTTACCGCTGTTGCTTACCTTACCCTGTCTGTTGGCGATTGGAGCTTTACTTTCTATGCCAATGACGGTGTTGGAACCGATGGAATTGTCAGCGAAGCACGTATTCGCAGTGTTGCCGATGTTGCGGATCTTGCTCTTGATAGCGGCAAATATACCGAAGGCACCGACGCATGGACTATTCTGAACACTTATGCGAAAGCAAACGACGCACAGTAATAAAGGAGGATTTTAAAAATGAAAAAAAGTTATATTTCTCCCGAATGGAGTTTAATCTCCCTTGACGCAGATGACGTGATTGTTACTTCGTTGGCTCAACCCTTTGCTTTGGATCAAGATGATTGGGTGATCATCGAGTAATCCGTAACGTATCGCTTGATTGGTGATGTCAAGGACTGAACGGCAGGAACATTTGTAGGAACATTTGTTCCTGCCAACCGGCCTTTCATCAAAATAATTGCTTTTCATACCAATAACCATGAAAGGATAGAATATCGAAATGAAAAAAAATACCAAGATTTTATCTCTTTTTCTTACGCTGGTTCTGTTGATTTCCTCACTTACATTGATGCTCCCTGCAAATGCAACCGAAGAGGATCAAACGGTGGATACATATTGGACCGATTATACCGAACCTTTTACCGTCGGCTCCGGCGGCTCGGATGCTCCTTATGAAATTGATACTGCGGGTAAGTTGGCTTACTTGGCGTCTGTCATCAACAATCCCGAAACTTACAGCAATTACAGAAACAAATATTACAAGCTGACTGCTGACATTGACCTTTCGGGACATCTTTGGAGATCCATTGGTATCAATCACAAAACCGATGCCTTTTTGGGTAAGCTTGACGGAAACGGCAAGACCATCAGTAATATGACCTTTGGTAAACAGTTGGATTACGGTGCCGGTTTGTTTGGTTGTTTGTTGGACGGTGCAAAGGTTTATAACTTGACCATCCAAGGAACGATCTCTTCGCCCGAAAAGTATGGTGTAAACAACGGTAGTATTCCCGGGTTTGGCGTTTTGGCAACTGCCGTTTACAATAGCCAAATTTATGATTGTAACTTCTATACCAAGGTTGAAATGTTAAACATGACAAAATCCAACGTTACCGATAACCCTTGGGTAGGCGGTGTGGTTGGTTATGTTTACAATAGTTATTTTACCAATTGTAACGCTTACGGTAGCGTGACTTTTACCGCGGATGAGACCGTCCACGGTTATGCAGGTGGTTTTGCCGGGCGTATTCGTAACGGCGGCTTTAAGGATTGCAACAACTATGTCAACGTTAGTGTGACGATGCCCGGAGAAGGTCATCATGTTGCCGTAGGCGGTATTACCGGTGCGATTCGCAGTGATGCTGAGCAAGAAAAGATTTCTATTGAAAATTGTATCAACTATGCCAATATTACAGCTGCGGGAAGTGAAAATAGCTTGTATGCAGCAGGCGGTATTGTTGGCATGACAGGATTGCACTCCGAGTATAAGAGCGTTGTTACCATTACCAATTGTGCAAACATGGGCACTGTTAGCGGCATCGGGCTTTCCGAGGGTAGTGGAGCGAACGGTTTGGTTGGTGTGGACAAATGCTTTAGCAACACCTACTCCAACTGCTTTACCACAACGGCAACTGTTACCACCCAAGCGGATGAAAACGTGAATGTAGCCGGACTCAGAACCTGTGTCACAGATATCGCTCTGGATACCATTGCGGGTGCACGTGTCCGTATGAACCTAACCAAGGACGGCGCGTCGTCTCTGCGCTTTGACAGCAAGATCGATGCGGAGCTGTATGAAACTCTGACCGCTCTCGAGGGTGTTACCGTGACACTCGGAACCGTGATTGCCCCCACCGAAAACATTGAGGCTGTGGCAGATTCTTATGATAAGATTTCCGCTTTGCAGGAGATCGGTTGGACAGCTTACTTGAATGTCGGTTACGATGCCTCCAAGGGCTGGTTTAACGAGGATTATCAAAATAAGAGCGATTACGATGAAAACGCACAGTATTTCGGTTGTGTCAGTGCAAAAATTTACTCAAACAGCTTTAACACCGAGTACTCGGCAATCGGATTTGTCACGGTTACCATCGGTGATTGGAGTGCTACTTTCTATGCCGACGACGGTGTTGAAAATGGTGAAATCAGTGCAGACCGTGTAAGAAGTGTTGCGCAAGTTGGTACCTTGGCATGTGCCGATACAGCTTTTGCAACCAAGTACACCGAAGCACAGCAAGATGCCTTGGAGGCGTTCAAAGACGCAGTCTCGGCAAATTGATCATGCTGTCGGACTTTTATGAAAATTTGAATCCTGTACAATTCAAATGAAAGGATATTTTTTACTATGAAAAACAGAACAAAAATTGTGGTCTGCCTTTTAGCGCTTCTGTTGTGCATACTCCCGTTTGCCGGTTGTAATAAAACAGGTGATGATGGGATAAACACAAATGACACTCAAACCACTACAGGTGGGGAAGAGCTTACCCCTCCCGGCGATGCGCTGAACCTAATCAAGGATGGCGTCAGCGATTATGTCATCGTTCGTTCCCAGACTGCCAAGCAATGGGAAGTTGATATGGCTGTGCTGTTCCGTGACAGTATTTTGGCAATTACGGGTATTAATTTGCCTATTAAGGATGACTATGAAAACGCATCTACCGGTGAGACTCGCCAAGCCAAAGAGATTGTGATCGGTCAGACCAACCGCGAGGATGAGTACACTGTGGACTACACCGAGCTTGGTGTTGGTTACACCGCCTTTGTAGCTGAGCACCGTCTTGTTATCACAGCGGGCAGCGAAACAGGCTTGTTCCTTGCAATTAAAAACTTCTTTGACAATTTCTATGCCGTTGACATTGAAGAAGATACGCTGAAAAAACTTGACTTTACAGATTTGGAAGTATCGACACGCTACAAGATCAAACAAACCTTTACTTCCGCACAAATTCCTTTTATCGATGCAAAGTTCACCGATTATGATTTGATTTATACCGGAAACGATTATATGCAAGCCAGACTTGCTGTTGTGATTGCCGATGCTCTTGAAAGTGCAAGCGGAATTACAGTCAACCGTAAGTCCTTGGCAAATCCAGACGAAACCTCTTTTGTCATGAAGCAGGATGCTTCGTTGACCTCCGGCGATTGGAAAATTTCGGTTGCGGGAAAAACCATTTCTCTTTCCGCTGGTGACTACTATGGCTTTACGGGAATCGCAGCTTACCTGAAAGACAATATGAATTATGGTCACTATAAATTCGCGGATGGCTTCAATGCTACCGGAAATTACGCTACTGGTGTAACTTCCGTAACCGCTTCCAATGCCTATGCGTATGACCGTGCAGGCGAAAACCGTGTCATGTTCTACAATGTTCTTTGGGGCAATACCGTAAATTCGATGTCAACTCCCGCCGCAGAGAGAAACGTACTGCAGGCGGAAATGATCGCGCAGTATTTGCCCGATGTACTTGGTCTCCAGGAATTTGATGATACCAAGCGCTCGGGTGCGGGAGAGAGCAACTTGGTAACGCTTCTTGCAGCTTTGAATTATGAAGAAACACTGAGTCCCTCGGTTGGCAACTCGATCAACGTAAACTGCACGCCGTTGTTCTACAATACCACAACCACCACGTTGGTAAAGAGCGAATACTACTGGTACAGTGCTCAACAGGAGAATATCGGTGATCAAGACCAGTCTTCCAAGGCATTGACTTGGGGCGTGTTTGAGTCCAAAAAGACCGGTGACCGTTACATCGTTGTTTCCACTCATATGTGCACATTGGACGACAATGTTCGCCAAGCACAGGCAGAAGAAGCATCCGCATTGATCGAGTCCTTGGTTGCAACCTATGCATGCCCGATTTTCATCGGCGGTGATTACAACGGTACTCGGGAAGCAAAGAACTATAAGCATTTTACCGAGACAGAAGGGTATCTTGATGTGATGGATGAAGCAACGATTTCTTCCAATGTCTACACCCATCATGCTACTCCCAGTTACGACGAAACACTTGCTATGATGCAACCCAATGATAATGCAGTTGAAAATACCAATTCGATTGACCATATCCTTGTAACCAATGAGGAGGGTGTAACATTGAATTTGTATGGTGTTGTTGTTGATGAGTGTACGCTTTCTGCTTCGGATCACTTCCCGATCTTTGTCGATTTCTCGATCGAGATGGAAGCTGATGATGCTGAGTGGTCTGACATTTATTAAATAATTTTTCCAAGGACTGCAATGCCGTCGGCCTTGAGTCGGCGGCATTGCTTTTGTTATTTTCTGAGTTTTTTGAAAGGAATGGTAGTATGATTTTTACCTTTGAGTTGGAAAAAGAGCAGATCAAAATTTCTTATCGGAGCGAGGGCGGTTATCTTGCAAAACGTAATGCGATCCTTTTGTTTGATGAGCTTCAAAAAGCGGGAGATGTAGCCCAAATATTCAGCGAAAAAACAATATTCTTTGATTGTTACAATCAAACTGTTTGTCCTTCCGATGAGTACCAGGTTCTGCCGGAGGGAGATCGAATTTCTGTTTTTGCAAATGGAATTTTGGCTTACGAGGGAGTTCAAAAGTACTTTCACGATGTGCTTCATGGCAATCAGCTTTCCGCCGTTCGAGCAAAAGCGTCGGCAATGTACAGCGATGCAAACCGCTTTGCATTTGATCCGCAGGGCAACCACCGTGTTATGTTTTATAACGTATTGTGGGATAACACTGTGCTCTTTTCGCCCGCAGAGCGCAACATCATGGCTTCCTTGATTGTGCGGGAGTTTGCACCAGAAGTTGTCGGTATGCAGGAATGCGGCACCAGAAAAAGGGAGGAGCAGGCTTCTCTTGATATTGCAAACGTGATGAAAGAGGTTGGATTTCTTGAAGCGCTGATGCCGAAGGTAGAAAACAACTATCAAAACATTAACTGCACACCCTTGTTCTACAATCCCGACGTCACAGAGTTTTTGGATGGAGGATACCATTGGTACCGCGCGCAAAATCCCGATGCTTGGTGTATGGATCAAGCATCCAAATCTCTTTCTTGGGGAAGGTTTCGTTCTAAAAAAGACGATAATTGCTTTATAGTGATTTCCACACATATGTGTACTCAATCGGATGAGGTGCGTGAAGCACAGGCGAAAGAGGCATGCGAACTATGTGACAGCCTGTTTGAAAAATATGATGTTCCGTTGATTTTCGGTGGTGATTTTAACAGCACTGTGGCATCCAAAGGCTATCGCTATTATCACGATGTGGCGCGTTATCCCGATGCGCAAGAGGAAGCAACGGTTTATACATCGCAGGTAAAGAGCTATTATCGCCGTCCCGAATTGGATATGAAGCTTTGGATTTCGATGCCCACTGCGGAGATTTGTGATCATTGTTCGCAAGAAAGTATCGATCATATACTCTTTCCACATATGCCATCGGAGTTTCGTACTGCGGTGTTCGGTCAGATCGTAAATCCGTTTGCTTTAGCAGCATCGGATCATTTTCCGATGTATGTTGATTTTTCCTTTTAATTTACGCAATGTTTTGTTCCCTAATCCAATCAGAAAGCGAGATTCAAAATGGACAATATGCTAATTGAAACGATCAGAAGAAATTCTATACAACACGGAAGTCTTCCGTTTTGGAGTTGGAATGACAAGCTCGAAAAAGAGGAATTGGCAAAACAGATTCGCAATATGAGTGAATTGTCCATGAACGGTTTTTTCATGCATGCACGTGGTGGATTGGAAACCGAATATATGTCAGACGAGTGGTTTGACTGTATCAAATTTTGCGTTTCCGAAGCCGAGAAATACGGAATGGAAGCTTGGGCATATGATGAAAACGGTTGGCCGAGCGGTTTTGCTAACGGAAAGCTCTTGGAAAATTCGGATAACCATGCGGTTTTTCTCAAACATGAGATTGCTGATGTTTTTCCGGATTCTTTAGAAGAAATTTATGCAGTGTATGCTTTGGCAAAAAATCAAAAGCCAAAACGTGTAACACAATCGATCGCCGAGGCAGAACACTATTTGTTGGTATTTTATTGTACCGATCCCTCTTATGTTGATACTTTGCGTGCCGATGTAACCGATCAGTTTATTCAAACGACGCATGTTGAATATCAAAAACGGTTGGGAAATGCGTTTGGAACTTCCATGCCCGGTTTTTTTACCGATGAGCCTCAATATTACCGTTATCACACACCCTATTCTAAGTTGATGGACGAGTGGTTTTGGGACGAATACGGATATTCGGTTTTTGAGGCGATTCCGGCTCTGTTCTATCAATTTGACGGTGCCGAGCGCTATCGTTATGACTATTGGCGTATGGCTCATACCAAGTTTATCACGAATTTTATCAAAAAAATTTATGATTGGGCAGAAGAAAACCGTATTCAAATTACGGGGCATGGCATTGACGAAAATTCTCTTGCGGGTCAGATGATGTGTTGCGGTGGTATCATGCCTTTCTATGAGTATGAACATATTCCGGGGGTTGACTATCTCGGCAGACCTGTGCAATCTCCCACCTGCTCCAAACAACTTGGTTCGGTTTGTGCTCAACTGAATAAGAAAAAAGCTCTTTCCGAAATGTATGCTTGCTGCGGATGGGCTGTTACGCCGAAAGAATTAAAATTGATCACCGATTTGCAATATGCAAACGGAGTAAATGTGACTTGCCAGCATCTTTACCCGTATTCCGAGCGAGGACAGCGGAAACGGGATTACCCCGCACACTATTCAAAGCACAATCCATGGCAAGCAAAGCTGAAAGCTTTTAATGAATACTACAATCATCTGGGTACAATATTGTCTATGGGGCATGAGGTCGCAGACATTGTTGTCATTCATCCGATACATAGCGCGTGGTTGCATTATATGCGTTTTGTTGATAAGGGCGGCATCGCAGATATGGATCGGGAATTTCGCGATCTGACACGGTGGCTCTCGTTTCATCAAATTCCGTATCATTTTGCGGATGAATGGATGATGGAGCGCTATGCCAAGGTAGAGAACGAAGTGCTGATTGTGGGAGAATGTCGGTACCGCAAGGTGATTCTTCCAGCTATGGATAATCTGGATGCCAACACAGTAGCGCTTTTGCAAGTGTTTAAACAAAACGGAGGAGAGATCATTAGCTACCGGCACCATCTTCCTACCTATGTCGGAGGAAGAAAATCGGTTGACGGAAACTTGGCTTTTCTGAACGGAATATCCGATTTGACCGATGTGGGTGTTTATGAGCAGCTTGGTTTGTCTATGCCTTTTACGTTACATTCCGCAAACGGTGAAACGATTTTGGATATTATTTCCATGGTTCGTGACACTGAGTACGGCCGGCTCTTTTATTTGACGAACATCGGCATGAATGAGTACAGAAATGTGCGGTTGTCGGTAAACGGTGTGAATGGCTTGGGCTCTATTGATATGATGACGCTTGAGATGAGAGCGATTCGAGGGTACAAGACTTCAAATGGCTCGGAGTTGTTGCTTGATTTCGAGGGTGGTGCTTCCTATGTCTTGTGTGAATACAACGCACCGAAGTATCTTCCTTATGCAGAGCAGGAGGTACTTAAAACAATCAAACTCTGCAATCCGTTTGTCCTTCATAATATGCCGGAAAATTTGATGACGTTGGATCGAGCGGCGATCTCATTTGATGGTGCGTCTTTTAGCGAAGAAAGACCAATTGAGCAAATTCGCGATAATCTTTTACATGAACGCTATGCGGGAAAGGTATGGTTGCGATTTTCTTTTTACACCGAACTGATACCGCAAGCATTGGAGGTTGTATTTGAAAAAGTAAAAGTCAACCGCGTTTTCGTAAATGGAAAGCCGCTTGGAATCGGAAGCCAAACATGGCTGGATACCTCGTTTGCAACGGTCAATATTGCCGACCAAATCACAGTTGGTGAAAACTTTGTGACTCTTGAGATCGACTATTTTCAAAATGACTATGTTTATCATGTTCTGTTTGATAACGTAATGGAAAGTTTGAGAAACTGTTTGGTATTTGATACCGAGATTGAGGCGGTGTATCTTCGCGGCACATTTTGTGTGCGTTGCGAAGGGGGTGTTCCAACTGCTGATGATAACGATGCGTTACGTTATCCACCGCAGACAAAGTATATTATGACTTCTCAAAGACGAGAAATCGATCCGACAAACATTGTAACCGACGGATATCCGTTTTATGGCGGTGAGTTAGAGCTGGAAACCGAGTTGAATTATCGCGAGGGAGACCCTACTTTGCTTTGTCTTGGAGGTCGCTATGCTGTTTGTGATGTGGAGGTAAACGGACAGACGGCAGGAACACTGATGTTCTCAAAGTACATGGATTTAAAGCCATATCTTACTTCCGGAAAAAACAAATTGATATTGAAGATATGTGCGGCATATCGGAATTTATTGGGTCCCCATCATAGTATAACTGCGGAGAACCTTTGGGTTTCTCCAAATGAGTTTACGTTTGAAGGACAGTGGGAGGGGGATCAATGCAGGAATTTTTATTCGGGATATAGCTTTGTTCGATTTGGAATTGATGACACTTGATAGTTACAAAATTATTTCAAAATTAAAAATTTAAATTAAGAAAGGGAACAACGAAATGAAAAAATATTCTTTTATTAGAGTTGTTGCGGTATTGTTGATGTCAGTAATAGGATTTAACGCCCTGGTTGCGTGCGGAAATAAGAATCCGAATGATACGTTTTTTACGGGGGATAGCAGTGCTACCAATGATGTGGGTACAACGGGGGCTGTGACGGAGGATAATGGTACGCAAAACGAAAATGACAATCCTAATTCGGGAGGATCATCTACCGGCGTTGTAATAAGAGTTTTGAATGGTACGGTTGGAGAAGGATATAATGAGTATAATTGTTTAACTGGGGAATCTGTAACGCTGAAAGCAAAGGAGACTCCGGTTTATCAGAGATTTTCTCATTGGAAAAATTCCAAGGGTGAAAATTTGGGTACAACCGCGACGCTTGATGTTACGGTGCAAGAGAACGAGACTTATATTGCCGTCTTTGAAACCAAATTTTCTACTCCGGAGGATCAACTTTATAAGTTTACACAGGATATGTGGCAACAGGGCGGTGCGAATGGTACATTTACTGAATTTAAGGTAGGAGATGAGGCCGATACTACTCGTGTCTGTTTGAAAGAGCCCTATTTTCTTGAAAAAGGTGCGACGATTGATGTAATTCTTCCAAAAGACGGTGCTGTGGGATACATCTTTTGTACGCCCAAGGAAAACAGTAATACAGGTGATTTCTTCAAGGATTATAAAATAGGTGATACGATGTGGCGTTTGGGACAGACCATATCTTCCTTTACGCTTACCGCTGAAGAAGATACTTACATTATGTTTGTGGCAAGGCACAAGGAAGGCACATTGAGCTTTTCTGTCAGCGATGTTGCCGATATGACATTTACTGTTACTCCGGCTGAAGATGCGCATGCACTGGGTAGATACTGGGATGCTGAAGTTGAAGATACCATTGACAAGATTGAAGCAAACCGAAATACCATTGGTAGCGGTATTTCCGAATTCTTTTATCTTACCGACACGCATTGGACCGCAAACTCCGGATGTTCGCCAGCGCTTATCAACTATCTTGCCGAACAGCTTGACATCCCGTATGTTGTATTTGGCGGTGATATTATTGAACAATACAATCCGATTAAACAATCCGCGATTGATGATGAGATACTCTCGTTTTACAATGCTTTTAATGCCGAATTGAATATTTTCTCTACACTTGGAAATCACGACCGAAATTTTTCCAGCGGATGCACAGATTGGAGCCTTCGTATTTCTCAACAAGAGGCTTATGATCTGTATCAAAAACGCAGTGAGTCTTTTGCTGTTATGACCGAAGGAGACCCCGATCATGGTTATTACGATGATACGGTAAATAAGGTGCGTTATGTACAGTTCTATTTGAGTGACAGCCGTTGGGGAATGCCTGAAGATAGCTATGTAGATGCCGCTTTGAATTGGGCTGAAGAAAAAATCATGGAGCTTGACGAGGATTGGACGGTGGTTCTTTTCACGCATGCATACTGGTATGGTAGTGCCGGAGGCTATACTGAGAAAAATAAGGCTATCAGTGAAAGAGTTTTGAGTATTAAAGCGAATGCAGATGCCGATCTTGCCATTTGGATCACCGGACATATACACTCCGATAAAGAAGAAATTTTGACATCCTCCGACGGTAAGACTTCATTGCGCCTTATTTCTCTCAACGCGGATTCTTACATACGGAGCAATACGGCTAATAGTTTTAAAATGACGTTGGGGACTGTGACCGAATCCAGCTTTACATGTTTCCAAATTGATGTAGCCAACAAGAAAATTTATATTACCCGTGTTGGAGCCGGCGGAGATTTGGTATATTCCTATTGATATTTATAATAAAAGGGTAGTAGATTAATTTGCATACTACCCTTAATTTTACCATTTAAGGAGAATAGTGAAATGATTTTTAAACAGACCTGGGAAGGTGTGCGGATTTCGGTTGACGGAACAAAAGAAACATTTTCTGCCAATGTTCCGGGGAATATTCAGCACGACTACGGTGTCGCGAAAGGTTTTCCCGATGTAATGTACGGGGAATCTTGCCGGCTTTATGAGAACTTGGAAAATGACACATGGGAATATCGTACCAATTTGCAATATCAGAGAAAACCGACAGAAACCGTGTGGTTTGTTAGTCACGGTATTGATTACAGATATGATATTTTTCTAAATGGTATCAAGATTTACGAATATGAAGGAATGTTTCGTCCCATTGAGATAGACATTACCGAATATTTACATGGGGAAGATGTACTTTGCGTACTCATTTATCCACATCCAAAGAGAACGGGAGCTCCTGTCGGAACGCGCGATGAAGCAGATGCAAGCTGTAAGCCGCCTGTTTGCTATGGCTGGGATTGGAATCCGCGGTTGCTTATTTCGGGTATGTGGCAAGATGCATATGTAGAAACTCGCCCTCAAAACCATATTACTTCCTGTGAACCGTTTTATACTTTAGATGCGGATTTTGCGAGTGTGGAGGTGCGCTTTGAGATCGATTGTAATGTGCCTTGTCAGATAAAGTTTTATGATGCGGCAGGAACACTTCTTTATAGCGGAACCGAAAGGTCGTTTCGTTTGAAAAATCCGCAATTGTGGTGGTGTAATGGACAAGGTGTACCTTACCTTTACAACTGGACGGTGGAGAATGAACAAGATCGGAGAAACGGTACGCTCGGATTTCGTCGTGTACGTCTTTTGCGTAATGAGAATGCCGAGGGACCGTCGGTATTTCCGAAAACGCGTTATGAAGCACCCTTTACTTTGGAGCTTAATGGTCAGCGAATTTTTATGAAAGGCTCCAACTGGGTAAATCCGGATATATTTTGGGGAACAATCACTGCGTCACGATATGAGGAATTGTTGGATCTGGCAAAGGACGCACATATGAATATTTTGCGTCTTTGGGGCGGTGCGGGTTTTTGCAAAAAGGCGTTTTATGATCTTTGTGACCAAAAGGGTATTTTGGTTTGGCAGGAATTTATGCTTGCCTGCAATGCTTATCCCAATGATGAGCGTTATTTGAAGGTTTTGGAAAGTGAAGCTACCGCTATGATTCATGCTCTTCGTCCCCATGCGTGCTTGGCGTTTTGGTGCGGTGGAAACGAATTGTTTAATCGTTGGTCAGGGATGAACGATCAATCTCTCCCACTGAGATTGTTGGATAAACTCTGTTATGAGTATGACAGAGATCATGCTTTCCTAAAAACCTCCCCGCTTACAGGTATGGGACATGGCGGTTATATGTTTTATGATAATGAAATGGGGGGAGATGTATTTCAATGCTTTCAACACTCCTCTTGTATCGCTTATACCGAGTTTGGAATTCCGTCTATCTCCGCAATGGATACGCTGGAAAAAATTATTCCGGAGGAAGAACGCAATGTTATTCAAGAAACACCTTCATGGATTCTTCACCATGCGATCGGTGCGTGGAGGCCGCAATCTCATGCTTGTGTGCCGATTTTAGAACACTATTTTGGAAGTACTAATAACCTTTCCGAACTGGTGGAGCGCTCCGATATTCTTCAAAGTGAAGGGTATAAAGCGGCGTTTGAGGAGATGCGACGCCAAGCGCCACGGTGCAGCGCTGCTTTGAATTGGTGTTTAAATGAGCCTTGGATGACTGCTGCCAATTGCAGTATCATTCGCTATCCTGCAATACCCAAGCCGGGATATTTTGCGGTAAAAGAGGCATTGCGTCCGGTGTTGTTTAGCGCAAGGATCCCGAAATTCGATTGGCAATCGGGTGAGCGTTTTACAGCAGAAATTTGGCTTTTAAATGATAGTCCATTGGATGTATCACAGGAAGTTGAAGTCCTTTTGTTGATAGGAAATCAAGAACACCGTCTATTGTACTGGACAGCGGAAACGAAAGCACGCACGAATCAAGAGGGGGCACAGGTTTGTTGTGTTCTGCCTGAGGAGGAGACAGACCATATCACTTTGGTCTTGCGTTCAAAGGCCGGTTTGGGAAGTCAGTATCGGCTTTCCTATCGAAAGCAAAATAAAAAAGAGGTCAGGGCATTGAATTTGTGATGAAAAATCAATCCAAAAGGCTCTGATTCTGTAACAAAAAACTCTAAAGATGCGTTTAAAGCATAGGAGGAAAAAGTGGCAATTCATTTTTTAGAAAATAAACAACAGTTTATACTGAATACAAAAAAAACGACGTACGCTTTTCAAGTGTTGCGTAATCGTTATTTGTGTCATTTATACTATGGAAAAAAGAAGAAAGACATCTTGCCTTATCAAGAACAGGTGTTAAATTTTGCGCCCTATCGCCCGGAATTTAATGATGCAATATCCCCCGATTTTTTTGCTCAGGAATGTTCTTTTTTCGGATCGGGTGATTTTCGTGCAGCGGCCTTGCGTCTTTGCGGCTCAGACGGAACAGGAGTGACCGATTTTGTTTACGATTCTTACCGTATTTTTTACGGTCGTCGAGAGCTTGACGGTCTGCCTTCCGCACGTGTCGATGAGAACACCGAAACTTTGGAAATTACTCTTTATGATCCTGTAACAAATTGCCGTTTACTACTTTACTATACTGTTTTTGAAAGCGAAGACATGATCAGTCGGTATATGATGCTGGAAAATAATGGGCGGAGCAAGGTTGAAATTGAAAAATGTATGTCGTTAACGCTTGATCTTGATCGCTCCGATTTAGATATGATTTCGCTTTATGGACAGCATTGTTTTGAATGTAAGTATCAACGCGTTCCGCTACATCACGGCATACAGTCTGTTTTTTCCCGCCGAGGTGCATCTTCTCATCAATATAACCCATTCATGGCACTTTGTACACATAAGGCGACTGAGACAAGCGGGGAGGTGTATGGCTTTAATTTCGTTTATTCAGGCTCTTTTCTCAATGAGATTGAGGTTGATCAGCTAAACCGTTCCCGTGTGTTGATGGGCTTGGGAAACGAGTGCTTTTCTTATATACTTGAACCCGGAGAATGCTTTACTTCTCCCGAAGCAATCATGACTTATTCTGCTTCCGGATTCGGACAAATGACAAGAAATTTTCACAAATTTATTCGCGCACACATTCTTCCTCCTGCGGCATTGGAGCCGCATCCTGTTGTACTTAATACGTGGGAGGCTTGCTATTTCGATATTGATGAGAAATTGTTATTAAGCTTTGCCGATGAGTCCAAAAAGATCGGCATTGATATGCTTGTTATGGATGACGGTTGGTTTGGCGGTCGAAACAACGACTGTGCCGGCTTGGGGGACTGGTTTGAAAATCGCCAAAAATTTCCGAACGGACTATATAGCTTTGTCAAGAAAATCAAGGCACGCGGTGTGAAATTTGGTATTTGGATAGAGCCGGAAATGGTGAATCCCGATTCTGATTTATATCGCACGCATCCCGAATGGTGCTTACATGTTGAGAAAAGAATTCCTTCGCTTTCTCGCAACCAACTGGTATTGGATATGTCCAATAATGATGTGATTGACTATCTTATTTCAATTTTCGATAGAACCTTTAACGGTGTCGATATTGACTATTTTAAATGGGATATGAATCGTCATTTGTGTGATGTGGGTTCTATTATGCTTTCATCCGAACGTCAAGGTGAAGTTGCTTTTCGTTATATGAAAGGTGTTTATCGTTTGCTTAACTGGTTTATCCAAAGATTTCCCAATGCGTTGATTGAGACTTGTTCGGGCGGAGGCGGTCGTTATGATCTTGGTATGATGTGTTACGGTTTTCAAATTTGGACGAGTGACAGAACCAATCCATATTATCGCACATTCATTCAATCTTCCTGTTTAATGGCATATCCCGCAACCACAATGTCCTGTCATGTTTCCAAGCCCAAGGAGGGTGGAAAATCCTTGGATTACCGCTATAAAGTTGCGGTTGGCGGGATGCTGGGCTATGAACTGAATATTTTGGAAATGAGTAATGAAGTCAAATCCGAAATTGCAAAACAAATTTCGGAATACAAGCAATTTGAGCATTTGATAAGATTGGGGGATTATTATAATCTTGTTTCACCCGTGAATCATGATTATTCCGCTTATTATTATGTTTCCGAAGATCAAGATGAAATCCTTTTGACACTCATTGAAAAAGCCGACTGTAAGCCCGGCAAGACAAAGCTTTTAAATATTAAGGCCGCTCTCCCCAATGCAACTTATACGGATGTGTTTACGGGTAAACAGTATATGGGGGCCGATCTGCAAAGGAATTTTAAACTGTTGTTGAGCGGCGAAAAATGCAGCGCACAACTTTTGTACTTAAAAAATATAACCGGGAGATAGAACATGAAAATCGGAGTGGATATAGGAGGAACCAAGTGCGCGGTTGTACTGGGAGACGAAACACGTATTGTTAAAAAAATCAGATTTGCAACTACGACCTGTGGGAAAACGATAGAAAACATCGTTAACGCGATCCAAGAGATTGGAGAGGGAGATGCAATTGGTATCAGTTGCGGCGGACCTTTGGACGCACAAAAAGGATTGATTCTGTCCCCGCCCAATCTCCCCGATTGGGATCGGATCGCCATTGTGGATATTCTGACTGAAAAATTTGGTGTCCCAGCGTATCTGTGCAATGATGCCAACGCCTGTGCTCTTGCCGAGTGGAAATACGGCGCTGGGCGAGGAACAAAAAACATGGTGTTTTTGACCTTTGGAACAGGTCTGGGTGCGGGGCTGATCTTAGACGGAAGGCTCTACAACGGTACTAACGGGATGGCGGGTGAGGTGGGTCATTTCCGTCTTTGTGACCACGGTCCCGTGGGTTATGGCAAGGCCGGCTCCTTTGAGGGGTTTTGTAGTGGAAACGGAATCGCACAGATCGGTAGGGAATTGGTGTTGGAGCAACTGCAAACGGGTAAAAACCTCCCGTATTGTCAAAGCACTGCCGAGTTGGAAAATATCAATGCCAAGATTCTTTTCGACTATGCAATTCAAGGAGAGCCTGTTGCAATGGAAGTTTACCGTATCTGCGGTGAAATGCTGGGCAGAGGATTGGCGATTCTCGTAGATATTTTAAATCCCGAGGCCATTGTGATCGGAAGTGTGTTTCAACGTGCGGAAAATCTTTTGCGCGAGTATATGGAACGATATTTGAACAGGGAGGCTTTGGAATTATCCAATGCCGTTTGTCGAGTCGTTTCTGCCGAGTTGGGTGACAGTATCGGAGACTATGCGGCGCTGTCTGTAGCTTTTGAGGGCAAAAATTGAAAGGGGGATATTATGAAGGAAGTGAACGAATTATTGCAACGCTATCCGATCCTCTCGGAATGTTGCGCGCAGATAGAAGCCGCGATAGCGCTTTTGACCGAGTGTTACCGTAATGGTGGAAAGGTTTTGGTTTGCGGGAATGGTGGAAGTGCCTCCGATGCCTTGCACATTGTAGGCGAGCTGATGAAGGGGTTTGTAAAGCGGAGAAGACTATCCCTTGAAATGAAAGAAACGCTATGTGGCTTCAGCGAAAAGGGCGAGTTCCTTTACAAAAATTTGCAGGGCGCGTTGCCTGCAATTTCCTTGGTCAACGAGGTTGCTTTGCAAACCGCTTACGCCAATGACGTTGCTCCCGTCCTAAATTTCGCGCAACAGGTTTGGGGACAGGGAAACGCGGGGGATGTGCTTATTGGCATCACGACCTCGGGCAACTCCGAAAATGTGATCTATGCTTCTCAAGTGGCACATGCAAAGGGAATGAGGGTGATTGCACTCACCGGTTACGGAGGTGGGAAAATACAGGCCTGTGCGGATGTTCTCATTGCCGTTCCCGAACGGGAGACTTATAAAATTCAAGAATTGCACCTTCCCGTTTATCATGCGATCTGTCTTGCATTGGAAGATACGTTTTTTGAGGATAGGACAGGCGTATGAATTACATTGGCGGCGCCAAATGTGCGGCGGTATTCTGGGACAAGGCATATATTGTTAAAAATCAGATTTGTGACTGTGTTCCGTGGAAAAATGATAGAGAAGAATATCATCAATGCTATCAAAAGGAGAAAACGAAATGAAATATTTGCAAAATCTGCACACTCATACAACATATTGTGACGGTGCGGATACACCCGAACAGATGATTGTTGCAGCTTTGGAAAAAGGATTTGATTCTATTGGTTTTTCAGAACACTCGTATGCTCCGTATTCGCTCATTGGAGGTATGTCTCCCCCAAAAACAGAGCAGTATAAAAACGAAATACGTAAGCTGGCTGATCAATATAAAGATAGAATTGAGATATTCTGTGGTTTGGAATTTGATATGTTTTCTCCTATCGATCTTAACGGTTATGATTTCCTTATAGGCTCGGTACACTATCTTGAATGCGGTGGAGTTCTTGTGGGTTTCAACCGTTCGGCGGAGGCCGTTCAAAAAATCATTGACGAGCATTTCTGCGGAGATGGAATGAGATACGTAAGAGCGTACTACGAGGCCCTTGCCGAGCTTCCAAAGTACGGTAGCTTCGATATGATAGGTCATTTTGACTTGATAACGAAACACTCGGAAAAAATAACATTTTTTGACGAAACATCAAAAGAATACAGAAATTACGCATTGCAGGCGGCGGAGTCGTTAAAGGGCAAGATCCCGCTGTTTGAAGTCAATACGGGAGCGATGGCAAGAGGGAATCGAACAACACCCTATCCGTCCGTATTCTTGCTGAAAGAGTTGAAGCAGATGGGGTATGGTGTTTGTATAACGTCCGACTGTCACGACGCGAGAATGCTCGATTGTGGATTTGACGATGCCGAGGAGCTTTTGAAATCTTGCGGATATACAGAAAAATATATACTTACGGGACAGGGGTTTATTCCCGTAGCCTTGTAAGCGGAGGATGGGTTTGACTGAGTATTGAAAAAATGAGGAGGAAGAGCAATGAACCTTTTGTTTTTGGGTACCGGAGCGGCGGATTGGGATATCCGCAAACGAAAAAACGGAGAATTTTTTCGTCGGTTTTCATCAGCTTTGATAAACGGGGATCTGTTGATCGATCCCGGTCCCCAAATTTTTGATTACTGCGAGAAAAACGATTGTCCCGCTCTGACGGACGGTGTGACCGATATTCTTGTAACACATTCACACGAGGATCACTTCAACACGGATACCGTAAGGGCTTTGCAAAAGACCGCCTCACGGCGGATTTGGTGTAATGAGTTTACAGCAAAACTGTTAGGGGCGTTTTTCGACTGTTGTACCGTGGTGGATTTTAAAACAGAGTACACGGTTGGAAGCTACAAGATCACACCGCTTCGTGCCAACCACTCGTCCAACATTCGTGGAGAGGAATCCTTAAACTATCTGATCGAGCGTGACGGGAAAAGTCTTTTTTACGGACTTGACACGGCATGGATCCCTTGCGAGAGCTGGCATGTTCTGAAGCAAAAAAAGTTGGATTGCGTAGTGCTGGAGATTACCCTTGGGGATGGTCCCGGCGATTACCGCATTTTCGAGCACAACAACATTCGCATGGCGGAGCTGATGCTGGAGACTTTTCGTAAAGTCGGCGTGCTCAAGCCCGACGGGATCGTGTGCGCATCACATTTTTCCAAGTTTGCACATGAGGATCATGGAAAGCTTGCGGCAAGGTTGAGGGAATTCGGTGTGATTGCCGCATATGACGGCTATCGCTTGGAATTTTGACGCTCTATTTCAAGCATTGTATTATGAAGATCAATAAAAGAGTTTCTTTAGATAGTTTAAAATCATGTTAATATGTAGAAGGTAGGAATTATAGTTATGAAAATCGGTTCAACCTGTTCGATGTTTTATTGTTATGGAAATGACAGATACAAAATGATGAAGAGGTTTGGATTTGACGGTGTGGATTATCATATGGAAGGGGAATTGCACGGTCGAACTGAGGAAGCATATGAACAGGAGATACTTGCCGAAAAGGCGCTGATGGATGAAGCGGGTATCGTACCATATCAAGTACACGGACCTTGGCGTTACCCCCCACACGATGAAACCGAGGAATTGCGTGCGGAGCGTGCTGACGCAATGCGGAGAAGCATTCGTTGTACAGCATTGATTGGGTGCAAAAATTGGGTCATTCATCCCGTAATGCCGTTTGGAGCGCTTGATGAGTTTGACAAGGAGCAATTTTGGCAGATCAATCTGGAGTTTTTCCGCGCACTGTTGCCTACGGCAAAGGAATATGACGTGACGATCTGCTTTGAGAATATGCCGATGAGCGGTCTTTCAATTTCGCCCCCTGAAAAAACGCTGGAGTTTATTCACATGATTGATGATGAAAATTTTAAATTCTGTCTTGATACGGGGCATTGTTCGGTGCTTGGGATTTCTCCTGCCGAGGCAGTTCGTATGGCAGGGGATGATCTGCGCGCCATTCACGTTCACGACAATGACGGCAAGAGCGATGCGCACTGGGTTCTCGGTACGGGTGTAATTGATTGGAAGGATTTTGTGGCTGCACTGCGTGAGATTAATTATCAAGGCTTCTTTTCGCTGGAATGTAAGTTTGTTTGCCGACAGTTGAAAACAAGTTTTCTGCCGAATGTTTCTAATGAAGTGAGAGTGAAGACGGCAAAAATGATTGCAGACGAAATGCTGATGAATGAAACCATGAGAAAAAATAATAAACAGAAAGCGGTGTTGTCTGAAAATCGATATATATAGGTTCTATAATAAATGTTGGGGTCAAACTAACAGATATAGCGAAAAAATGTAAAAAAACAAAAAGGCGCCTAAATATAAGCACATAGTAGAAAGGAGTTTGGTAGACTATATGAATTGTTTTTCTAAAAAAGGAATTACGATTGTCGGCAGTATAATTTTGGATATTATAAAAACCATATCCGAGTATCCCGAACACGGGATGATGACATATGTTTAGAATATCTCATATGAGGTTGGGGGATGTGTTCCGAATACAGCGATTGATCTCAAAAAAATTGATGCATTGCTTCCAGTTGATGTGATTGGGAAATTAGGTAAGGATGAAAACGGAAGGTTGATCCTATCAAAGTTAAAGGAAAATGGAATTTGTACGGATAAAATTTCGTATTGCAGAAGCACAAAAGAACCATTATGCGGTAGGACTTTTTAACACCATTGATACCGATATGCTTGAAGGGGTTATCAGTGCGGCTGAAGAAACCCGTTCACCCATCGTCATTGGAACTGCCGAGGTTTTACTTCCTTACGGAGAACTGAAGCTGATTGCGCCGTCTATTCTTCGCGCCGCAAAGGCTGCATCTGTTCCGGTTGCCGTACATTATGACCATGGATTGACCTTTGATCGTTGTATAGAGGCACTGCAGCTTGGTTTTTCGAGTATCATGTTTGATGGCTCTGCAGGAGATACAACCGAAAATAGATTAGGAAAAACGAAAGTCATGATATTTTAGGGATGTTTAGATTGGAGAATAATTCAGATATCATTGTACAATTGCTAGAATATCACAAAAAAATGATATTGTAAGATACAAGGTGAGCAAACATGAAGATTCGTGATGTCCGCGCGTTCTTTCAGTTTTCTTGGGATAACTGGCTTTCTCAATTGATTCATGATTTATACGACGAAATGGATACATCATTTCGTGATGCCACAAATGCTAAAATTAAGAATTTAGATAAGTTATCTCAAAATGCAGAAGATTATTTTGTTGAAAGACTAAAAATGTTTTGTTCTGATTATTATTAGGAACATATTGACAATAAGGAACCTGATATGCACAAATATTGTGCAATCATTTGTAGAACTTTAATTCACGAGAAAACTATAAAATATGATATGATTTCTTGTGAAAAATATATAAAAGATAATAATATCTCGCCAGATGATACGAATTGGCTTGTAAAAAACGCCTTGGTGAATTATAGAATAGCTTTTTATGCCAGTGTAGTTTTTCTTTATCAAAGCATGTTAGCAAAGTATACAGATCCAATCATTCAAGCTAAGTTGAGAAAGAATAAGCAATTGAATTTATACACCAAAAAAGATGGGACACCAAAATCAATAAATCATGAATCTTTTGAGAATTATATAATAGTCGACCTGGCAAAGAGAGATGTTCATAATAAATCATTTGAGCTTTTTATGTATGCAGCATTAATGTATCAATTGGAAGAATATAATCGGATAATCTTAAAAGAGATAATATGAACTAAATTGAGTAAAAATGTAAACAGATCATTTTGAATTGATCAAACAAAAAATGGTATTTTTATTTGATGAGTGTTCAACGGACAGATTATTTTATGATTAAAAAACGAATTGATATATTTTTTGATTAAAATAGAAAGTTGTTTTTTGTACTATGACTCCCCAAAACCCTTCAAAATCTCACGATTTTGAAGGGTTTTTTCTATCCAAAAGCTTATTTTATGCAAGATTTGAATGCGCGACATTCATGTTTTTACCGTTTACAGTCATTCGGTTGCCTAAAATCTACCGCATGACTGTAACAGAAAAGAAAGTATCCATTAGCATAGGAAATTACCACTGCAATTCGGGTGACAGACAGTTACCCGACACACTTTTGTAGAGTTGTCTTTTTCTATCCTTTATGATAAAATATAAGCGAAAGGGAGGTATGAACCCATGAAAAAGAGTTATCGTTTGAAGCTGACAGATTTTGAATTGCGTGTGATGGTGAGGGTCTTGAATGACCGCCGCCTGAAAAATGAACGCCAACGGCGAGGATCCCACCGACGTATCTGACATCATTCTTAAATGCCTCGATACGTTGGAATCTTGACAATCGAATAGGCTGATAGCCGATCTTATGATCTACGAAAGTAGAAATAACGCCATTTTGGACGGGGAGATTTTGCTTATCAATCATTTTGTAAAGGTGGGATACAGCCAAAAGGCGATCTGCCAGATCCAACGCTTTTATTACGATTTCTACGACCAACTAAAAGAGGAACCCATCGAAGCGGTCATCGAAATGCTGACCGCTTGTATTCCAAAAGATGGCGCACCCCTTGACGGCTTTGCCCAAGCAGTACAAGCTGCTTTTGGTTGGGGTGCGGAGTACGACTTTTCCTATGTCATTGACGTGGAGGTGGGTGAATGAAGAAAGTATTTCGTTTTTTATAGTATTCGTCTTTTGTTCGGTTATGCTCTTGGCGTTTTCTCTATCTGCAAGTGCGGCATATGAGCCGGACGGAACCACCTCGGTGGAATATGAATTTGATGCAGCCGAATGCAACCGCACCTTGATCGTAAACTGCGTGGATGAAAACGGAACACATCTCAAAACCGTGCAATTTGAAATTAAAAGAGGGGAAGAAACAAGTGCGGTGTTTTCGTTGGGCGGATATGATATTATTGCCTTTGAAAGCACCCAAGGACTATGGGAAACCTGTACGCTTTCTTGGGCGAGTAGCAATCGATATGATTATACTTGGGTATATATACGCTATTATTTCCGCACCGGTTTGAGTCAAGATTCGGTCACGGCAACAGTTGTCATGCGAAAGCATCTGCCATGCACCGTAAAGGTTCGTCATTTCCTGCGTTCCCAATATAGCTTTGAGTACGGAGGACGGTGGTACGAATATAAAACGGGAAGTGAATTTGTGGTGTCCTACGGAGATCCCTTTTATTGCTCGGCACAAGAGTTTGAAGGGCATTATTTGATGAATGGATATGAAACGCAGGTAGAAACGGTTCATCTTCCAAACGGATACCCTAAAGAGATCAATGGAAACTTTTCTTATTCCTTGATCAAGGACACTTATGGAATTACTGATATTAAGGATTTTATGGAGTGGGATGTGGTAGATGATGATGGGTATAAGGACATTTCCCACCAACTGTATCTCACAGACGGCGGCTTTGGTGCCGAGGGCGGCGGGCGTGGTCGTGCTTGCTTTTGTTGGGATCTGTATTCGCAGGAGCGTGACCGCATCGAGAGACCCGAGGTTATCGGTATCGTCCCGCCCGAAAAGCTCCCCGATTTCGCTAAAGCCACGTTGGCAAAGATCGAAAGCGGAGAACTGACCGAGCAGAAGTATATTGAAATGAAAACGAAAAAGAAAGAAGGAGAGGAAAGATAATGCCCGAACTCAATCAAAATAATCTCAAAGTATTCTCACGGCTCATCAAAAGCGGCTTTGCCGACGAGCAAAGGATCGCCAATATGGGGATTGCAGACCTTTTAAAGATTCCCAAGATCACACCAGCCGAAATTCAGGCAATCGACCAATTTCAAACCGCTATCAGAGCAGGGAACACCCTGTCTTTTTTCATTCAGGAGGAACACCATGACACTTGAAACATTGAAGCTGTGGGCAGAAAAAGACCTGCTGATGGATGACGGAAAGGCAGAATACGGATTCATCGGCTTTTTCAAAGGACTTTTTACAAATAGCGGACTTGCCTTTTCTCCCGTTCTGTTCCAACCTAACAGCATGGAGCTGCAAGCGGCGTTCAGTATGCTGACACGCTTTTTGCAGAGCGAGGACGCATACAATATCTGTCTTGATAAGCTCCGCATGGAAACCTTCTGCCGTGACCGTCTGCACGATCATATTCCGTATTCCTTTAATCGAGAGTGTTGGGGTTTCCGAGTGCTGACAGATCGCTACGCTTGGTATCTTGCCTGCACACCTTGGAACGAAAAGCGGCAGCTTACGATCTATTGCTATGACCGCACCGTGCTGATGACGGCATTGGCATCTATGCGCGGACTCCCCGAAAGCTGTTACGGAGTTCTTCCGTTCACGGGAGAGCGTATCCGCATTCGTTTTGGGGAGGATTGCTACGAGGACTTTCCGCAGTACGGGGCAGATCAGACCGCCAACCGACAGTATGCCGAGGAACAGAACGCGCCCTATGGCATCACCGCACAACAGATGGCGGCAATGGAAAGCGGCGCGATCTACGGATGGGATAGCCCAATGGCGGATCCCAATCACTATGATACGGGCGGGCATTATCACGCTTGCCCTGATATGAAAGGAGGGCGAGGCAAATGAACGAGGGTTTAATGGGATACCGCATCGAAAAAATACAGATGACCGAGGAAGAAACGCTGTTTTATTCCGATGCAGAAAAAGACCGTGAACGCGGTTGCATTGGGCATCTGCGTGGAGATTTCGGGCGCTCGGGAAAAGAGTTTCATAGCGATTGGACGGATCATGCAGGGGCAGAGGAACACAAGAATGATGCGTTCAAAAAAGAAATCGGTTCTTTGATCGAATTGCTTCGTATGGATGTGCTTCCCGATTGCCCCCGAATGTTTTCGTATTGTTGCGGGCATGAGGAATGCCGCAATTCTCACTCCCATACCGATATGTGCTGGGGCTTTCGCATCTTGACCGATCAACACGCCTATTATCTGCGCTGTACGCCGATCTTGGGTGAGATCAATTTCTACTGCTACGCCTACCATCGGGATACCTTGTTTGCATCCCTTGCCAAAGAGCGCGGATTACTCCCGCATTGCTTTGACCGATTGGACGGCAAACTCATTACCATCTTTTTAGGCGAGCTGGGATATTACCCCATGAATCTTTTGATTGACGAGGCATCTTTGGCAGAACTCAACCGAGAGATCGGGGCAACCAAAGCACAGTTAGCTGCTATGAAATGCGGCTCAATGTACGGCTGGAACGTTCCTGGTGCCGATCCAAAAGCTTATGACGAGAACGGGCATCTGATTCCCGATAAAACGATGGAAGGAGAGGCAAGGTAATGGTCGAACCGATGTATTCGCCGTGGGGAACGGTAGAGCAATGTAAAACGCTTTATCCGGGCGTGTTTGAGGTTGCTACAGCTCGGCACGGTGGAATTATGGTGCGGCGAGAGGTTGCTATGAACCTTTTGTCAAAGGATGCTTTGAAGGTTGGTTTTGTAGAGGGGCGATATCATTGCTTTGAGGAAGATTGCGATGCGCAGGTGGTTATTCGGGAGCTTCTCGATCAAGGATTGATTGAACCGAAAATCAATGCTCATTTCAAAGAGGGAGAATACAGTGATTGTATTGACGGAATCCTTCAGACCTGCCAGCCCGAATATTGGCAGGCAAGAGAAAAACGTTTGGAGGACGCGCAAAAAGAACTTTCGACTGGCAAATGTAACGGAGTGGAGGAACGCTGATGAGCTATGTATATCAAAACCAACACGGTGTTTTTACTGTACAAAACCAAGCCACCATCAACGATCCTAAATTCATTCGGTTCATTACACCCCGCTACGAAGATCTGTTTTCTCTCCCCGATGGGGAACAAGTGCTGTTGTGTTATTCGGACCGCACCAAGGAAGCCTTTGTTTGCAAATATCTGGACGACTACCATTTTATGCTCGGTTGGCGCTCCTACCACATCTGCGAGTTTTCCGAGCGTATGCGAGATAACGGAACAACAGTTCTGCCGTTCCCCGAAAAGCGGATGATCTGGTCGAATTTTAATCTTGATCTCAAGGATTGGATCGAAGATCTCAAAGAATCCTATCCCGATCTGACAGATGATGAATATG
>JAFTKO010000036.1 GCA_017453205.1 Clostridia bacterium | reverse complement strand
ATCGAGTTCCTCCTTTCAAACTTATTTCTTACATCCGACGCAAATTCCGTATATTACTGTGTTTTGGCTATCTACGACGAAGCTTTCGTTCATCTTAATATTTTCCGTGATCTTTTTGGCATTTGATGCGCACATATGGAAGGTCTTGCCGCATTTTTTACAACTTAGATGCAAGCAAGCCTTGCATGCATCCGCGTCAACGTATTGAAAATACGTTTCTCTGTTTCCGACGCGCGTGCTTCTTCGCACCTTGCCCTCCGCTTCTAAGTCTGACAGATTGCGATACACCGCGCTGACACTGATGTTCTCGCTACTTAGTGCTTCTGCAATCTGCTTTGCAGTAAGCGGTTCATCCGGGTGAAACTCAAGGTAGTCTAAAAATATTCTGCGTTGTTTTGTAATATATTTAGCCATCTTGTCATCTCCTGTGTTGAATTTGCGAACCATTCGCAAATTATTATAGCAATTTTCCCTCGTTTTGTCAATAGATTTTGAAGATTTATCGGTATTTTTATAAAAAAGTTTGTCATCTATAAATGCAGTTCTTGATTTGTGGAATGAACAGCCCTCGCTCCATTTCGGAACGAGGGCAAATGCTATTCGTTATCTTCTGAAATTAGAGCTTCAAGTGCTATTTTTGCACCCAATTTGAAAGCGTATGTAAATATTGCTTCTTCTGCATAGCTCGCGTATTCGCTCCAACAATCGTCGAACTTCTCAAAGATTTCCTTTTGCTCGTCGGTCATCGTTTTTAGCAGGTCATCGTGATGCCGCGCCATATACTCCATCAACTGCTTCATTTCGGGAGAATTATTACGGCTATCGGTTTGAGGGCAGATGTTTCCGTTCCACAGTTCTTGCAGGATTGACCTCATATGTAGATCACCTCCCGCGAAACGATTTCTTCCGCGCTTGCTTTGATGTTGTTCATCTCGGCAACCCAACGGAGCATATCACGAGCTTTCAAATTCTCGTCAATACCTCTTTCGGCAGCGAGGCGGGGGATGATGCGTTCAAGCATTTTGTTTGCTTCAAGGTCGATTTCGTGCAACCGAGCGTTCAATTTTCCCTCAGTCAAGAGAGTGGTGTACCTTCCGCGACGGTGGTTTTTGATGTAATCAAGGTGCATCCGTCCGTACTTGCCAATCTGATAATCGGTCTGTTCGGGAAAGGCTACGTTAGGAATAAGGTGTCCGTTTTCTTCGCGGTAAGTTCCTCCAAGGTTTTCGTAAAGGGATTCAAAGTTCTTTTTCATTGTAGTATCCTCCAAAATTAGATTTTGATGTTACTACAATTCATCCTCGCATCCAAACCAATACAAACACCGAAGGCGTATCTGCTCTATCGCAGGTACGCCTTGGGGTGCTTTTTGTTTTTTCTTAATTTGTCTTGGATTTTCTCGCAAATTGTGTTATAATATATGCAAACCAAAAGATCGGAGGTGCCGCGCGTGAAGCCGTTGGGGTTGTATATTCACATTCCCTTTTGCCGCAGTAAGTGTCTGTACTGCGATTTTTGCTCGTTCCCGCATCGCAACAGTGATGACTTTGTTGCTTATGTTGACGCACTCTGCCGTGATCTGCAAACCCGCGCCGAGGAATGTGCGTTGTACACCGTGGACACCGTTTATTTTGGCGGTGGCACGCCCACGCTGTTGCCGTCGGCACTCCTTGTGAAGATCTTGGAAACTGTTTTTTGCAGTTATCACATCGCCTCGGATGCCGAGATCACACTGGAATGCAACCCCGCCACAGCCGACAGGAACGCGTTCTCGACGCTTTTCCATGCCGGCTTTCGTCGTATCAGCATCGGTCTGCAAAGCGCCCATGAAGCAGAATTACGGACGCTTGGGCGGCTTCATTCCTTTGCCGATTTTGAAAGAACATTTTACGACGCTCGCGAGGCGGGTTTTGCAAATATCAGCGCCGATGTCATGTTCGGCCTCCCGCATCAAAGCACGGAAAGCTATCTGCAAACGATAGAACGTCTCTGTTCCCTCTCGCCCGAGCACATCTCCGCCTATGGGCTGACCGTGGAGGACGGCACACCGTTTGAAAAAATGGGTGACCGTTTGCTCCTCCCGAACGAGGAAGAGACGCGAAAGATGTATTTTGAGGGCATCCGCGTACTGGCGGCACACGGATATGAGCAATATGAGATCAGTAATTTTTCTCGCCGCGGGTATAGATCGCGTCACAATTTGAAATACTGGAACTGTGAGGAGTACCTCGGCTTCGGGCCTGCTGCATATTCGGATTTTGGCGGCAAGCGTTTTGGAAACTCCCGCGACCTCAAGGCATATACTGATGGCAGAAGCATTCTTGCCGAAAGCGAAAGCCCCTCCTTTGAAGAACGCGTCAATGAATACGTCATGCTTCGTCTGCGCTTGACCGACGGCATTGACCGTACCGCTTTTGAGACACGGTTCGGTCAAAATTTCGATCAACGCTTTGGAAAAGCGCTGGCACGCTATCAAACGTTCGGATTGGTCAAACAAACCGCATGTGGATGGGCGTTCACACCGCAAGGCTTTTACGTCAGCAACGCCATTCTCTCCGAGCTTTTGGATTTTTCACAATAAAATCGATTGAAATGTAAAAAAGCTCTTGACAAAACGCCTTTTTTCGTGTAAAATAATGATAGCACCAAAGAGAAAAGGGATTTGATTATGGAAGAAATGAATAACGAACGCGAATTTTTTACATTGACCGATGAAGAAGGCAATGAGGTCGAGTTTGAACTGATCGGCTCCGTTGATCTGAACGGCAACACCTACTATGCCATGATCCCCGCCGACGCCGCCGACAAAGCACAGGAGGCTGACGACGGATTTTGCGAATATGTCATTTTACGCGTCGAAAAGGACGAGGACGGCGAGTACACACTGGTCTCCGTCGATGATGACGATGAATTTGACGATGTAGCCGATCGTTTTGACGACATGTTCTCCGAGGAGATCGACTACGACTGATACCCAAATAATCAAAAATTGATTTTTTCCTGCTTAGTGCGTGATAATCGGTGATATAGACCCACAATAGATCAAAGGAGTCTGACTCCGCCGGTGGTTTGCAGACCTCCCTTGCGCGACTCGATCGACTTGTCTCGACCGCGTAAGGACGTTGGGAGCAGTAAAGCCGCGACGAGGACACCGCCCTGGAATACAGGGTTCTAATTTCCCGATTACACGGCTCGGCGGGTTTTTTCTTTGCAAAACCGGCAGATGGGATTGTCGATTTCTCTCATTGTATTATATATTTTATAAAAATGAAAAAAATCCGCACATTTTTAAAAAAAGGTATTGACAAACCGATCGGTTTGTGATATAATATTCAAGCGTTGGTAAATTTGGCGGGATAGCTCAGTTGGCTAGAGCAACCGGTTCATACCCGGTAGGTCATGGGTTCAAGTCCAATTCCCGCTACCAGGCCCGTTGGTCAAGCGGTTAAGACACCGCCCTTT
>JAFTKO010000022.1 GCA_017453205.1 Clostridia bacterium | reverse complement strand
GCTTGCGATTCTCTTGCAGTTGTAGAATGCTTCGGCTCCAATCGTGATTACGCTGTCGGGAACCACAACCGTTGTCAATGCCTCACAGTTATAGAAAGCCGCGTCACCGATGCTCTGAACGCCTGTTCCGATGGTGACCGTAGTCAATGCAGAGCATCCGGAGAATGCTTCCGCATCAATGAGCTTCACTTGATTTCCGATAAATACTTCCGTGAGTGCGGTACAATTCGCAAAAGCTCTTTCGCCAATCGTGGTTGCAGCGATATCAACCGTAGCGTCACCGATGGTCACCTTTTTTAGACCTGTGCAGTTTTCAAATGCACCGTCTCCCCAAGTTCCGTCAATCGTAATAACATTGACAGGGATCGTGAGTTCGGTTAGGCTGATGCAGTTATAGAAAGCATGGTGACCGATCGTGGTCAAGCCTTTCCCGAAGCTTACACTTGCAATTCTCTTACAATTGTAAAAGGCTTCTTTGGCTACACTATATATACTATCGGGAATAACAACACTCTTAATATTCTCTTGCCCATTAAAAGCAGATTCTCCTATATAGCGAACAGGTACGCGATTGATATGAGCAGGGATGATAATGTCTGTTGACGATCCGATAAAGCCGGTTATCGTAATAGCATCATCTTCTTCTGTATATGTAAATTCAGAAGTAGAGGTCGTTCCGGGCAGATTATTATAAATAGCAGGAACAGAAAACGTTGTGGAAAGTGTCTTGAATTTTACGGTTACATAATTTGCTCCGTCAACCGTCATCACATCGTTTTCAAGAGTGAAATCGTCAATCGAAATAATAGAATTGTCGGAAAGAGTAGCAACAACAGTTACATCATCGACCCATACAGATTCACCCGTCAGCAAACGAATACCGTGATAGCTTGCGCTGATAGACGTAATGCGCTGATAATCTCCGCAGTCGTTGTCACAATAACGAACTGTATTTGTTTCTTTAACTTCCCACTCACCCCAACTGTGACCTAAAGCATCAGTATAAAGCCCGATATAAGAACTTACACAAGCAGAACAGGTATACGTAGTATAGCCTTGTTCTTCGCAAGTAGGAGCAGTTACTATAGATTCGTAATTATGACCTTCAGCGTAAATGATCCCCGTTTCTTCTTCTCCACATGTACATTCACGCTTCTTTAAGCCGTTATCGGTACAGGTCGCTTCAGTTTCAATAAACCATTCGCTCCATTCGTGGATGTGAGGAATCACTACCGTTGTTGATCCAATATCTTTAAAAGTCGTTTTCATTATCTCAATTGTGCCATCATCGTATGTAAACGTATAATTCAGACCTGTGATTACTCCGTCACTAATAACAAACGTGATTGCGGAAATAGTTATTTCTTCCTCTCCAAGTTTGAAAACAACAGTAAGATCGGGTGCTTCATAGAAACCCGTGTTATCATCATACACGAAACTGCTATACGAATTTTTGAATTGCTCCCAAACATTCCATGGTAAGCACACCGATATAGAATAATCCATTACTCCCCCCAACTCGGATTTCTCCCATATACCGTCTGTTAAATTATAAAAATAATCTTTATCATTTTCTCTGCTATAAAAGACTTCGTATATATCACCAGCAATAGAAATTATATATAATTTTGTTCCGTCGATAGAATAAGTTGCATTAAAACCACTCCATCCCTCGCCTTCACCGGTGATATTCATAGTTATATTCTGAGATCCAATAATATTATCAATCGCTTGGTTCCACTCGTTCTGAGTGATGGGATAAGCAAATGTCTCTCTATACACGGCTGGACAATCAACACAAGTATATGTTTTCTCACCCTCAACTTCCGGTGTAGCCGGTGTGGTTACTGTACCGTGACCCCAAGTATGAGCGGCTTTTTCGATAGATTCTGTTTTTTGCTGACTATATTTCACGCCATCCAGCTCAAAGTATGCGGTGTGTGTTTTCACCCCTTCTGCACTACAGGTTGATGGAGCTGTAATTTCGCTTGACAGATGAACCCACATTTTTTTAGTGTGTGTAGCATTCTCTTTACAAGTCAGCGTAACATAAACAGACTCGTCACCAATATCATATTTCTCCCAAGTCCATGCGATATTTCCGGTATCATAATGATGACCGGTAGCAGGAACTTCTTGCTGTGCTACTAAAACCTCATTACAAACGGAACAATGAGAGCCCTCGGTTAAACCTGTTTGTTCACAGGTAGCCACAATCGCTGCATCGGTAATTTCGGTGTGACCGAGAGCCGCAATCGTTTCGTTTTTCGTTGCGGTATATGTAACGCCGTCAATTTTTACAGTAGCCGTGTAGGTTTTTGTTCCGGTCGCTGTACAAGTCGGCGCAGTTGTTACTTCATCGGTAACATTTGCATTGATTTGTCTCGTGTGCGTATTATCGTTTACACAAGTTAAGGTTGCTGTTACCGACTCATAACCGTTCCAAGTCCAAACGATATTTTCAAGATCAAATGAATGATCTACCTTTTCGATTGTCTGTTGCGCTACGATGATTTCGCCGCAAACAGAACAGTGTGATCCTTCTGTCAATCCCGTGTTTCCACAAGTCGCAGAAACCGCTGCATCCAATACTACAGTATGAGATACCATAGGGATGCTTTGAGATTCTTTTTCTCCGCAAGAACAGCTACGCTCCTGCTTGCCCTCTTTGGTACAGCTTGCGTTTTCGACTGTATTCCATTCGCCCCAAGCGTGCTCGTGATCTTTTTCATCACAAGCGGTGAACGTAAGAACACAAACGAATAAGAGTACCAATAACGTCAATGTTGCCTTCAAAAATGATTTCATTTTCTTTTTCCTCCGGCTTTTGATAGATTTTTCACCCAAGAACAAAACAATCACATAACGGGAATTATGTTGTAAAAAGATCAAAAGATCCTTTCGCAAAAAGTAAGAAAAAAAGAAAAATAGGCATAACAAAAAAGCCTTTCGCATGAATTTTGAAAAAAGAAAACGAAAGGTGTTTTCGTTATGGAAAAAATTATATAAATTTAGGTAAAGATATTGATTTTACACGCATTTTGTGGTATAATACTTTATGTATCCAATTTATTTCAAACAGGAATGGATCAATGTTTATCACATAATTCCCGTTATGTTGTAAAGTGTCTCGGTGTATTCGCATCGGGATTTTTTAGATAATCAGCCGCATATGCTCCATTTTGCGCTTATGCTCTGCTCCGGTGGTGACAATATAGATGCGCGTGGTGTTGATGCTTGCGTGACCGAGAATGTCCGCGAGCTTTGCTATATCCTTTTCGATGCCGTAAAAGGTACGTGCAAACAGGTGACGGAGATTGTGAGGAAACACCTTGCTCGGTGATACGTTTGCTTGCGCGCACAGCGCTTTCATTTCACGCCAGATGTTGTTTCTGCTGACAGGCTTTCCACTTCTTGTAACGAATACCGCACCCGACGCGATCTTCTGCTCCTTAATGTAACGGAGCAGTTTTTTCTTTAGTTCGGAAACGATGAAAATACGGCGATTCTTTCCCTTGCAGTTGACCACCGCCTCACCCTTGTGCAGAGCCTCAACAGTAATATACTGTAATTCACTGACTCGGATACCCGTACCGCAAATGGTCTGAATGATCAAATTCAATCTCTCGTTCTTCTTTTTCGTTGCCGCATCCAAGAGACGGATATACTCAGCGCGAGTCAGCTCCTTTTCTTCGGAGCAATAGGCTTGCCGTTGCATTTTGAATTGCTTGACACAAAGGTCGTGCCAACCGCAGAAGCGGAGAAATGCATTGAGTGCAGCGATCATAGAATTTGCGCTTGTGACCGCGTAGGTGTTGCCAAGAGAAGTCTTGTAGTCCAGAATAATGGATTTTTCAAGCTCCCGATCTCCGACAAAAAGCAAAAAACACTTGATGTCATGCTCGTACTTTCCGATGGTTGCCGCGCTGCGTTCTTCACAGCGCAAGTGCTCTTGAAATTGATATAGATTGTTGATAGATACTGTTCTTTTCATAAAATGTCCTCCTTGTGACAGTTCAATATATTATTTTACCAAAATAATGCGAATAATCCCTGAACCCTCGATACAAACGCTTTATACCACATCATTGCTTACTGTGCTTTGTGTCTAATGCTTCCCTCCTTTCCCATAGTTGCCGTCAGTATAGCATTTAGGAGAAAGAAATGTTAGAACATACGGTTAGCCAAAACATAACATCTACCGAGCCAATATCAATCATCAACCAAGCATTAACCAAACATTACCCCAACATAGCACAACAAAGAGCCGGTCTGTTTGACGGAATTTCCGCCAGACAAATCGGCTTTTCATATTTTTTCTTGAAGTCTCTGCTTTTTATGGATATAATGATTACTCATTCTATAAAAAAGGAGTCAAAAGCAATGAAGAAAAAACAAAACCAAAAATCCATCCCTCACTTTCCCCTTACCGTAAACGGCACACCACAGATCGAGCAAATCCCCGAAGACGTATTGAACAGCTTTGTTTCAATCTTAGAATTGAAGGTATCCGAACTGATCGTGAAAAACAAATACGAAAAATCGGAGGATGAAACCGTATGAAAACAGCAGTGATTTATGCGCGTTATTCCAGCGAAAGACAAACAGAACAATCCATCGAAGGGCAGCTTCGTGTGTGCAACGATTACGCTCGGCGCAACGATATTCTGATACTTGATACATATATTGACCGCGCTATGACGGGCACAAATGACAATCGCTCCGGATTTCAACAAATGATGAAGGACTGCACCCGTCAAACTTGGGATATGGTTCTCGTTTATAAGCTGGATCGCTTTTCAAGAAACAAATACGAGATTGCTATGCACAAAAAGACGTTGCGGGACAACGGCATTAAGCTCGTATCGGCAATGGAGAATATCCCCGATACTCCCGAAGGCATTATCCTCGAATCGCTCTTGGAGGGCATGGCTGAATATTATTCAGCAGAGCTTTCACAAAAAGTCAAACGAGGGCTGAATGAAAGCCGCCAAAAAGGTAATTTTACGGGCGGGTATATTCTTTTGGGCTATAAGGTCGTCGATAAAAAAGTTGTGGTTGATGAAGAAAACGCGGAGATTGTAAGATACATATTTTCACAATATGCAAACGGGATATTTGTAGACGATATTATAGCAGACTTAGCTAATAAGGGTATCACAAACCGTGGAAAGCCGTTTGCTTTCAGTAGCGTTTACAGTATGCTGCGAAATGAAAAATACATCGGTATCTATCGTTACGGGGGTGAAGTATTTTCAAACATATATCCTCAAATTATTCCTACGGCTGTTTTTGATATCATAGGACGCAAACTAAACAACAAACACGGAAGACGCGGCACCGAAAATTTATATTTGCTGACCGGAAAGCTCTTGTGTGGAAAATGCGGTTCTCACGTAAGTGTAGAAGCAGGAACATCAAAGACAGGTCGGGTATTTCATTACTATCAATGTGCAGGTAAAAAGAGGCAGCATATTTGCACGAAAAGAGCCGTTCGCAAAGATTTATTAGAACCCGTTATTGTCGATGCCACTACGCAAATATTGAGTAAAACGAATTTCATCAGTTTTGTTTCAGAGCGCGTTTATGCGGCTTATGAACAACGAGTTAAACTATGTTCTGTTTTAGAAATATTACAACGCGAACAGAAAGAAATCGAGAGATCCATAACAAATTTGCTGACAGCTATTGAAAAAGGAATTATCTCCGATTCGACACAAGCAAGACTTAACGAATTGGAGAACAAAAAGAAATTGATAGAAGAAAAAACACTGATAGAAAAAGGAAAGCTGAGTGTAAAAATAAACCGTGAGGATATTGAAAAGTATGTAAAAAACATTTTACAACGCGAACCGCAGTTATTGATAGATTTTTTGGTTGACCACATTATTTTATTTGATGATCGGGCAGAAATATATTATAAATATATATAACACAAAAGCCGATCTGCTTGACGGAATTTCCGTTAGACAAATCGGCTCTTTTTTACTGCTATTTTTTATGCTTCTGCTTGCTCGTTCTTCTTTAGAACGTCCTCGGTAATTCGCCGTTCCAAGCCTACAATATAAGCGTCTGCAAGCTCGTTCGGAATCTGCCGTATGTCGGGCGTACCGTTGATAAATACCTTTAAGTCCTTATTATTGCCTTTCACTTGAATTTCTTTCATAAGCTACCTCCGTTTTTTCTTTCAGTATAACGGAAAACTGCTCCGAAAAGAAGAACATCAACCAAGCCAAAAGATAGCCGTGGGTTAGCCAAAACTTATCATCAACCAAATATTGATACAACTTTTCCCAACTTATCCGTATGTTTGCTTGGAGACAACGGGAGTTTTGAGTGTATCAGAAAAATCCGCCCCCGTAAAGGGGTAAAAAGTATCGCTGAAAATTCATAGAGCCGACTTGATTGACAGTTTACCTGTTTTTCAAATCGGCTCTTTTTGTTGTGATACGACTGCAATACTTTTTCCTTTTCCCTTGACGGCTTCGGCTTTTTCTGATCGGGAAAAGGTGTCCCGTTGGGAGAAAGAAGAATATAGAAGTTTGGATAAAGTTTGGTTCATCTGCATATCAGATCACGTTTTAGACAGGTAGATGTCAGAAAGTGGTTAAGCAGATGTTCTTCAAATTTATTCGCTCTTTTTGTATTCTAAAGAAAAAAACGAAACAGGAGGTTTATACCACTATGAAAACAGCAGTTATTTACGCAAGGTATTCCAGCGAAAGACGGACGGAAAAATCCATTGAAGGTCAGATCCGCGAGTGTATGTCATACGCAGAGCATCACGATATTATTATCGTAGATACCTATATCGACAGAGCTATGACGGGTAAGAATGACAACAGAACGGATTTTCAGCGGATGCTGAAAGACGCTCAAAAAGGCGCGTGGGATATGGTGTTGGTTTACAAATTAGACCGTTTCTCGCGTAATAAGTATGAAATGGCAATTCACAAAAAGACGTTAAAGGATCACGGAATTATGCTGGTATCCGCCAAAGAGCATATCCCGGAAGGCCCCGAGGGGATCATCCTTGAATCGTTGCTTGAAGGTATGGCTGAATACTATTCCGTAGAACTGGCGCAAAAGGTCAGCCGAGGACAGCGCGAGAGCCGCATCAAAGGCAACTATGCAGGAGGCGGTATCCCTTACGGCTACAGAGTGGAAAACAAAAGATTTTTCGTAAACGAAGATGAAGCGGCTATCGTTATAAATATTTTTGAAATGTATGCGGCAGGCACGTATGCAAAAAACATCATAAAAGCTCTGACCGAAAAAGGCATTATGCACCGCAAGGGCAAGCCATTTACACAGGCTATCATTTACGGTATTTTGCAAAACACAAGATATGTTGGCGTGTATAATCATAAATCAGAGGGAGAATATACGAATATGTTTCCTCCCATCGTCCCGCAGCATTTATTCGATCATGTTCAAGCTATCGTAGAAGGTAACAGACACGGCAGGCATCCGAAGGAAAACATTATGTACCTTTTGAAGAACAAATTACGTTGCGGCTATTGTCATAAGCCCATTACCTCGGATTCCGGAACGTCTAAGACGGGCAAGGTCATTCGCTATTACAAATGCGGCTTGAAAAAGAAGGATACCACCCTCTGCCACAAGGCGGCAATACGGAAAGAGGTACTGGAACAGCTTGTCGTTGACACAACGGTTACTGTGCTGGATAACCCCGAAACGATTGATTTTATAACGGCAAGAATCTTTGAAGCCCACGAACAGAAGCTCAAAGAGACTTCCGTATTAAATCTGCTTGAAGCGGAACGCAACAAGCTGCGAAAGGCATTAGACAATATGTTGGATGCCGTTGCGCAGGGTATTATCACAAGCTCCACAAAGCAGCGGATCGAAGAAATCGAAGCCGCGCTGGTGATAGCCGAAGGAAAGGTGCTTGCGGAGAAAGCAAAAAGCCAAGTACAGATCACGCCTGCCGATATCAAGCGATTTATCTGCAAGGCACTAAAGAAAGAGCCGTATTCGATGATCCGCCTGCTCGTCAAGGAAATTATCTTATATGACGACAAGGTGGAGATATATTACAACTTCATAGATAAGAAAAGACCTGGTGATTTAGATCATCAGGCCTTTTGCATTTACAGCGAGGATTGCGATATTGACCCCAAAGACTTTGGCTTGAATTATAACGCCAAGAGCGCGAAGCTAAGACTTGAATTGTACTTCTGAACCATGACTCAACCCTCTCTTTTCAGGTGTTCAATTTAGCTTCGATTATTGCGACCAAAAAATGTGCTTTATGCACTAAAAATCAGTCCTTTTCGCAAGATTAGGACTGATTTTTTGTTTTTTATGTCCATTTTGCGTTTTCAAAAAAGACCACAGTTTTTTGCAAAAACGTTTTGTTTCGGCACAAGACACCGGTTTTGAACGTTTTTACGGGCTTTCTTGGAGTGCTTTTTGAAAATCTCTTTTCTGCGATTCAAATTTTGAGGGCTGACGGTTGTTTTCCGTCAGCCCTCTGCGTTATCTTTTCTTATAAATCACAAGCTCGGGATTCTCTCCGTTGGCTTCATAAGTAGCTATGAGAATAAAGTCCATATTGGCTACGATGCCAAAGCATCTGTCACCGCCGAATTCGCTTTCGAGCTGACTGCCGAGATAAGTCTGCTTATCGTCAAGGAATTTCACTTTTTCTCCGTTAGGGAGAGTGTATTCCATATTAATAAATTCACCTGACAGCACGTTTAAATTCTCTACCTTGGGCAATCCTTCGATATGTAAAAGCGTGTTGAATTCGTGAATCAGCTGTTGTTTAAATTCTTCGAGCTTTTCTTTTCCACCAATTTCAGCATATCGCTTCCAGATATCAAGGGTGTACTCACCGTCGGCATAGCACCATTTGCAGTATTCCTCGTTGAAAAAGCCATCAATTTCCTTACTGATGTTAGAATCTTCAAGCGGCATACCGCAGCATTGACAGATCAGCTGACGCGGCGAGCCGAGAAGCGTATTGATCGACATGTCAAACAGTTGTGACAGCAGTTTGAGAGTTTCTGTGTTCGGTATCGTTTCGCCGGTTTCCCATCGGGAAACTGCCTGTCTTGTCACAAATACCTTTTCCGCAAGCTCTTCTTGAGAGAGTCCTTTTTTCGTTCTGAGTTCAAAGATTATATCCTTCGTTTCCATAAAATCACCACCTTCATCAGTTGTGATTATATTATACCACTGACGGTCAGCTTTGACAAGCAACTCGCTGTTGCTATCTGCTCGACAAATTGGATTTTGATTACCATAGATTGCCGGAGCCTGCAAGTAACTGTCTGTTGCTATTACGGTTCACTAAGCTTGAACGCCGATATCATTGAATGCTCTAACTGAATACCTGTATAGGTCCTGTTGAGATAATCCGCCTCACGTTGATCCTTGACCAAATAATAATCCTCGAACAAAGTGTTCTTCTGCTCGGAGAATTTATGGAGATGATACGCCTGCACCAAATACAGTGAACCGCACTTTCGGCAACGAACAAGGCGACGCACTCCGTTTTTGCCGTCGTCCCAACGGTACAAAAACCATCTAATACTGCCGTCGGAATTTTGTGGCATCGGATCGTATTCCTTTATAATCTCAAATGCTTCTTTTTTACAACAATTCATCTCTTCTTCTGTTTTGCTTCGGGCAGTTCTTCGTACATCGACTCGAATAGTTTGTTCAAGAAATCTCTATCCTCAATATCTTCTACAAGGAGCATTTCTTTTGCACCTTCGTATGGGAGTTCTCTCGGTGCTTCGCGCATCAATGCAACCGCAGACGGTGTAGGTTTGACAAGTAAGCGGTTATCGTAGATACCGCCAACAACCTTGTCACCGTAATACAGCACATATTCTCCCATCATAGCACGAGCAGAAAGACTGCTATATTGATCCAATACAAATTCTAAATATTCTTTGCTGCTTGCCATAATTACCTCGTCAAATTGGAATTTATGCAACTGTCTTTAAAAATTATAATTTAATAACTTTGGGCGCTTCCGTAAATGAATAAATCGTTGCTGCTCCATCGTCAAAATAGAAAACAGTCATTGTACCGTTATCAGGAGAAGCCAAGCTTTTGAGTGATGGGTTATCTTCCAACATTGCCACCCTTGCTTCACGTCGCAAATCCTCCTTAACTGTCCCCTCTATTCGTATCCATTTACCATCATGCATACCACAAATCTCAACTTTTCCGTTCTTTACCAATTGTTGATATACTTTTTTCTGATTATTCGTTTCTATATATATCCTTCCCTCAAAATCACTTATTGCCCCAAATGGTCTAACATGAGGTTGACCGTTTTCCTCTGTTGCAATGTAAAAAGTGCCGCAATTCCTTAAAAAATCATACGCTTCTTTCATAGTAATCTACTCCTTTGTTAAAACAAATTCTTATTTATCGGTGAGAAAACACCTTTTCATAAACTCAATTCTCGCCTCAAGCGCTGCCTTAGACGTTTTCGCTTTTTGCATAATATCAAAGCCGTGCATCGTACCTTGTGTTTCGTTTAAAGTAACCTCTATACCTGCCGCGCGAAGCTTTTCGGCATATAGGATGCCATCATCGTGAAGGCAGTCAAATTCTGCGGTTTCGATATATGCGGAAGGAAGCCCCTCAAAGCTCTCTGCTTCCACCGGGGAGTAATAAATGTAGTTTGGATTATTCCTATCAACCTTTGTCATCGGTGCGATTCGGCTTGAAAGCGTTGAATTCCACATAGGCGTGTCCATATATTTCTTACAGGACTCACTGTTGTTTCTTGCGTCAAGGAACGGATACGGTAGCATTTGAAAGGCGAATTTAATCGGGTGTTGCCGATCTCTCGCCATCAAACAAACACCAACGGCAAGTGTCGAGCCTGCGCTGTCGCCGCCAATACCGATGCGAGAGGTATCAATGCCGAGCGTATCTGCATTGTCATAAGCCCAGTACATAGCCGCATAGCAATCCTCAAAGAACACAGGATGCGGATGCTTGGGCGCGAGCCTGTAATTTACGAACAAGACCTTACAACCGACCTCTTTGGCATATCTCATAGCGTTTTTGTAATGATAGCCTGCCGCCGCCAACACAAATCCGCCGCCGTGAATGTATATGAGACACGGAGCATTTCCGATCAGTGCCTTTGGGGAGATTAAGAAGCACTCGATCTTCTCTCCATCATAGCTTTCAAATTCGTGACGGCTCACGTCAAGCTCTTTGTCCCTCCATATGTACTTCGGCGTTTTCATATGAGGCACAGCCATCTTGAGAAATTTCTCGCTGATGGGCGGTGTGAAATGCGAAAACGGAAAGAACTCTCTATTGATTTTGTATTTTGCCATAAATGACTCCAATCTTACTTCAAAAATTCTTCCTTATCGGTTTTCTATTGCTTCGCAGCCCACTGTGCGAGCTGAACAAGAATGGGAGCAAGCTCCTTTGCTTTATCAGTTGCCTCGTATTCCACACGGATGGGAACCTCTAAATATTCCGAGCGGCGAACGAGTCCGTCGATCTCAAGCTCCTGCAAGGATCTTGCAAGCATCGTATTTGAAATACCCTTGACCTTGCGCAAAAGCTCGTTATAACGAACCGTTCCGTCTACGCTGAGAGAGCATAAGATTGCAAGCTTCCACTTGCCTCCGATCATCTCCATCGCGCGCTGAAGCGGACACGCCTCGGTACAAGGACAGTTATGGCTATGAGACATACGTAATTCCTCCATTCAACTCACTTTTTTCTTACTTACTCACAATAAATTGCGTAATTGACAGACACACCTATTGATAGTATAATTATAGCAGATAACAAATGTAAAGTAAAGAGCAAAATGTAATTTAGGAGGAATTTTTTGTTTTGGAAAATTTTGATCTCGCAAAATACCTTTCAAACGGGGTTGAAAATCTTGTAAAAAACATTCTTCGCGCCACCCTCAAAGACCCGAAGGAAAGCGCTTTTATGATGAAATACAGCCGTAGCGTAAAGGAAGCGGCAAAGCGCCGTGCCGATCTAAAAAAAGACGGCGAACATATCCCGCCGTTTTTGATCGCAAGCATCACGAGCAGCTGTAACCTTCATTGCGCGGGCTGTTACGCACGTCATAATCAAGCCTGCTGTGACTCCTCCCCTGTCGAGCAGCTAAGTGATGCCGAATGGCTGAAAATATTTAACGAAGCGAAGGGGCTTGGTATCAGCTTTATTCTTCTCGCGGGCGGTGAGCCGATGCTTCGCCGTGATGTCATCAGCGCGGCAGGCAGCGTTCCCGAAATTCTTTTCCCGATCTTCACCAACGGAACTATGATAGACGATGCGTATCTTTCTCTGTTTGAAAAGCATCGCAACCTCGTTCCCGTATTCAGTATCGAAGGTCACAAGGAAAAGACCGACTCCCGCCGTGGCGAAGGCGTATACGGAAGGCTCATAGACGGTATGGAGAGGATGCTGAAAAATCATCTGATCTTCGGCGCATCCGTCACCGTCACCCGTGAAAATCTCGGAGAGGTATTCTCCCGCGATTTCGTGGAGGATCTGAATAGCCGCGGCTGTAAGGTCGTATTCTATGTAGAGTACGTTCCCGTCAGCGCGTCCACCGCTTCTCTTGCCCCCACCGATGAGGATCGCGCTCTGATGGAGCAGAATATGGCAAAGCTTCGCGCTTCCTATCCCGAGATGATATTCATTGCCTTTCCCGGTGATGAAAAAAGCACGGGCGGTTGTCTTGCGGCAGGCAGAGGCTTCTTCCACATCAACTCCCATGGCGGAGCTGAGCCGTGTCCGTTCTCTCCCTATTCCGATATCAACGTGCGCGAAACCTCGCTTCGTGAGGCTCTGAAATCCGATCTGTTCCGAGCTCTGCAAAACGAGAGCATTCTGACGGGTGAGCATATCGGCGGTTGCGTGTTGTTTGAGCAGAAGAATAAGGTCGAAGCGATCATAGAAAGGAACAAGCAGAATGGATAATATGGAAAAGCTCGTCCGTGAACGCCGAAGTGTCCGCACCTTTGACGGACGGGAGCTGACAGCGGCGGACAAAGAAAAGCTGTGCGCTTATATGGAAACCATTGATAACCCTTACGGACTTCCTATCGAATTCAAGTTACTCCCAAAAATGGGTTGCCCCGTAGTTGTAGGAACCGATCTATATATTGGCGCAAAGATAAAGGATGCCCCGCATTTGAACGAAGCCTTCGGCTACGCCTTTGAAAAACTGGTGCTCTATGCACAGTCGCTCCGCATCGGTACGGTATGGATCGGCGGCACGATGGACAGAGGTGCTTTTGAAAAAGCGATGGAGCTTTCGGAGGATGAGGTTATGCCTTGTGTCAGCCCTTTCGGATATCCCGCAAAGAAGATGTCTGTACGGGAAAAGATGATGCGTAAGGGTGTGAAAGCTGACAGCCGTTTTTCCTTTGAGGAAATCGCATTTTGGAATAATTTTAACCAGCCTTTGACCGCCGACGCGGCAGGAAAGCTGTTCTTACCGATCGAGACGGTACGACTTGCTCCGTCTGCTGTCAACAAACAGCCGTGGCGCATTATAGTTATGGACGGTATTGTGCATTTCTATTTGCAACGCTCCAAGAACTTTAACGGCGGCAGAATAGATATGCAGAAGATCGATATGGGCATTGCTCTTTGCCATTTTGAGCTTACGGCAAAGGAGCAAGGCATCAGCACCGAGTTTGTGATCGAAGAGCCGAATATCCTTTACAAAGACGGTATGGAATATATCGCTTCCTATAAATTCAAAATATAAATTGAGAGGTGCTATTATGAATATTGCGATACGTTATTACACCCGTTCGGGTAACACGAAAAAGCTTGCTGATGCTATAGCAGAAACGGTATCTGTCGAGGCAAATGCTATCACCGCTCCGCTGACCGAAAAGGTAGATATCCTGTTTCTCGGTTCTTCTTATTACGCTTTTGATGCGGATGATGCCGTAAAAAGCTTCATCTCCGATAACAAGGACAACATTGGCAAGATCGTCTGCTTCGGCACGTCTGCGATGATGAAATCTATGAGAAAGCCCATAACAAAAGTAGCCGACAAGCTCGGCGTTGCAGTTGCGGACGAGGAGTTCCATTGCAGAGGTCAGTTTGGAAAGGTACACAAAGGCAGACCGAATGAAAAGGATATTGGGGACGCAAAAAAGTTTGCTACCCATATCCTAAGTTCTGCAAAATAAGACTTGAATAAATGTAACAGCCCTCGCTCCATTTCGGAACGAGGGCGTAATCTTTAGCGCTGAACAATGTTATATTTGAAGATTCCAAATAATAAAAATGTTTTTCGAGGAGCGTTTTCTTTGCTTACAGCGACTCAATTTTTGATATGTAAAATCACCGCCAAACTGTTTGACGGTGACTTTGGAATATTCATTTGAAGGACGGCGCATGGGTTTCATTGTTAGCGAAAGTATTGGGTCCGGGATTTGAGAGTGAGAAATACATTTTCGCCGCTTTAGTCGTACCGAAGTCACGGTTCGAGCCGGTTTCCTGTACCTTGTTGAAGGCATCACGGAACATCTGATTGTGCGCTTCCTCACGGTTGAGAAGGAAATCAATGGTTTCTCTGACCTTCTTATCCTCAATCTGACGGTAGAGATATTCATATACGACCTTTGCTCTTTGCTCCGATGCAATGTTAGAGAGCAAGTCAGCACACAGGTCGCCCGTCACGGTAACGTAATCGCCCGTCCAAGAATATCCCGAAGAATTGATGAGTCCGGGATTGAGCCCGAGCAGAACGTGCGTTTGCACCTCTCCTGCCTGCACCTTGGTTGCGTCCACGTCGTGTCCATTGAGCAGATTGATGGTCTGCGCTACCATCTCCATATGACCAAGCTCCTCAGCTGCAATATCAAGGAATAAATCTTTGATCTCGGGATCCTTGATTCTGAAGCTTTGAGACATATACTGCATAGCCGCCTTCAATTCGCCATTGCCGCCGCCAAGCTGTTCCTGAAGCAAAACGGCATACTGCGGATTCGGTCTTTCCACCTCTACGGGATGAAATAACTGTTTTTCGTGTTTGAACATATATACCTCCGTTTTTTGTATTCACCGTTATTATTTCCCAAAGTGAAGAAAAATATATTGACGAAGGCAGAAAATCATGGTACAATAGCTCTTGTTAATAAGATTTTTCACAGGAGTGACGGCAAAGGTTTCCGTAGCGATGATTTGTGGGTAGTTTGTGGTTGACCACAGTTTTGACTATCTACAGCTTCGGACTACGTGGAAACAGTGCGAACGAGAGCACCCGAAAGCATCGTTTTTGGACTCAAAAGCCCCGAAAAGCCTTGTAAATCAAGGAAAAAATCGGTGCAGATTTGTTTGGGACGTCGATGCCGCAAGTTCAAGTCTTGTCACTCCGACCAGCGGCAAGTTGCCGCCCCCAATCATCGGGGACATGCGGCATAAATCCTTGCCATATCACACGACGGCGAAGTTCGGATATTTCGGGTTTCGCTCGACCACATGAAAATAATTCGAACATTCTCTTACTTGGAGAAATGTTCGGATTATTTGTTTTCTTTTCTTATCCCAATTTTAATAGCAAAAAATAAAAATACCTCCAGCATAACATGAACAATTTGCTATGTTGGAGGATATTTTTACGCACTTATTTCGTCGTTGTCATCCTTATTCTCTTTTTCCTTCTGTTCCGCTCTCCACTTTTGGAAATTCGCCATTTCTTCTTTGTTATCGAAAAATTCCGTGATAAATGGCTCGTACATACGCACAATCTTCAAAATTTCATGTTCGGGGACTTGGGATCGACAACGATAGCCGCCGGCCTTATTGTCAAGACAGAATCGCACCATACACAAAAACCATTTGAACAACTCCTTATAAAACCGTTCTGTCTATTATTTTGTCACAACAACAAGTGAGTTATATACCTCTCTGAGCTTTCCGTCGGATGGATCGTTTTGCGTTACAAAACTCCCGTTTGCAGTGGCTGTGACCATAGTAGAAGAACCGCCACCATCCAAATTCAGCGCATCCGTAACACCGAGATCCAACAGAATAGAACCCAAATCGGCAAGAGACGCACCGTTTGAGAGGATTGATCTACCGTCCACCACAAGCAGGATCAGCTTGCCGTCCTTGGTGATTCCAACCGCGGTGCGCGGGTCCCGAGCAGATGCAAAATCGTTATAGTGAGTGATATTGTGATACATACCGTCTTTGAGAACGATGTGCGATCCGCCAACCGCTTCCGTCAGCTTTCCGTCATAGTCCGATAAATATTCATCATATGTACCGATCACGGGGATTCCGTCTGCGGTGATTCCAAACCATGGACGGTTTCCTTCATGCAACACTTCCCCATTTTTGATACACAAGCCGTAGGGGGATTTATCGGTATCGATCCAAAAGAAATCGGCGTTTACACCCGCAATCACATCATAGCCTCGGTTTGCAACGGCTTGCATTGCCTCGGGAGTGGTTGCGGTAACATTGGTAATTTGATTTCCGTAATTGGGTGTTGCATTTAATACGCTTGCTTTGTTTAGGTCGATCTCCAATGCGTACGCATTAATCGGCAGACCGTTTGCATCCTTATATACCAATTCCCGATATGCCACACCATCCGCAAGCTGCTCAACTTGACTCTCGGAGGAAAGCACAAGTCCGTTCATTTCATCAATGAGGACACAATATGCACGACCTTCCGTTGAAAAGTTTAACGCATAGCTGCCTTGTTTGGGGGCAACGTCCAAAAACTCGGTGATAAAGGCTTGGATCACCGTTTCCAAAGAAAGCGTAGAATCAATGATGAGTACGTTGCCGTGTTCGTTTTGCTCCAGCTTGATCATATAATTGTATTCACCGTAGTTTGCGAACAAGTGGGAGCCGTTCAAGTCGGAACAGCCGATCAAAATGGCATCCTTGCCCGAAAAGTCGGTTGTTGAAACGGTTGCAAGCGTTTTTCCGCTAATCTTTTCAATCTGTTCTTGAAGCGATTTTGCGGCGTTACGTCCTTGTAGCGTGTTGGGATGTACAATGGTATAGGCATCAATGCTTTTTTTGCATAATGTAAAGTCGGTCAAACCATACGCATGTCGGTACACATAGGAGGTTCCCACGGGGATGTCCCGCAGTGTTCCGTTCGACCGCCCGCTCTCATACCCATAGCAGTCCAACAGGAATTTCCGCACGGCAAAAACAGTGCTTTCATCACTGCCTCCGCAAATGACTACGGTATTGGGAGATACGACCTCATACATATAGTCATAATAGGTAAGGTCGGCATCTGCCGCAACCGACTCGGGGCGGTTGGTGGAACCAATTAAAATCTCAACCTCATATCTTTCAAGCTCACCGCGATACCAATCGTCGGTGGTGGTAATCGATTTGCCTAAAAGAGCCTTGCTTGCATCGCGCAACAATGTGATTGCCTTTGTAATTTGCGTGGACTCATTGCTTTGGCTTGAAATAATGCCATAGGCAGACGCATTCAAGCTGAAATAGGTTTCTTGTACAGTAGTTTCGGTGGTGTCTGTGTGCGGAATATTGTCAGTAGGGTTGCATCCGCCCAGCGTTGCCAATATAAGCAGCAAGCAGATTACAGATAAAACAATTTTTTTGATACGGCGAGTATGATTCATCATGGTATAAATTCCTTTCTCGGCATTTTTGATACCCAAATAACACGAGGCTTTCCCCGAAAAGATAGCCCGATCGGGGAAAGCCGTAAAATGTGTCAAATGTTAAAGCGTCAAAATACTATACGGATCAGCCATAATATCATCAATACCGGATGTCGTAATGATATCTTCCTTTTCCGTCAGTACAATCGTTTCTATTGTCGGGTAAATGTAATTCTTTTTCATGGCAATTCTCCTTATGTTCATGATTGAGCGGTGTTAGGATACATAGCTCCAAATGGCTTCCAGATCGGTCTCGCTGTAGCAGCTATACTTTGTGCCGCTGTTTTCCACAAGATTTCCGTCTGCATCATACCACTTGGTGACCGCCGTCGTATATTCGCCCTCGGCAGTGTCGGCAACATCGGCAAGCGCTTTTTGAGCAACCTGTACCATCGAGCGTACATGATCGGTCTCACTGAAATCCGAGTAAACAGTGTGTGTTTCTCCGTCTATCGTAAAGCTGATATAAGCTCTTGCCGCAAAATTACGTGTTTCGTTGCCGGTCTTTAAATTGACCAACGCTGCCGACAAAACAGTGTTGGTGCCGTCGGTGCTGATGCCATCCTTGGCTACGATATTGACAAGAACTTTTTCATTATCCACGGTAAAGTCGGTCTCTCCCAAAACATCAATGGGACAAATCAAGGTTCCATAGGTTACATCGATACCGGCGGTATTCAAGTAATCCAGCCACACGGTGGGGAGCGTACTGCGGAAACGGATTCCCCAGCTATCGGCATTGGTACGGATGGATGCGCCGGTTTGCATGACGGGTTGTAAGGTCAGACTTGTGGCACCTTCGGGATAGGCGAATCTGACATTTTCAGAAGCAGTTTTTCCACCAATAATCGAAGGACCATTCTTGAATGTGCCACCAAGAATGGTGTATTTACCGCTATAATAGAAAATTCCATAACTATTTTCGTCTTTAACAGAAAATGTCCCTCCATACACTGTCGCACTCAAATAGCTTCCTGTCATAGCACATGTATTGCCGTAAATTTCACCGTCATAGATAACCGCGTTCATCGTCGAACCGCTGTTTCCTGCATTGATGCCATAGTTTCTGGTACTCTCAACTTTTCCACCGTGCATGGTAAAAATCAGCGTTGTATTTTTTGCAGGTTCGATGGCAGCTCTAGCAGAGGAAAAAATCGTTCCGCTCTTGAGCGTGAGATAAGGAGCTACTGTCGTGTTACTAGTACTGATTGTGGCACCGCCGGTGTTTTTAAGAGTTACATTCTCCAACGTAACATTGGCATCGGTACCCAGTACAAGAGTTGCAGTCTGAGCGGTGCCCGAAGATGTGGCGTTGATGTTCTTCAACGTCAAAGTGCCGTTCGTTACGGTAATTGCAGTTACCGTGCCGACAGTAATTGTAGGATAAGAACCCTCAGCGGCTTGCTCTCCCTCAATCGTCAGCTCTCTACCGCCAAGATCGACAGTAACTGCTTCGGTAAGATCTTGAGTCAAATAAATGGTATCGCCATTCTGGGCTTTTTCAATTGCGCCGTCAAGTGTGGAGTATGCGGTATCTCCGAGCTTCCAAGGATCGGTCTCCTCGGCAAAAGCAAGCATTGTTCCAATTGGGATCATCGTTAAAATCAAGCAAAACGCCAAACATAGAGATAATTTTTTCATAATGACTTTTCCTTTCTTATTTTTTTAATTTTAGCGAGTTGATAATGGAGACTTAATTTATTTTTGAGTCAAACGGATCATTCTTTTACCGTGCGCTTTTTGGAAAACGTGACGGCGGCAAGAATGAGAAGCGCACCAAGGAGAAGTCCCGTTTGTGCAGAAATGCTGCCCTTACAGCCGCCTTCCTCCTCAAGTGCGGGGATCTCCTCGTTCTTCAAAATTTCATCACACTGTGTACATACCGTATGGCGGTGTCCCGTTGCGCCGACCTGTGCCTCAACGTCAACAATCCATTCGCTTTCCGTATGTGCGGTCTTTGCAATCGTTTCTTCGTTGAGCTTTGTTTGACATACGGTACAAGTCTTTTTCTGCAAGCCTTCCTTGGTACAGGTTGCTTTTTTTACAACAATCCAATCGCCCTCGGTATGGCCAAGAGCATTCACCGTTTGTTCGCTGCCCGCTTTCTTAGCTCCGCATACCGAGCAATGAATGGATCTTGTTCCCTCGGTCGTACAGGTGGGTTCCGTATCAATCGTATAATCGGACTCCCACGTGTGATCGGCCTCAGCGACCACAACCTTGCCGCAACAGCCATAAACTTGACAGTGCTTATCGGCAGTAACCGTCCAGGTAAGCTCTGCAGCATGATTATCGGGGTTTAAATCGCCCACTTCCGCACCGCAAGCCTTGCAAGTTGCTTTGCTTGTACAGGTTGCGGCAACCGTGTCCTTATGCTCACAGGCAGAGGCAACAACCGTGAGTGTGGTCGTTCCCTCGGGATATGCCAATTCGACTTCACCGGCAATCATGCACGCTGCCTTGGCGCCCGAAAAGGTACCGTTTACAATCGTATAAACCGTGTCCGCGTCGTTACTGTTCAAACAACCGTAATTGGATTTGTTTTGGGCGGTAAATGTGCCGTTATTAATTGTTACGTTCATCTCTTTACCGTGAACTGCGCATTCCGATCCTGTCACCGATCCCCCGTTGATAACGATACGTGTCGAATCGCCACCGTAAATACCATACTTCCATGTACCGGTTACACCAATTCCCGAGACTGAACCGCCGTTCATTGTAATCGACGCTCCGCCGAGATTTGAATAAACTCCGTTTCCGAGCGTAGAGGAAATTTGCGTGCCTTCTTCAATCGTTATCGCAATAAAGCCTTCGTTGGTGATGCCATTTCCGACAATGCTCGTAACAGTGGTGTTCTTGAGCGTCAGATTCACATCATCGGCCTTTGCATAAACACCCGTGTTGTTACGGGTTCTAAAGGCAGTGTAGGTTCCGTCACCGCAGACGATGCTGCAACCGTCAAACGTCACGTAAGCGCCTTCTCCCAACACGACGGTACCGTAGCCTGCTGTTTCATCAGAAAGCTTACCGGTTGCTTCCAAATCGATATTTTTGATCGTTAGGTTTGCATAGGAAATGATCAAAGCGGCGCCCGTTGTGGTTTTCATCGAGTATTTTCCGCCTCCGGTCTTTTCCAAACCTTCGATGGTCAGCTTCATACCGTCTGCTAAGGTTGAGGTTCCGTCCGAAAGCACGTAGGTGTTATCGATTGTCAGTGTTTCCGTCAAATCCCCGCATAAATACACGGTAGCCTCGCTGCCCGAAAGAGTGGCTACGGCGGCTTTCAACGTGTCAAAATAGGTTTCTCCCACCTTCCAGGGCTTTGCGTTTTCGGATTCATTTGCATAAGTCACAACCGAACCCAACGAAAGCAACAATGATAAACAAATCACGAACAATAATGCTTTTTTCATGTGATATCTCCTTTATCGCTTATCAAATTCTTCTAATAGATCGTTCAAATATGTTTGTATCTGTGTTTCATACAAGATATTGAAGCGGTTTAGATTGGAGTTTGCTTGCGTACCGCTATCACCAACCAATCTTGCACGCATCAGCTTAACCGGATCGCCAAGTGAGTTGGAGTATAGTGTTACAAAATTAAAGCCGATACTCTCAACAATCGTATCAAACAGCAACGCTGTCTGCTCTGAGCTTGCATAACGAGTTTTATAGGCAACATCGTAGTAAACCGGACGAACTGTGGAATAAGAATATTCCGACAATATTTCCAAAGTTGCCGTAGCCAACTCCAATCGGTTGCCGATATTTTGAGGGATAGCCAAAATTGTATAACCGTCCTGCGGTGTCGTTGAATAATTACGTTGTGTTTCCGTGTATTTCGGCAGCGGCAACATTCCGTACTTCAGTGTTATGTCACGTGCAAAGACCTTTGCCGCTCTAATTTGTCCAAACGCAAAGAGCGCTCTCTTTTCAAAAAATGCCTGCTCCGAATAGTATCCGGTATCTGTACCATAGTAGGCATCTCCCGCAACATTGCCAAGGAATACACCGTCAGTTTCGTACATGAGCTTATACAAGGATTCAAATGCGTCCACCGCATTTCCATCCATATAAGTCAGTTGAATCATTCCGTCATCATCCTTGCCGCTGAGATTGATTCCAAATGCGATCAGCATCGCATCAACACACATGGAACCACCGTTGAAAAACAAACCGTGCAAATCGCCTTTTGTTTTTCCGTCCGCGTTATCCATCTCGACATATACATTCTCGATCAAGACTTTCAATTGCTCGACTGTCCATTTTCCATCCAACGCCATCTGATACAAATCCACGTCAATGTCATATTCATCTAACAAATTCTCATTAAAGTAGGTGACGGGAGTACGATCCGGTACCGAGGTTGTCAAATCTCCAACAATATAATAGAGTTGATCTCGATATGAAGTCTCCGTTACGAAAGACTGATTATACCAGGGCATATCCGAAGAAATGTAGTTGTGCTCATCATCGGTATTCAAGTCATAGTACAATCCTTCCGCCGCCAAAGCCGCACCGTAATACGCCGTAGCTCCTATCACATCATAGGAATTTGTGCCTGACATGACCGAGGTGCGAATGTTTGTGATATGATCTGTCTGCACCTTGCCGGTATTTGGAGTATAGGTCAGCTCAATACCCAAACGCCCCTCCACATTTTGGTTTCGTTCTATGACTGCTTGGTCGATGATCGCCGTACTGTTTTCATCAGTGTCAAATTCATCGTCATAGGGAACCAAAATACGTACGTCTTCTCCAACAAAGGTAAGATCTGCGGGAACCTTTGAAACAAGATCGCCTTCATCATTCGCATTATCCTTGTAGCCGTTATCGACCGTTTCTTGGATTTTTTCGGTTCTATTCGCCGCAAACGAGATTCCGACCACGCCGCCCGCAGTGATACCGACAGCCACCACAATGCAAACGATGCGAATTACCAACGTCTTTTTCTTCAATACTAAAATAACAGCAGCAGCAATTGCGCCCGCAATGACAACAGAAAAGAGTACAATCAAACCGATGTTGGGATCCTTTACCGTTTTGGTAATTGTGATATCCCCGCCCTGTGTGTTGGTATTCTTATCATCGTCTTTCCCGTCGTCCGGTTCGTTATACGGATCGTCAACGGGATCCTCCGGCATTTCCGGGAACGGTCCTGCCGTAAATTCGCCGTCCATCATATCCAAAACAGTCAAGGGCATTACTTTACAAATCGTCAATTCGTTTTCACCGTTTTTACCATAGACTACGATCTCATCGGTGGCAACCAGTCCCGTTGCCAAAACTGCGTAATTTTGTGCAAAAGAATCTTTTGCCAAAGAAACCGTGGTTCCCACAGCTAATTTTTTCAATGCTTGCGATGCAATTTCGGGATCTAACTGTCCGTCAGAAAGTGTATACGCCAGTTTCGATTCACCTGTGTACTTCACCGTAACACTAAAATGGTTTCTTACGCTGTTTACTCCAATGGCAAGCTGCGTTGTGTTGCCGTGCGCTGCATAACAATCTACCAACGAGATCACGGAAGCACTCTTCAACGATTGGTCGCCTTCTTCAAAATCCAATGTATCAAGATAGAGAAAGCTGCCGCGCTGACGGCTGTACGAATGATCTCTTCCCATGCTGACACATCTTGTCAAGGTAACATTTCCTACTGCTCTGCCGATAAATCCGCCGGCTTCGCCGGTTGCTTTTTCGATTGTGCCGGCAAACACACAATCGGTAAAGGTAACGTTACTTGCATAGCCCGTAGCGCCTACAAATCCGCCCAATGACTTATAACCGTATAAGGTACATTCACTCAAACAGTTCTTAAAAGAAACATTGGAACCGTACCCCACGTATGCGACCATACCGCCCACTCTGCAGGTTTCGGTTGTGGGAGTAGTCAAAGTCATTTTGGTATAAACATTTTCAAAGGAGCAATCGGCTCCATCTACCGAGACGGCAATGACTCCTGCCAGATGTACTCCTGCGCCCGACAAGGTCACGCTTCCGTTGATAAATTGGATATTACGGAAAGTTGCACCGTCCAGTGTACCCACAAACGCAAGCTCACCCTCGGAATTTTCCAAATTCAAATTTGAGATCGCATATCCGTTCCCCTCAAAAAAACCTCTGAACTTTTCGGGTGTGATCCATGACACACCGGTCATGTCAATGTTTGCGGTCAGTTGGACGATTTTATTTTTGTACCAACTGTTCGCCTCAGCGTTTACGGCAAACGCAAGAAGGTCGGCTACAGAACCGATGGAATAAATGCCGTTTTCATCGGGTTCCCAGTTTGCAGTGGGTTCAATTTCACTTGCAACTGCGTTTATCGGATACAAAATCAACGCCGAGACAAGCAGCAGAGCAACTATCAAAAGTGAGCCAACTCTCAAAACAATTTTGTTCTTATTCATTTTTTAGCTGTTCCTTTCATTAGAATTAAAATGGATTTACATTTGTATTGGCAAGCAACTATTGAGACTTGATTTTCCCTCCCATCTGTTTTCTTTTGAGATAAAAATGATATCTTCCTCCCCCTTTCATTTCGGAACCGATCTTTATAAGAAATGACACGTATTAAAATAAGATCACATGATAATTTTAACATATATCAACAAATTATGTAATGAGAAAATGAGAACGGAATGTAGCAAAATGAGAACATACATTTTTTCTATCGATTTTATTCACAAAAATAAAACCGAAAAAATATACACATTACACAATTAATATCCAAAAATAAAAATGTTTCGCCCCTACTTTATCATAAAGACGAAACATTTTCGCATATTGAATACTCTATTCTTGATTTTGGGTTGCCAAATAATGGGACTTTAACAGCTCTCTTTTTTTGGAGGGTTGCATGGCGTAATATTCCTTGTAAGCTCTGGTAAATTGATTATAGCTTGAATATCCGGTTAATTCCGCAATCTTAGCAATGCTGTAATCGGTTGTCAAAAGGAATTTATCCGCAGCTTTCATACGAACCGATATAATATACTCAATGGGTGACACATTTTTATATTCTTTAAAAATTGCATACAGATATCTGCGACTGACAAAAAAACGTTTTGCAAGATCATCTACGTTCAAAGCTCCATAGGATGTCTCAATATGGCTAATACAACGCAAAAGCAACTGCTCCGATATTTTTTGCGTTTTTGCGGCATATGAGGAAAGATAAGACAGCAAGCAGGTAAATCGTGACATCATATAAATACGGGAATCGCAATCCTTGGGAAACCGATATATTGTTTTTTCCAGAATATCCGTAACGGTCTGTGCGCAATCGGTATATCCCCTCATAACCTCGTTTTTGCTGTATCCGGCAATCGAAAAGGTATGGATCAGCCACTCATCATTTGTTGCAAACCAATAAAAACAGTTTTTTTCCTTTTTGGTCGCCAGATAATGTGAAAACGAGGATGGTACAATGATAAAGTCCCCCTTACCCAATTGTTCCTTCCCAAAATACAAAACACCTTCGGAAACATAGAATATCGTCCACCGTTGAGGGGCTTTGGATAGCTCGTATTTTTTTGGAAAAACTGATTTTCCTACGGTGTAAAGCAAAGAAGTCTCATTATCCATACAAGTAAGGCGAACCACATCTTGATAAGGTTCGCCGTCTGCTAACGAAGAAAAGACAGCGGTTGTATCTGCTGTTTCTTTTTTTCTGTCATCAAAATAATGCCTAATATAAGTAATTATAAATCATCACCGCCTTTATCAAAGCCAGCCAATACTGTTTATTTACTTATTATTATACTATTTTTTTTGACAAATTACAATACTCCTATCCACAAAAATATGTTGCATTATATTTACAATTTGTATCGTTTTGAGAAATAAACATTTCTTTTGGTTGAAATATCGATGATATTTGTGTTATAATGAAAACAATTAAGAACCGATTACAGAAGAAAGACACGTATAAAGAAATGTTCACAAATAAAGAATGAAAGGAACCGGAAAATGAAACAAACGAAAACTTTGGAACCGCCCATCCGCTTTGGCACAGGTGGCTGGCGCGGGATTATCGGAGATGATTTTATCAAATCAAATATACAGCGCGTGACCTATGGCATCTGCCTGCTTGCCCAAGAGGAGCAAAAGACCGACAAACCGATCGTGATCGGATACGACCGCCGTTTCCTCTCGGAGACCTCCATGCATTGGATATCCGAGGTGCTGACGGGAATGGGCTTTGAGACGATCCTCATGGAGCGCAGTACCCCTACGCCGCTGATCATGTTCTTGGTACAGCATATGGGACTGCATTACGGCATTGAAGTAACCGCAAGCCATAATCCCTCAGATTACAACGGCATGAAGCTGATCGTGGACGAGGGCAGAGACGCACCGCTTGAGACCACCGCGCGTTTGGAGGCGCTGATTGCGCAAGGTATGAACGATGAGATACCCACACTCTCCGAAACCGAGGCAAAGGAAAAGGGCTTGGTGACTTATATGCACTCGCCCTTCAACGATTTTGTTGATCATATTCTTTCCAAGCTGAACCAAGAGGCGATCAAAAAACGCGGTCTGCGGATCCTGTTCGACCCCATGCACGGCTCGGGTATTTATCCCCTCATGGTCATCATGCATTCCATGCGTTGTACCGTGGATTTGATCCATGAGAACAAGGACGCCTACTTTGGCGGCGGCACGCCCGCACCCACAGCGACGCGCTTGATGGATCTGCGCAACCGCGTGGTAGACGGCGGCTACGATCTCGGTATCGCCTTTGACGGCGACGGAGACCGTCTCGGCGTTGTAGATAAGGACGGTAGCTACATTGATGCCAACCAAATTCTTTGCTTGCTTTACAACTATCTGCGCGGTTTCAAAGGCTGGACGGGGCCCGTAGTACGCAACCTTGCTACCACGCATATGCTCGACCGCATTGCCGAATCCTACGGTGAACAATGCTACGAGGTACCGATTGGATTTAAGTATATCTCTGCGGGCATCGATGAACACGACGCGATCCTTGGCGGCGAATCGTCTGGAGGACTCACGGTGCGCGGACACATTCACGGCAAGGATTCGATCTACGCCGCGTCACTCTTCATCGAAATGGTGTGCGCTACGGGAATGTCCCCCACCGAAATGATGATGCAATTGGAAGAAAGATTCGGTCATTTTGAAATGGTCGAGGCAAATCTCTCCTTTGCAAAGGAGAGAAAGCCCGAGATCGAACACACCTTAATGGTAGAAAAGCGACTGCCAATCTTTCATGCAGAAGTCGTTCGTGTTGGCTATGAGGACGGTTGCAAGGTCTATTTTGCAGACGGTTCATTTGTGATCTGCCGTTTTTCGGGTACAGAGCCGCTGCTGCGCATCTTTGCCGAGGCAAGCAACACTGACACAGCAAAGGGGTATATCCAAGCATTCCGTTGTATGCTAAAGTTGGATTAATCGTCCGTTGTGATCTCTACATACATATAGCCGCATAAGCGGAGAAAGCGAGAAAAATGTATATGCAACAATTACCAAAAGGCTATTATGCCGTGCAAAGTGATTTTGATAACGCACCGAAAGATTCTTTTACTTACAAGGGAGTAACCTATGCCGTTATCGAAGGCATTAACCTCTTTGCTACATTGGAAGAAGCCAACCAAAAAGCTACCGAAATTCCAAGAACACCTTTGGAAGGACTATTACAACAGGAATTTTCGACACCGGTAATCCTCTTTTCGGTCGGAACCCACTCGATCGATATGTTCCAGTTTGATCGGTCACTAACCCTGTTGGGGAACGGTGCCCAAATTTCTCCCAACATTCCCACAGAGGATACTCTCGAACCTCCGACTTTGAATCCGATGCGATCTGAAGAAAAGGAATCGGTATTTAAAGGCTCCTATTGGCGAGGCAGAGTTTTTGCAAAAAGTGAAAAAGCCAAAGAAATTATTTTTGACGGTTTTTCATCCTTAGGCATCAGCTTTCGTGATCTGCGTACCGACGGCGGAGACTGTTGTGTGATATTCCGTAATATGATTTATCTGAGTCCTTGCGGAAACAATCTGCACCAGTTTGCACCCGCAAAAGCAGACGGATCGCTGAACCGTGAGGTCATCTTTCAAAACATTCGTTCGGTCGATTTTTATGACTATGATTACGGCGGCAACTTTATTCTTGCCAACGCAAAAAAAACAATCATTGACGGACTGGTGTATGATTCAACCGGTCAAATATTCGGCTTTACCGACATTGCGCGAACGCATACCAATTGTGCTTTGAATACGCAATTCAGTGAAATTCAAATCTCCGATTCCTACTTCCGCAATTTAAGCGGTAACAACGGAATTGCCACAGGATGCGGTCGGGCAGAAACACAGGGCTTAAACCTTACGGTAACAAACACGGTTTTTGTAGATGCCGGTCGTGAAAATGAGGCGGTTCTCAATCCTCATCTAAACAACAACAGCAGCAGTCTTCTTGTCAACAATTGTACCTTTGTTGACACTCGCCAAAACAGCGGTGCCGCAATTTCCGTTTTTGGGGGAGGCGATCATATTACACTGAAAGATTGCACTTTTACCGGCTATGCCGAGACTTGCTCCCGTAAACCGGCAGCCCCCATGTCGGCTCCCGATCATATCGAAGCATATCCCCAAAATTGGATGACCGCCACTGCCGATCCACACTGTATTGTAGGAACAAAAAATGCGGATTTTTCAAGGTTGGACGCGCTTTACAGCGGGTGCAAGCCCTATTACGGTGATCTTCATGTTCACACACAAAGCGGCGGGACAAGCGACGGATTGGTACCGATTGGAGAATGGCCGACCAAAATGGACGAAAAAAAAGTCGATTTTGCAGCAGTGGTAGATCACAAGCAAATGCGCGGATTTTTCTTGCCGGAATGGGACGAGGAACGCTTTATCATCGGAACCGAACCGGGGACCCGTTTTTCCGAGGGACTGAATGCCGTTCGCTATAATCAAGCCGCCATTCATTACATTATGCTCTTCCCGCACAAGTATGGGCTTGCCATGGTGCTTGCAAACTTTCCGGAGTATAACTTCCGCGGTGATGAGCTAACAGGTTCTTTCGTTTATCCGAAATTCACCAAGGAACGCTTTTTGGAATTAACGGCTTACGTACAGTCGATTGGCGGTATCATGATCCACCCACACCCCAAGCTCACGCTTGCTTCGGACGATCCGCTTGATTATTACATCGGCGAACACACCTTTATGGAAACGATCTACGAATCTCCCACCGCACACGCCACTTACAAAAATTACGATCTGTGGGTAAAGCTGTTGGCATTAGGAAAACGGGTATACGCTTCGGGCGGTTCGGACACACATGGAGAAATCAGCAACAAGGCGCTTTCCACCTTTTACACACGCGAAAAATCCGGAAAAGCCTTTTTCGAGCAAATGCGTACCGCAGACTTTACGGTAGGTCCGCTCGGTCTCAAAATGTGTATCGACGGATATCCGATGGGATCGGAGATCTCCTACCGCGAGGGAATGAAATTGACACTTCGTATGGATGACTTTTTCTCACTTGCATGGAGGGATGAAACCGCATATGAATTGCGTATTTTAACCGACAAAGGCATTGCCTATGCATCACTTTGCAATGGCAAACAATCTCAGGCAATTGAGTTAGAGGTTCAAAAACGCGAATTTTACCGTGCCGAGGTTTATGATTTGACGCACGATTGTCTAATTGCCGTTGGCAATCCCATTTGGTTAAATTCATCAAACAACGTTTAAAATAGTTTAGCAGAACGCAAAAACAGACAGAACTTCTACCGCTATGTGTGGAGAACTCTTTTTATCAAAAATATAACAGCGGATACTAAACATGTTGGAACGCCTAAATAAAGCGCAATCATTCCAACAGGTGTTAAAACACTTGCCATTTTTCTGATTTCCAAAAACAAAGGCAATAACGCCCAGAGACATGTTATAACTTCTGAAAAAACTGCCCATATTGTTCCAAAGAACACTTTTAAAATTTCTATTATCAATTTATTGTTCCTCTCTATAGATTTTTATAAAATTGGCGGCAAAGAGTTATCTCCTTGCCGCCGGGTGTTGAAAAGATTGGTTCCGCTACATGCGAAACTTTGATCTTACGCGCCTTGAAGAACGCAGACAGCTTATCGACATTTTCGTTAATACTGTGTTCCTATATAGTAACCGATTTTTACTTACTCTAAACTTCGGTTACGGCTCAAAAACAGTGCTCTTTACGGACATTCCGTGTTCGGATAAAGTTGCATGTGGGCGACCAAATTTGGCTTTGAGAGCAATTCTTAAAGCCTTTTTCTTTGCTTTCTGCGACTCAAATTTTGAGGGTTGACCTCTTTGTTCGGTCAGCCTTTTCGCTTTATAGGATTAGTAACTGTTCGTCAAAAATCAACATATACTGTAATGGTGCTTCACCAAAATCTACAAAGGAGGTAATTTTATGAGCAGACAAAATCCGTTTATGCGAAGTACCAACGATCGCTATTGCAATGACTGTCAAAACGACAGTCAAAACAACTGTAACAATCAGCAGGAATGCTGCGATAAATGTGACGATTGTCACGATAAAGATAAAAATCCGTGCGTAGTCTGTCCCCCCGGTCCCGAAGGTCCGCAAGGTCCGAGAGGTCCTATCGGTCCACAGGGTCCCACTGGCGACACAGGAGCTCCAGGTCCTCAAGGTCCTGCAGGTGCACAAGGTCCACAGGGACCCGCAGGTGATACGGGCGCACCGGGTCCGCAAGGTCCCACAGGTGCTACGGGTCCGGTTGGTCCCCAAGGCCCCATCGGTCCTCAAGGTCCCGCAGGTGACACAGGAGCGCAAGGTCCTCAAGGTCCCGTAGGCCCTATCGGTCCTATTGGTCCGCAAGGTCCCATCGGTGCACAAGGCCCCGCAGGTGACGTAGGCCCCGCAGGTCCTCAAGGCCCTGCAGGTGCAATCGGTCCTATAGGCCCCCAAGGTCCCGTAGGTCCTCAAGGTCCTGCAGGTGACACGGGTCCGCAAGGCCCCATAGGTCCCGCAGGTGCTACGGGTCCGGTTGGTCCCCAAGGCACTGTCGGTGAGATCGGACCTGTTGGTCCGCAGGGTCCTCAAGGACTTCAAGGGCTTCCGGGTCCTCAAGGTCCTGCAGGTGATATCGGTCCGGCAGGTCCTCAAGGTCCTATGGGAAATCCCGGTCCGGCAGGTCCTCAGGGTCCCCAAGGTGATATTGGTCCCACGGGTGCCACAGGTCCTCAAGGCGCTACCGGCCCTGTCGGTCCTCAAGGTCCAATCGGTCCTCAGGGTCCTGCAGGTGATGTCGGTCCCACGGGTCCTCAAGGTCCTGTAGGTGCCACGGGTCCCGCAGGTCCCCAAGGTCCTGTCGGTCCTCAAGGTCCTGTAGGTGATACAGGTCCCACGGGTCCTCAAGGTCCTGTAGGTGCCACGGGTCCCGCAGGTCCCCAAGGTCCTGTCGGTCCTCAGGGTCCTGTAGGTGATACGGGCGCACAAGGTCCTCAAGGACTTCCCGGAGGCGTATTGAGCTATGCCGATTTTTACGCCTTGATGCCGCCCGATAACTCGGCAACGGTTGCCCCCGGCACTGACGTCAGTTTTCCACAGAATGGTCCGATTGTCAATACGAATATCGGACGTCTCGGTCCGTCATCGTTTAATCTTGGACCGATCGGCACCTATCAGATCCTATTCCAAGTCAGCGTTACCGAGGCGGGACAGCTGATCCTGACCTTAAACGGTCAAGACTTAGCATATACCGTCGTAGGTCGCGCCACGGGAACGTCTCAAATTGTGGGAATGGCTATCGTAACTACCACGGCAGTCAACTCGGTTCTGACGGTCCGTAATCCCGCAGGAAATGCAGCGGCTCTTACCATCACCCCTCTTGCAGGCGGAACTCGTCCTGTGTCGGCGCATCTTGTGATCACGCAGATAGGATAATGCTTTTTTAGGCAACGCCTGATGCTTTGTTGCCATTGAATGTTAAAACACCCATATCGTTCTGCTTTTGCAGAGCGATATAGGTGTACTTTTTCTTTAGTCAGTAATTTGTTCATTAGGCGTTTGCCGCCTTTTTCATCTCTGCGATTTCTACTTTCATCGTTTTTATCGGCTCCGCGAGCTTTTCCTCGCATTCCTCTCGTGTCTTTGCGTAGACATTTTTGGATATGCGTTTGCCGTTTACTCTCGGCGTGAACCGTCCTTCGTATAGGTGGTCGTTTGTCATCGTCACGCATCCCGCGCCACTCTTTCTTATCTTGGGCTTATACGGCTCAAAAACCGTTTCTGTGGCGTTTTCGGGCTGTGACTCGTTTTGGGAAGTGGCGGTTCTGGCATTTCTGCGTTTGTACCGTCACTCTCTCGGTTGATACGAACCGCCGCTTGCTGTTGCATGGTGTCGGTGATGTAGCTGTAGATGTTCAGCGTAGTTTCCGAACTTATATGCCCGATCATAGGCTGAAAGCGTTTAATATCCATGCCATTCTCCAACGCCATCGTAGCGAAGGTGTGCCGTAGGTCGTGGAAGCGCACCTTCTTGCAATGCGACCTTTCGAGTATCAATTGGAATCGGTGATACACCGCCGTGGGATTTCTCGGATCTCCCTCTTTCTCGGGCGATGGAAACATCCACTCGCCCTTGGTCTGCTTTTTTAGCTCTGCGAGAAGTGCCACCATGTCGGTCGGAAGAAGGATTGTTCGTACCAAGCGTACACATCCTTTTGACGTGTTCTGCGCTCACTACAAGATTGAGCATAAGCTTATCCGTCCGAGAACGCCTTGGCATAACGGCAAGGTCGAATTTTTTTGGAAATTTTTTGTTAAGCTCTGTTTTGAAGGTATGTGCAAATGGTATCCACGGAAGCATCCACACCGACAGAGCTGTCGATCATAAGCTCGTAATTCCGCCTGTCACCCCAAGTTTGCTCGGAAATATTCTTGTAATAAGAAGCTCTCGCTTCGTCGGAACGGCGGACGTTTTTCTTGGCATCCTCGGCACTATCGCCGTAAATCTCCATCACACGCTTGATCTTGTAATCCTCGGGCGCGTAAATAAAGATACGCACAACATTCTCATAATCGCGGAGAACATAATCCGCGGCACGTCCTACGATCACACAGCTACCGTTATCGGAGATCTTGCGGATGACCTTATCCTGTGCAACGACTGCCTGCCGGACAACGCTTGTACTGAGGTAAAGGCTATGGAGCATTGTGGGAGAGTTTGCGTTGATGTCGGAAATGAACTCCTTATCTAGTCCGCTTTCCTGCGCGGCAAGGGCGGTCATTTCCTTATAGTAGAACGGAATCCCGAGTTTTTCGGCTACGCGCTTGCCGATTTGCTTCCCCGACGAGCCGTGTTCTCTTGCGATTGTGATAATAACGCCCTTTTTCGAGGGCTTCAATGCAACCTCGTTCTTTTCTTCCGTGGATGTGATCTTCAACGAACGGAGGAACGGAACGGTCAGCGCCATTGCCACGATCATGGCGATAAGATCAGCCGAGGGAGAAGCAAACAGGATTGCCTCAACACCACCGAATACAGCAGGATAGATGATGATCAGCGGAATAAAGCATACAATGTCACGAATCATCGAAGCAATGACCGCGCGGATGGGTTTACCGACCGCTTGGAAGAAGATTGAGGTCATTTTGATGATGCAAGTAAAGGTGACAAGGCAAAGAAAGATGCGGAAGGTCTTTTCTCCGAACACCCAATAATCCTCGGGGTTGGGAATATTGGTAGGCGCACCGAACATAGCGACAACCGCACGGGGCGCAAGCTCAAAGATTGCGGTGGAAGCAAGACCGATGACAACGGTGCAAATGAGAATCTTTCTGTAAAGCTCCTTGACTCTGTCGTAATTCTTTGCCCCCATATTATAGCTGATAATGGGCTGGCAACCAAGAACGATACCGACTACAAGGTTGATCACTACCGTAAACACCTTGCTCTCAATACCGATGATAGCAATCGGGATATCCACACCGTACTGTGACATTGCGCCGTATTTGGCAAGGAGGATGTTGCAAGCAAGGGAGATAATAACAATGGTCATCTGCGTAATAAACGAGGAGGCACCGAGCTGCAACGCTCCCTTGAATGCCTTAAAATTGGGAATAAAGCTTTTCAAATTCAGCTTGAATGTCTTTGTGCGGAAGAAATAAACAAGCGTGATGATAAAGGAAACGGTCTGTCCGATAACGGTTGCGAGAGCCGCGCCGAACATTCCCCACTTTGTGCCGAAGATGAACACAGGATCAAGGATGATGTTAGTAAGCGCACCTGCAACCATGGAAACCATCGACCATGCAGGGCTACCGTCCGCACGGATGACTGCATTCATCATATTGGAAAGCATATAGATCGGGAAGAATGCGAGAATGACATTGAAGTATTCCACCGCATAACCGATGCTGTTCTCCGATGCGCCGAACAAGGTAAGAAGCTGTGTTTTCAGCGGAAAGAAAATTGCCATCAACACAAGCGAGGATGCGAGAGTAACGACGATACCCGTACCGATCGCTTTTGTGGCGTTCTTCGTGTCCTTTTTACCTTGGCAGATGTTCAGATAAGCGGCGCAACCGTCACCAAAGCACCAAGCAAACGCCTGCGCGATGATGAAAATCGGAAATACAACACCGGTGGCAGCATTACCGAGCGCGGAAAGCTCGCTGTTCCCGATGAAGATCTGGTCAACGATGTTGTAGAGCGCGCTGACGAGAAGTGAAAGCACGCAAGGGATCGAGAATTTCAGCATCAGCTTGGAAATCTTCTCTTTTCCCAAGAATTGTTGAGTCTGTTCTTGATTCATAAAGTCCTCCAAACAGTTTTATTTTGGAGTCTTTATCCGAGAAAAGCTACCTGAAAACTACGCCAAGACAGAAAAAAAGCACGTAGAATCTCGTCGTGATTCTACGCACTGTGGCTGTTCGACTTAAATATTATAGCATAAAATTCCGTTTTTGTCAAAGGCAGTTTTCAATAAAAATCTAAAAAGTTTTCGTCTTTCAACGGGATTTTTCGTCAAAAATACGTTTTGCTTTCTTCCTCCGATTTTTGGGGGCTGACAGCTTTTAAAGCCGGGACGTAACTACTATACCGAATTTGTAAAGCAAACGCCCGCCGACAGCGTGGTGTTGACGCTTGCTTGCGGAAAATACCGCTTCAACGACCTTGACCTTGGCACCATAGGTGGGCTGCCTCGTATCATGGATATGGGACAGTGCAACGATGCGTACAGCGCTATTAAGGTAGCGGTGGCTCTTGCCAAAGCCTTTGGTTGCGGTGTCAACGACCTGCCGCTTTCTATGGTTCTTTCGTGGTACGAGCAAAAGGCGGTCTGCATCCTGCTCACGCTTCTTCACCTCGGCATCAAGAATATTCTTCTCGGGCCTTCGCTTCCCGCATTTGTTTCGCCCGGGGTGTTGAACTTCTTGGTGGAGCACTACAACATAGCACCGATCTCAACACCCGAGGAGGATCTGAAAAGGATTCTTGGATAAAAGTAGCTTTTCTTTCGTGTACTGCGTCTCAAATATTGAGGGGGCGACCGTTTTGGTTGCCCCTCATTCCATTTTGAAAACGAAAGAGCCACAGTAATGGTTTCACTACTGTGGACTCTTCATAGATTTTATTCGGCTTTTGAGAACATGTCCTTGCCTACTCCGCAAAGAGGGCAAGCAAAGTCTTCGGGAAGATCCTCGAATTTTGTGCCGGGTGCAATTCCGTTATCGGGATCACCGACGGCTTCATCGTATTCCCAGCCGCAAGCATCACATACGTATTTCATTTTTTAAGTTCCTTTCTGTAAGAATTAGAGAACCAAGGAGGGCGCGGTATATACTCTTGCCGCCAGCTCTTGATTGAGCATATAGAGGCTCTTGGGATCGGAGCCGAACAGCTCCATCTTGGTGATCATATCGTTGGCGTTGGTCTCCTCCTCGCCCTGCTCTTTGACGAACCAATCAAGGAACTGCATAGTGCGAAAATCCTTTACCTCGTATGCCGCCGCATAGATATCGTTGATCAGCGAGGTAACGTATTCCTCATGCTCCAGACCTGCCTTGAGCACGTCCATATGACAGGTAAATACCTTGTCGGGCTTAGCGATAGCTTCCAGCGTTACCTTTTGATTTTCGTTCTGGAGGTACTGATAGAACAGCATTGCGTGGTCGCGCTCCTCCTGTGCTTGAATCTTGTACCAGTTGGCAAATCCGTCAAGTCCTGCATCCTCAAAGTAATTTGAGAAATCCAGGTAAAGATATGCGGAGTAAAACTCCTTGTTGATCTGCTGATTTAACAGCTCATGTACTTTTGCGTTCATCCTATTTTGTTTCCCCTTATCAAATTTCTGCCTTCCACAACCCGTGGAGATTGCAGTATGCGTATGCAGCGACGGGCTTTTCGTCGGCAAGCGCAAAGGTCACAACGGGAGCCTTGCCAACCTCAAGGCACTTGCGCTGACCGCCCTTGTCGGTCTGAAGGTATACCCAAAGAATGCTGTGTTCCTCTACCATAGGATGCTCTACCGAACCGATTGTTACGGTTACGGTCTTGCCGTCAACAGCAACTACGGGAATATGCTTCTCATGGCTCGCCTCAACAACGCCGGGCTCAAGCTTGGTCATCTTCTGACCGCAGCACATCATGGGAACACCTGCGTCATGGATCATGCCGATCAGATTGCCGCAATGCTCGCAAATATAAAACTTATTGTTATCACACATAGAAAATATCCTCCATTTTCTTTTAATTTATATGAATATTGTATCACAAAAATGTATAATTGTCAATTACATAATGAAAGAAAAACGGATTTTTCCATCTATTTGCTGAAAGTTTTGGTCAGCGCGCTTGCCGTCGGCGTTGGCGGGAGTAAATTGTCCCTCGCAGCAAAGCCGCGTTCCTTTCATTGCCAAACATCAATTCCCCGATTTACAAATTGCCCGAACGTAACGACCTGCAAGCTCGGCAATACCGTCATAGTTCTCGGCATCGAGCATTGCTAAGCTCTTTCCTTGATCGGTGCTCTCGTAAGCAAACGACAGCTTGGAGGAGCTCGCGGTCTCAAACTTGACTTTTACCCCGTCGCGCCATACCGCAATCGGCAAAAGCCATCTTCCCTCTTTGGTGACAATGGGCTTGTTCATCATCACATCGTGTTCCACCGTAATCGCATCAATGGCGATGGCAGCTTGCATATTTTTCGAGTTCTTTTTGATCTGTAATCAGCATAGTGGTACCAAATGGTTTGCGGGAGCGATTGTTTGGAATAGCGAATAAACATTCCCATACCGTCAGAAAACTACCGAAAGAGGCACAGGCATTCCCACGATGACATAAAAAATGCGTTCAAAGTTCTTGAAAGGGCGTGGGGAAACTTCTTTTAAGAAGTTTCCCCACAAAAAATATCCAAAAGTAAATGCCGTTGCCGTGGTAAAAGGAGCTTAACAACTTGACTTTTTTACATATTTGTGGTAAAATGGTTTGTCCGTGTGTAAACACCGCGTTTACAAGGAAACATCAGCGATCAATCGCAAGACAGGAGAAGGATGAAAATGAAACTATCCCTTGAGCAGATCAAGCAAATCACGGTGGGTGCGCTCCGTGTGGTCGAGGAAGCCGACGGCATCCATTTTTATAAATGCACGCAAAAACAGATCGACGTGTGGTACAAAGAGCGCGAGGACTTGGGCAAAAGAGCTTCGGTCGCAACGGGTGTGCGCCTCGACTTTCATACAAGCTCACAACGCCTCGCCTTTCGTGCGACGTCGGGAAAAAAGTATGAGCTGTACATCAACGGTCTGCTCCGCAAGCAATACAACGCCAATGAAACGTCCGAGATCTCCGCAGACCTGTGCGATCCCTTGGGCAACCCGCTTGCCGAAAAGCGCGTCACCCTCTACCTTCCCGCGCACGATGACTGCGCGGCATTGGGATGGCTGGAGCTGGATGACGGTGCAACGCTGATGCCGCATCAATTTGACCGCAAAATGCTCTTTATCGGTGACTCGATCACACAGGGCTGGGAGGCAGAGCACGATTCGCTCTCCTACGCGCAACGCGTCTCCCGTTTCTTCAATGCGGACAGCGTGATCCAAGGGATCGGCGGAGCCTACTATTTGCCGGAAAGCTTTGACCGCCTCGCCTACGATCCCGAGGTTGTTTTGGTCGCTTACGGGACAAACGACTTTGACCGTTACAAAACGCAGGAGGAATTTCGCGCGCAGATCACGGCACATTTGGGTCTGCTTGCCAAGGAATATGCGGACAAGCTGATTTTTGTAATCTCCCCCATTTGGCGCGGCAAACGGGACGGAAAAAAGATGGGCAGTTTTCAAGACTGTCGGCAGATCGTGATCGACGCGGCAAATTACTATGGACTGATCCATATTGACGGACTGAAGCTTGTGCCTCCTGCACCCGCGTTTTTCGCCGAGGATCTTTTGCACCCAAATGACAACGGCTTTTCGCTCTATGCCGAAAATTTGATCGCGGAGCTGCTCAAATACATAAAAATTTCTTAGAGAAAAATCGAATATCTGCAATATGCTTTACCGTGCTGTGCGGCGGTATTACCCTTTCCTCGGCGCGCGTTTGTACAGACATCCCCCAATCGAAAGCCACACCTCAGATGGCGTAGGCGCTTTCGCTCCCTGCGGCTTCGGCGGCATCCAACTTGTCATACCAACGCAGGGCGGCTCTGCCAAAATCATCATCCAGCATTTCCTCGGGTGTCTTATTTCGCCACTCGCCCCAATCCAATGCGGGCTCCGTGTCCCTCGGTTGCCCGTATTCCTCTTGCCGTTTTCTTTCGCCGCGTTCGGTGGAGCCTGTCCCGGGACGGTGGACCTGTCGGGATTGGGAAAGGTTCCACGGAGCGCGGGCGCGGTCATCGTGCCACCAATCGAGAAGAACTTGGAACGCCCCTTTGCCATGGGTATTGCCGTAGGACGCGGCACGTGCGGCTCTCTCGGAGATGTAATCGGCGGGGATGCCCTTGGCAATCAATTCCTCACGTTCCTCCTCACATAGCTCCGCGGAGCGAGGGGACGGGACGGGCGGAGCGGGAGGAGAAAAGCGCTCTTTTTCCATGTCCCTATCCATGTCCCTTTCCAACTCCGTATCCATATCGAGATCCATTTCCTTATCCTTTTCCATATCCCTATCCCTATCCATATCCATATCGGCTTTTTTCGTTTCTTCCGAAAACCGTTCGCTTTCGGATAATCGGGATTGCTTTCTCGGTCTGCCGCCTTTTTTGCCATTCTCGGAATTTTGTTCGCACTTGGCAAGATAACTCGCATGGTCGCGATCCAACG
>JAFTKO010000035.1 GCA_017453205.1 Clostridia bacterium | reverse complement strand
CGCGACCATGCGAGTTATCTTGCCAAGTGCGAACAAAATTCCGAGAATGGCAAAAAAGGCGGCAGACCGAGAAAGCAATCCCGATTATCCGAAAGCGAACGGTTTTCGGAAGAAACGAAAAAAGCCGATATGGATATGGATAGGGATAGGGATAGGGAAAAGGATAAGGAAATGGATCTCGATATGGATACGGAGTTGGAATGGGACATGGATAGGGACATGGAAAAAGAGCGCTTTTCTCCTCCCGCTCCGCCCGTCCCGTCCCCTCGCTCCGCAGAGCTATGTGAGGAGGAACGTGAAGAATTGATTGCCAAGGGCATCCCTACCGATTACATCTCCGAGAGAGCCGCACGTGCTGCGTCCTATGGAAATACCCATGGCAAAGGGGCGTTCCAAGTTCTTCTCGATTGGTGGCACGATGACCGCGCCCGCGCTCCGTGGAACCTTTCCCAATCCCGACAGGTCCACCGTCCCGGGACAGGCTCCGCCGAACGCGGCGAGAGAAAACGGCAAGAAGAATACGGGCAACCGAGGGACACGGATCCTGCATTGGATTGGGGCGAGTGGCGAAACAAGACGCCCGAGGAAATGTTGGATGATGATTTTGGCAGAGCCGCCCTGCGTTGGTATGACAAGTTGGATGCCGCCGAAGCCGCAGGATAACCTGCCGCGTTATGCTTCAGCGGCGCGGCAAGGAGCTGTTCATAATCCCCCAATCCGCACCGCACAAACGACTTTCACCATTCGCAAAACAAAAGAAGGAACCGAGGTGTTCGCGGTTCCTTCCAAGGGGAGCGATATCCAATTTGGTGAAAGTTTTTGAAAGAGCTCGAGAAAACTTTTTTCAAAAAGTTTTCTCGAAAAAAATCCCCCGCAAAGAAACGCGTTCCTACACTTCCCCGCTCGGCAATTGTTTGTCGGAGAAAACATATTCGATGTCGGAGAGGTTGCAGAGGCGGTGGGCGGCGTGGGTGTGGAATTTGGAGCTGTCGCAGAGAAAGACGCGTGTAGCACTGCGGTCAAGCATTTTGCGGCGGACGGCGTTGGCTTCCTCGGTGCAGTCGTAGATGTCGCCGTTATCGGCAAGGGCAAAGGAGGAGAAAAAGCAGATGTCGGCGTAGATCTTGTCCAGCATGTCCAACGCATAGCTGCCGCACATCACCACCGAGCCGTTGGTAGAGCTCCCACCGATCATGTAGGTTTTGATCGACTGCTCGATGGCGTGTATTGCCGTGGTCAGATTGTTGGTAAAAAGAGAAATGTTGTTAAATTTTTTGAGATGCTCCAGCATGTAAAACGCCGTGGTCGAATCGTCGAGTAGGACCGTGACATTGTCGCGCAACAGCGACGACGCCTTTGCGGCGATCTCCTTTTTGAGCGTGCGGTTCTGCTCGCCGCGGATCATAAAGGGCGCCGCCGTGTGCAGGTCTCCCCGCAGGATCACCCCGCCGTAGTTGCGCTCCACCAAGCCCGCGTTCTCAAGCCGCGTCAGATCGCGCCGAATGCTGGACGGGCTGATGTAAAGCATCCCCGCAAGCTGACTCACGCTTGCAAACCGCTGCTTTTTCAAAATGGAAAGAATTGACTCTTCGCGCTCGTTTGTTTTCATAATTCCTCCTGTTTTTGTGCAAAAATTGACGTCAAAATGCGCATTTATCGAACTTTGCGCCGCTTATTGCTTTTTTGTTTTCAATCCGATATACTTATTATACGCAAAAAAACAAATTTTGTCAATAAGATTGGAGAAAAATCATATGCTGGAACAACTCAAACAACAGGTCCTGCGCGCCAACCTTTTGCTCAAAGAATACGGGCTCATCAGTCTGACGTGGGGGAACGTCTCGGGCATCGACCGCGCGCACGGATTGGTGGTCATCAAGCCGTCGGGCGTCTCTTACGAAGAAATGAAAGCGGAGGACATGGTAGTCGTCAACCTCGAGGACGGCAAGACCGTGGAGGGCAGACTCTCGCCCTCGTCCGACACGCCCACGCACCTCGAGCTCTACCGCCGCTTCCCCAACATCGGCGGCGTCGTGCACACGCACTCGGTCTGCGCCACGGCGTTTGCACAGGCAAAGCAAGGCATTCCCGCACTGGGCACCACCCACGCCGACCATTTTCGCGGCGCCATCCCCTGTACGCGGGACATGACCGATGCCGAGATCAACGGCGCGTATGAGCACAACACGGGCGTCATCATCGTCGAGACCTTTCGGGAACACAACTACGAGGAAGTCCCCGCAGTGCTGGTGTCGTCGCACGGTGTGTTCGCTTGGGGCAAGAATGCCGAAAAAGCGGTGGAGAACGCGTTTGTGACCGAAAAGGTTGCCGAAATGGCTTTGTACGGCAATCTGCTGGGCGGTGCGATGCTCCCGTCCATCGGCGACACCCTGCTCGACAAGCACTTTTTGCGCAAGCACGGCAAAAACGCCTACTACGGACAGGTCAAAAAAGAGGACACCGAGAGCGTGGAGGAACGCTTTGCCGCTCTGCGTGACAACAGCGGTACCTGTGTTTGCGGCAAAGCGCACGGGCTTTCGCTCGAGCATCTCTTGATGCACGAGGGCGCGCTCCGACAGCTCCCCGCGCTGATCGAAAAAGTGGGCAAATTCTCACACATGGTAATGATCTGCGATGAAAACACCTACCTTGCGGCGGGCAAGCTTGTGGAATGCTTCGGGCTTCCGCTGACGACCGTCCGTCTGAATCCCGACAATCTCCACGCCAACGAAAAAGGCGTTGCCGCGGCACAGGCGCAAATCCCCGCGGAGTGCGATCTGCTCCTTGCCGTCGGCTCGGGCACGGTGCACGACATCACCCGCTACATCGCGTACCATCAAAACATCCCGTTCATCTCTGTCCCCACTGCGGCAAGCGTGGACGGCTTTGTCTCCACCGTGGCGGCAATGACCTGGAACGGTGTCAAGCGCACCCTTACGGCGGTAGGTCCCGTTGCCATGGTCGCTGACAGCGCGATTATTGCCAAAGCGCCCCGTGCGCTCACCGCCGCAGGTGTGGGCGACCTGTTGGGCAAATATACGGCACTTGCGGACTGGAAGATCGGTCACCGTCTCACGGGCGAATACTACTGTCCCGAGATCGTGCGTTTGGAGGAAGAAGCCGTGCGCGAGGTGGTGGAAAACATCAATCTGATCGCCAAAGCCACCCCCGCCGCCATCGAAAAGCTGATGTACGCTCTGGTGCTTTCGGGGCTTGCCATGCAAATGGCGGGCAACTCGCGCCCTGCGTCGGGTGCCGAGCACCACATCTCACATCTGATCGAAATGGGTGTGCTCAACGGCTTTAACGACGCCTACCACGGCGAAAAGGTAGGAGTCGCCACGGCGATGGTCTGCGACGAATATCACCGTCTCGCTTCCCTTGCCGCCGACGCCGTTGTCTACGGCAAAGCCGGCACTGTGACCGCCGACGAGATCGAAACCGTCTTTGCGGCTCTTGCGGGCGAGATCGTCGAAGAAAACCGCAACGATCCCCTTTCTGCCGTCACCGAGGGCAATCTCCGTGAAGCTTGGGGCGACATTCAAGCCATCGTGGCAGACATCCCGACCGGTGACGAGATCCGCCGTCTCCTTGCTGTCTGCGGCGGCAGCACCGTCCTCGACGACATCGGTCTCCCCACCGACATGACCGCCGATCTCTTCCGCTACTCTCCCATGGTGCGCAACCGCCTCACGCTTATGCGCATTCGCGGATATATGGGGTAATATTTTTTGTCAGAACCTTTTTGAAAAAAGGTTCCGACACCTCCAAAAACTTTCACCGAATCGGACATTACTCCCCTCGAAAGGAACCGCAAACATTACGGTTCCTTCTTTGATTTGCGATGGTGAAAGCCGTTTGTGCAGTATGGATTTTGGGTTTATGCAGATTTTTCACTTCATCCGTGCCGCGTCGCTGAAGCATAACGCGGCATCCGCTCTCTGCCTCTATCCAAACAAGTACCAATCACCGCACATCACCTCTATGCGTCATCGCTGAGCAGGAATGCTACGCATTCCGTTAAACCTCTATGAGGTTTACGGAACGCCGTGGAAATTGCAGAGCACGAACGATAAAACCAAACGTGGTGCGAAGTCGAACTTTTGCGCAATGAGTAACGAATGGAGCAAAAGCACAAGGCGAAGCCGCAGTGGGGTCTCGTTTCAAATCTTGCTGTCTTATCAATGGGAAGTTACATTTCTGACCTTTCATAAAAAGCAACTTTGCATTGAGGACTCCCTCCACCGCAAGCGGTCCCCGGCAGAATGTCAAGCAAGTGCAACACCAAAAAACACTTCAAAGGGAGAAAGCCAGCCCAAGCATTTTTTAGGTCTCAAATTAATAGATAAAACAATATTTTGCAAAGATTCATTATCCAAAGAGTGAAAATCATAGCCTT
>JAFTKO010000021.1 GCA_017453205.1 Clostridia bacterium | reverse complement strand
TTTGTTTGTGGTATAATGTTTCATGAAGTGATTGAGTCCTTTCTGTTAGATTTGGTTGTGGTGACTTTATTTTAACAGAACTCAATCACTTTTTCTATTCTTTTTTTACTTTTAGTCTCACATCTATTGTAACACAACACTACTCCCGCAAGTTGTTCTGTTCTTTCTATTGACTTTTTTTGTTTGATGGTGTATAATATAAAATGAAGTATTATTGTTTATCGGAAGGTCTGAGAGAATGAACGAGAAGAACATTTTGCCACAGGAGGAAGTAGATGCGCAACAGGCGTATATCGCACGTCTGTGCGCGGAAAACGACGCTTATGCCGCCGAGACGGGGGCACGGAGACAAGCCTTTGTTTTGACCTTTGGCTGTCAGCAAAATGAGGCGGACAGCGAAAAGCTGACCGGCATGGCACAGGCGATGGGATATGCGCTGACTCGCATACCCGAGGACGCCGACTTGATTATGGTCAACACTTGTGCCATCCGCGAGCACGCCGAGCAAAAGGCGCTTTCCATCATCGGTCAATATAAGCACCTCAAGGCAAAAAAGCCGGAACTGCTCATCGGTGTTTGCGGGTGCATGGTCACGCAGGAGCACCGCAAGGATGACATCAAACACCGTTACCCGTATGTGGATTTTGTGTTTGGAACCTCCTCTCTGCACCGTCTGCCGCAGTTGATCTGCCAAAAGCTGGATAAAGGCAAGCGCGTGTTTTGCCCCGAGGAAAGCGCGTATCAAGTTGCCGAGGGCTTGCCGATCCACCGTGAAAGCTCCTACCGCGCGTGGGTGTCGATCATGTATGGGTGCAACAATTTTTGCTCTTACTGCATCGTTCCTTACGTCCGCGGACGTGAGCGAAGCCGTGAGATGGAGGAAATTGTCAAGGAGGTCGAGGGACTGGTTGCAAACGGCTACCGCGACATCACTTTGCTCGGTCAAAACGTCAACTCCTACGGCAAGGACAGCGGGTACCCTTACGATTTTGCCGATCTGCTCGAACGTCTTGACATGATCGAGGGCGACTTCCTGTTGCGCTTTATGACCAGCCATCCCAAGGATGCGAGCCGCAAGCTGATCGACGTCATGGCGGCATCCAAGCACATTGCGCATCAGTTTCATCTGCCCATGCAATCGGGCAGTGACAAGATTCTGCGCGTGATGAACAGGCATTATGACACTGCAAAATATGACGCCACCGTGGCATATATGCGCGAGAAGATCCCCGATGTCACGCTGACCTCGGACATCATTGTCGGGTTCCCGGGAGAGACCGAAGAGGATTTTGCGGATACGCTTGCCATGCTCGAAAAGGTGCGGTTTGACATGCTGTATTCCTTTATCTACTCCCCGCGCAAGGGAACGCCCGCCGCGGAAATGGAGGATCAAGTCCCGCCCGCCGTCAAAAGCGCGCGCTTTGAGAGATTACTCGCCGTGCAAAACGCCATTTCGCTGGAAAAGAACCAACCCTTGGTCGGCAAAACACTGCGCGTACTGTGCGACGGCGTGAGCAAGACCAATCCCGCCCTCTATTCGGGGCGCACCGAGGGCAACAAGATCGCCTTTTTTGAAGGCTTCCCCGCCGATACGGGAACCTATGTTGACTTTCAAGTCGACCGTGCCGACGCCTTTGCGCTGTACGGACAAAAGCAATCACAATGAACCGAAAGGAATGATAAAATGATGGAAATTTTTGAACTCGCCGCCGAGCTTGGCAAAAAGCTGAAGGATGACGCGCGTCTGATTGCGCTGGAAGAAGCGAAAAAGGCATACGAAGCTGATCCCGCATTACAAAAATGTATGCTGGAGTACGATGTTCAGCAAAAAGCAATGCAAAGAGAGGTGGCAAAGCCCGACCGCGATCTGCATTTTATCGAGACCATTCAGCGCCGTATTGACGAGCTCTACAAGCAGATCACCGAAAACCCGACCTTTGCCGAGCTCAACCGTGCGCAAGCCGAAGTCAACGAGCTGATGAACAGCGTCAATCAGACCATTATGACACAGATCACGGGTGAGCAGCCAAGCGGTTGTACGCACAATTGCAGTACCTGCGGAGGATGCCATTGAGCAATACTCGCACAGCGAGCATGGAGCGCAGTATCCGACGAGCTGTGCACAAGCATTCCCGTGGATGCCCCGCATCAAGGAACGGGAAAGGGACAATGCGTTTTTGCCAATCTTAAAATGCGATAAAAGTTTTTGAAGGTGTCGGAAGCGCAGCGGCTTGCCGCGTTTACTTCTCTTCAAAAGGTTTCTCAGAGGAATAGACCAAAGGTAAAAAAATGTCAAATTGCAAAAAGAAAACGCCGAAAGAAAAATTTCGCGCTCTGCGGAGCGCGAGGAGGGCTCCGCGCCCTCCACTGCGCGAGCTTTTGAAAAAGCTCGACCAAAACTTTCAGCAAACTGACAAAACTCGTTAGTTTTATCTACAGTCTCGGAAACTTTTTTCAAAAAGTTTCTGACGAAAAGAAAAAACAAAAAAAGGAGCATACCGCCATGACGCCAATGATGGAACAATATTTTCAAGTCAAGGATCAATACAAGGATTATCTCTTGTTTTACCGTCTCGGTGATTTTTACGAGATGTTCTTTGACGACGCCGTCATTGCGTCGCGGGAGCTCGATCTGACACTGACCGGCAGAGACTGCGGGGAGGCGGAAAGAGCTCCGATGTGCGGTGTTCCTTTCCATTCCTGCGAGGGATATATCGGAAAGCTGATCGAAAAAGGCTACAAGGTGGCGATCTGTGAGCAAATGGAGGATCCCGCACTGGCAAAGGGACTGGTCAAGCGCGAGGTCGTGCGCGTGATCACTCCGGGCACGCTGATTGAAAGCAATCTCCTTTCCGAGCACAAAAACAACTACCTGTGCGCGCTTTACATGGGGGAATTTGACTACGGCGTCTGCTTTGCCGATATTTCCACCGCGCAGGTCTACGCCACAAGCTTTGACGGCAACAACATGGATGCACGGCTCCGCAACGAGCTTGGCACCTATGCGCCGCGTGAGATCCTTTGCAATCTCAAACGCGCCAACATGGGTGAGATCGGCGAGTTTATCGTGTCTCACGGTGACATGATGCTGACCGACGGACAGGGGGCACGCTTTGACGCCGCCGTCTGCCGAGAGCTGGTCAAATCGCAATTTGGGGAACAGCTCCGCCCCGAGGTGCTTGAAAACAAGGCGCTGATCATGGCGGTGGGGGCGGTGCTCTCCTACCTCATTGACACCGAAAAAAGCGATATTTCCTATATCAAGGAGCTCAACATCTACTCCGACGGACAGTATTTGGAGATGGATATCAACACCCGCCGCAATTTGGAGCTCACCGAGTCGATGCGCACCAAGGAGAAAAAAGGCTCACTCCTTTGGGTATTGGACAAGACCAAGACCGCTCCCGGTGCGCGGATGCTGCGCAAGTGGGTGGAACACCCGTTGCTCTCCACGTCGGCAATCGTCAAGAGACAGGGTGCTGTGGAGGAGCTTTGCGGCAACTTTATGTTGCGCGAAGAACTGACCGAGGCGCTGTCGCACGTGCTTGACCTTGAACGTCTGATCACCCGTATCGTTTACGGCAGTGCAAATGGCAAGGATCTGCGCGCGGTCAGCAACACGGCAGCGGTCCTGCCAGAGATCCGCGTGCTGTTGTCACAGTGCAAGAGCGAGGAGCTTTGCCGTGTTTGCGGAGAGCTTGACACGCTGGAGGACATTTACAAGACCGTTACCGAGTCGATCGCCGAGGACGCGCCCTTTTCTCTGCGTGAGGGCGGCATCATTGCCGACGGCTACCACAAGGACGTAGACTATCTGCGTTCGGTCATGAAGGACGGCAAGGGGTGGCTCGAAAAGCTTGCCGAAGAGGAGCGCGAGGCAACCGGCATCAAAACACTCAAGGTCAACTACAACAAGGTGTTCGGCTACTACATCGAGGTAACAAAGTCTTTGATCGACCAAGTCCCCGACCGCTACATCCGCAAGCAGACGCTTTCAAACTGTGAGCGTTACATCACACAGGAGCTCAAGGACTTAGAGGGAACGATCCTCGGCGCGGCGGACAAGATCTGCGCGTTGGAATATGAGCTCTTCCAACAGATCCGCAACTATGTCTCCGAGCAAAGCGCGCGCATCCAAAAAACCGCCGCACTGCTTGCAGAGGTCGACGTCTATCTCTCACTTGCCACGGTGGCAAGCAAAAGCAAATACGTCCGTCCCGAGGTCGACAGCGGAGATATCATCGACATCAAAGACGGCAGACATCCCGTGGTCGAGCAGTTCGTCAAGGACGCTTATTTCGTCCCCAATGACGTCTATCTCGATACCACCGCCAACCGTCTTATGCTCATTACGGGCCCCAACATGGCGGGTAAATCGACCTATATGCGTCAAGTCGCGTTGATCACCGTCATGGCACAAATCGGCTCATTCGTTCCCGCCGCCGAGGCTCGTATCGGTGTGGTCGACAAGGTGTTCACCCGTGTGGGGGCATCGGACGATCTCGCGTCGGGGCAGTCGACCTTTATGCTCGAGATGAACGAGGTCTCCTATATCCTCAAGAACGCCACGCGCAAGAGCCTCATTATTTACGACGAGGTCGGGCGCGGGACCTCGACCTTTGACGGCATGAGCATTGCCCGCGCCATCGTCGAGTACACCAACAGCCGCAAAATCGGCGCCAAGACGCTGTTTGCCACCCATTACCACGAGCTGACCTCAATGGAAGAGGAGTTTGAGGGCGTGGTCAACTACAACATCGCGGCAAAAAAGCGCGGGGACAGCATCACTTTCCTACGCAAGATCGTGCGCGGCTCCACCGATGACAGCTACGGCATTGAGGTTGCCAAGCTTGCGGGATTGCCCAATGAGGTCATCAAGCGTGCGCGTGAGATCCTCGCGTCGGTCGAGGCGACCTCCAAAGCCATCTCGGAGAGCACCGAGGGCGGCATCGGACGCAAGAAAAAGACCGAGGAAAAGGATGACAGCCTTATTTCCTTTGACGATTGCATCAACGAGCAGGTCATTGCCGAGCTCAAAGCCGTTGACCTCAACACCCTCTCCCCGTTTGAGTGTATGTCGTTCTTGTTTGATCTGAAAAAACGGTTGCAGTAAGGACGCATTTTTGTCAGGAAACTTTTTGAAAAAGGTTTCTCGACACCTTTCAAAAACTTTTCAACAAGGAATATGGTTTCATCATGAAAAGATTTATAAAAGAAAATACATCTTTTAAAATAACCGTAGTAAATGGGAAGAAAAATCCAAATGGCGTAATTGATTGCCGTAACGGTCATGAAATTGGAGATACCTATCACTGTGAATATGGATGCCCCGCTGAGTTTTGCCAAAAATCAATGTTGAAAGTTTTTCCCATCATGGAGGCTGCGCGTGCCGATGGAAATTTGATAAATCTTGGTGGAGACAGTCCGACCTCGATTAAATTTTGTTGTCCCGACGGTGTAGTAACCTTCCGACTGGAAGTGATCAAAAAACACGAAAGGACAACTAAAAAAAGCCCCGATTGCTCGGTGCCGTAAATTTTTTCAGAAAGATTGACAAAAACAGAGTATTCAAACAATGCAGAAGTCACCGGTGACGGTGACTTCCTTGCCGAATTAAGAAATAACCGCTTTCAGCTTGATCGCTGAGCGGTTATTTCTTTTTGAGTTGTTTTCAGCCATCCCCCTCCGTTACCAAAACCTTTTGGATTTTTTTGAAAGGGGTATGGGGAAATAAAACGGCTTTGCCGCTTAGAACATGGCTTTCCACGTTTACTTTTCTCAAAGGTTTCCCCATGAAAAATAAAGCTTAAAATTCGATCTTCTTTTCAATATAAGCCTTGAGCTCGGAAATCGGGATACGGACCTGCTCCATGGTATCGCGGTCGCGGACGGTGACACAGTTGTCCGCGGGCTTGCTATCGTCGCCAACCGTCTCAAAGTCAACGGTAATACAAAGGGGCGTACCGATCTCGTCCTCACGGCGATAGCGCTTACCGATCGAACCGGTCTCGTCGTAGTCGACCATGAAGTACTTGGAGAGCTCGTCGTAGATCTCGCCGGCTTTGTCGGCAAGCTTCTTGGAGAGCGGGAGCACGGCTGCCTTATAGGGCGCCAGCGCGGGATGCAAATGCAGGACGGTGCGGATGTCGTTCTTCTCGGCGTCGATCACTTCCTCGTCGTAAGCGTCCACCAAGAAAGCAAGCGCCACGCGGTCGGCGCCCAAAGAGGGCTCGATCACGTAAGGAATATAGTGTTCATTGGTCTCTTGATCGAAATAGGTCATGTCCTTGCCGCTGTGCGTTTGGTGCTGACCGAGGTCATAGTCGGTACGGTCGGCGATGCCCCATAGTTCCCCCCAGCCAAACGGGAACAGGAACTCAAAGTCGGTGGTTGCCTTGGAGTAGAAGCAGAGCTCCTCGGGATCATGGTCGCGCAAACGGAGGTTTTCCTTGCGCATGCCGAGGTTGAGCAGGAACTTGTGGCAATAGTCCTTCCAAAAAGCGAACCACTCAAGGTCGGTCCCCGGCTTGCAGAAGAACTCAAGCTCCATCTGCTCGAACTCACGGGTACGGAAAATAAAGTTACCGGGTGTGATCTCATTGCGGAAAGATTTACCGATCTGTGCCACGCCAAAGGGTAGCTTTTTGCGCGTGGTGCGCTGTGCGTTGGAGAAGTTGACAAAGATACCCTGTGCGGTCTCGGGGCGCAAATAGACGGTGTTAGAACTGTCCTCGGTAACGCCGATAAAGGTCTTGAACATCAAGTTGAACTTTTTGATGTCGGTAAAATCATGACCGCCGCACTGCGGGCATCCGATGCCCTTTTCCTTGATGTAGGCTGCCATTTCCTCAAAGCTCCAGCCTGCGGGGTTGTCATTCAGTCCGTTTTGGAATGCGTAATCCTCGATCAGCTTGTCCGCGCGGTGACGCATTTTACACTGCTTGCAGTCCATCAAAGGATCCGAAAATCCACCAACGTGTCCCGAAGCCACCCAAGCCTGCGGGTTCATGATAATGGCACTGTCAAGACCGACGTTGTACTTGCTCTCCTGTACAAACTTTTTCCACCAAGCGCGCTTGACGTTGTTCTTAAATTCCACGCCGAGAGGTCCGTAGTCCCAAGAGTTGGCAAGTCCGCCGTAGATCTCGGAGCCGGGGAAAATAAAGCCGCGCGTTTTGCAAAGCGCAACGATTTTGTCCATTGTTTTTTCTGAATTGTTCATGGTTGTTCTCCTGTATCGTTACATAATCACTTTATTATAGCATTTTCCAAGGAAATTGTCAAGAGGTGGCAGAGATTTTCCACGGTAACAGCATTTACTTTTGGATATTTTTTGTGGGAACCTTTTTGAAAAAAGGGTTCCCACACCCTCCCAAAACTTTCAACGCATTTTATATTTTATCACCGGAATGATTGTGCCTCTTTCGACAGTTTTCTGACGGTATGGGAATGCCGGTACGTTGTTCCAAACAATAGCTCCCGCACAGCCTTACACCTTCTCCGTGGGAGAAGGCGGTTACCACCACCCAAAATGGTCCACATGATTACGGTTGAACTCAATCTCATACTTAAAAAGTAAATGTTGTTGCCGTGAAGATTCTCCCATGGCAACGGCATTTACTTTTGGATGTTTTTCCGGGAAACTTTCAACGCGTTTTGTTATATAAGCATGATATCATGAAAAACTCTCGAGAAAAAGAAAAAATCTGTCAAACTGCGACAATCTAATATTTTTTTCGCCGCTTGACTTTTCTTCCATATCATGATATAATATTAGCATCAACACAAAAGGAGATTTAATGATGATGAAACACCTTGCAAAACCGATGCTGATCTTAACCTTGGTATTTGCCCTTGTACTTTGCGGCTGCGCCGTGGAGCCCGAGACCTTTACCAAAGACGGTATGAGCATTACGCTGACCAACCGCTTTACCGAAAAGGAACAAGCGGGCTACACTGTGGCTTACGATTCCTCCAAGGTTGCCGTTTTGGCGCTGAAAGAGAGCTTTACCACGTTGGAAGCCGCCGGTTTGAACAGCCAATCCACCGTTGCGGATTATGCTGATGTTGTGATCGCCAACAATCAAATGTCCGACACCGACGTGCAAACCAAGGACGGTTTGACTTATTTCACTTATGAGAGCGACGCAAGCGGACAGACCTACTCCTATATTGCCGCCGTTTACAAAGCTGACGATGCGTTTTGGCTGATCCAATTTGCTTGCCTAAAGTCCGATTACGCGGAACAGGAAGCGGATATGTTTACCTATGCCAAGAGCGTGACGCTTCAATCATAAAACCGACCGAAAACCAAATCCCCGCAAATCAACGGTTTGCGGGGATTTTTATATACAAAAACGATGCGTCCTTATAAAAGATCGGACACCAAGGTCATGATCTCGTTATGGATCTCCTCCACAGAGCGTGCGGCGTTCACGACACGGATGCGGTCGGTGGGGGCAAGGGCTTCAAAAACGCTGTAAAAGCGGTCGCGGACGCGCGTAAGGCGGTCGACATTCTCGTAGATCTCCACGGTCACTCTGCCTCTTCCAATGCGTTCCATGCTCTGCTCGGGGGTAAGATCAAGGAAGATACAAAGGTCGGGACGGCGGATCTCGGGGCAAGAAAGGTTCATGTCCTGCACCCATTTGGCGTCGGTCTCACTGCCTTGGTACGCCAAGGAGGAATAATAATATCGGTCGCAAATGACATCCACGCCGTCGGCAAGCATTTTTTCGATGCCGTTGACGGGATTGGTGTTGTGAAAGATACGGTCAAGCACAAACAGTGCCGCCATTTCACACGGGGTACGCTTGGAAACGCCGCTCAAAGCGTCACGCAACAGTCCCCCGCTGACCGACTCGGTAGGCTCCGCAGTGTGATGGACACGTCTGCCCTCCTCCGCAAGACGGCGCGTCAAAAGCTCGATCTGTGTGGTCTTTCCGGCACCGTCAATGCCCTCAAACACGATAAAACGTCCTCTTTTTTGGTTTTGTTCCTGCATGATCAATCCTTCTTCATTTCTTCTTCGGCGTTGCCGTCAGCCTTCGTCTCACGGACGGAGCGTAGCTGCAGCACCTCTTTTTTGAGTTCCTCAAGCGCTATGTTTAAGCGGTTCATTTCTTGGGTTACGGGGTCGGGAATATGGACTTGATCCAAATCATTTCGCACGCGCTGACCGTCTCGCTTGACGACCTTGGCGGGGATGCCCACCGCCGTGCTGTTCTCGGAAACGGGATGCAGAACCACGGCGTTTGCCGCGATCTTGCTGTTGGAGCCAATGTAGACCGGTCCCAACACCTTGGCGCCCGCACCGACCATGACATTATCGCCCAAAGTAGGGTGACGCTTACCGATGTCCTTACCCGTACCGCCCAAGGTCACGCCTTGATAGATGGTACAGTCGTCGCCGATCTCCGTGGTCTCGCCGATGACCACGCCCATACCGTGGTCAATGAAAAAGCGTTTGCCGATCTTTGCCGCGGGGTGGATCTCAATCCCCGTCATAAAACGCGCCGTTTGGCTGAGCGCGCGCGCCGAAAAATAATGTCCGCTCTCGTACAGCTTATGCGCCACACGGTGCGCCATAATGGCGTGTACGCCCGAATACAGAAGCAACACCTCGGCAGTACTGCGCGCGGCGGGATCGCGCTCCTTGACGGTCTGCACGGTCTCGCGCACTTCCCTCTCCGCCGACACGAGGGTCTGCGCGATCTTACGCTCCGTCTGTGTGATCTGCTCCTTAATTTTCTTTCCGATCTTACTCAACTCGGTCGTCGTTTCTTTCATGACCTATGGACTCCTTTTCCTCGGGGGTACCGATAAAAATGCTACTGCTAATATTATACACAGAAAATCGCTTTTTGTAAATAGAAAAAAAGAAAAAAGTTGAAAAACGGGGGCTGTCACATATTGCGACAGCCCCCGCAAAGCAATCTATTTGGTTTTAGATTTCTTTATTTTCTTCCTCGGAGGTTTCCGCGTTAGCGGGAATTTCCTCTGCGGGAACTTCTTCGGCGGGAGCTTCCTCAACCGGTGCTTCGGTTGCGGGTTCCCCTACCACTGCTTCCTCGGCGGCAACTTCTTCAGCGGCTGCCTCTACTGCGGGCGCGTCGGTCGGCGCGATGAACGTGACCTCCTGTGCCTCAGCGGTAGCGCTTGCGGCGGTCTCCTCGGGAGCGCTCGTCTCAGCGGTGTCTGCCTCGCTGTAAACAACGGGCACGCTTGCGACCATCTTCTTGACGATACCCGCCTGTACCAGTTCCTCGGTGGTCTGGTAAGGAATGCGGTAATCGACTTCCTCGGTCTCCAGCTTCGGCAACGTGAGGTTCTCTCCGCAAAGCTTGTCGATCAGCTCAAGCGCATACTTGAACTTGCGTTCGCCCTTGATCTTCATGAGCACGGGTACGCTTGCATACTTCTTCTTGGAGGACATATCCACGATACCGTACTTGGTATCAACAAGCTCTGCGGGATCAAGTGCCAAGTACAGGTACAAGGTCTTGGTCTTTGCATTGAGCTTTGCGACATGCGTTCTGCCGCGGTTGAATGCCTCGTAGTTCCAGCTGATACGGTTCTTGACACCCTTATAGGACAGGAGCGCGTTCTTGATAATATTGTAATACTCTTGAACATTGCCCTGCGACTGTGCAAGACGCGACTGGAAGCTCCTCTTGTAACGTGTAACGATGCGGACATAACCGTTACGCTCGTCCTCGAGCATTGCGGCGTATTTGTCTGCCTCGGCAACCGCGTCGATAAAGTCGAGCGGCATGGAGCCGAATGCACCGTAGTCCTCTTCATCCTCTTCGGCATCGTTATCGTCATCGCTGTCCTCATCGGAAGCGGCAACCTCCTCGGTGACCTCGGCGAATGCTTCCACAGCAGGCTCTTCCTCGACAACGGGCGCTTCCTCAACGATCAGACGTGCGGCAAGCTCATCGACAACGGCTTCTTTCACCGCGTCTGCCATCTCTGCAGTCCATGTTTCGGGAATGTTTGCATCGCCCGCGTTGTTCACAGCCTCGGTAATAGTCTCGACCGTAGTGCCCTCAACAGCCTTGGGTGCAACGCCGTCCACGCTGACAAGCTCGAACGCCTCGGCAACGGAATCGGCTACAACTGCACAGATATCATCGTTGCTCATTTCCTCAACAACGATCTCTTCCGTCGTTTCCTCGGTAGCCTCTTCGCAAGTTTCTTCCTCAGCGACCTCAACGGTCTCCTCGGCAACTTCCTCGGTAGCTTCTTCAACAACCTCTTCGGCTGTCTCCTCCGCAACCTCTTCGGTAACTTCTTCGGTGACTTCTTCGGCGGTTTCCTCGGCGATAGTCTCTTCGACGGTTTCCGCTGTTTCTTCTTCGGCAACAGTCTCTTCCTCGGCTGTTTCTTCGACAGCTTCGGGAATCTCCATCGTGTTGCACATTGCTTCGCTGACAATTGCATCGACAACGGCTCTGAAGTCCTCGGGAGTGATCTCGTCAGACTCTTCCTCCTCGACCGCGGGAATGATTGCGATCGCCTCGGTAGCATCTGCGGACTCATTGAAGTTCTCTGCCAGTGCATCTGCGACTGCGGTGCGGAGTGCGTCCTCGTCCGCCTCTGCCTCAACATCCTCTGTCTCGACAGTCTCTTGCAGGCGTTCTGCCATTTCGTCAGCCATCTCAGCCGCGACATCGGTCTCGTCAACCGTTTCTTCCACGGTCTCCTCAACCTCTTTTTCAAGCTCGATTGCGGATACCTCTTCCATGAGTTCATCCATGGAGTCGGAAACTGCTTCTTCAACGCCCTCGGTGTTTTCTTCTGCGTGCTCTGCCTCGATCTCGTTTGCAAGCTCGTCGGCAAGTCTGTCGGCATTCCCCTCGAGTGCCTCGTCCGCGTCGACCTTATCCTCGATGACTGCGGGAACGACCTCGGGAACATCACCCTCGGTATCAATCACCATGGTCTCGTTCTCTTCGCTCAGACGTACACGCTTGAGGTAGAGACCGATGAGGAGCAGAAGTGCAACCAATGCAATGATCAACAGAATGAGAAGTGCAATACCGGGTGCGGTCGCCCAGAAGGGCGCGTTGTACTCGGGTGCAAGAACAAAGGTGATGGCGGCACTGCCGGAAACACCTTCGATTTGGTAATAACCGTCCTTCACGCTAACGGTATAGTTCTTTCCGGTTGCCGCGGTCATGCTACTGTTTGCTTCTTCATATATATAAAGATCGTCGGCGGTCAGTGCGGAAAGACGCTTTCCGTAAAGGGTATCGGAGATCGGGATAAGGACCGTAAAGGTCTCGCCGTCGGCACCGGTCACATTCAAGGTGTACTCGGTGTGCTGACGGAAACCGCGAAGGGCACGGCGGTTGATAACGGGAATGGTCACGTTTGCGGTGATGTCACCCGCAAAACCGTTCTCACCGATCAGAATGAGCTGATAGGGAGCATCCGCGGTACCTGCGGCAATATACTGCTTGAGAATGGTCATGGTAGCAGTCAAGGTGTTACCCGTAACATCCTTGAACTCGTAGTTTGCGTTGGAGGGGAGCTGTGCGGTAACGGTGTAGCTACCGTACTCGGAGGTGCCCGAGAATGCCGCACCATTGACCGTGTAGGTGATGAGCGCACGGATATTTGCGGGGATATCGCCCTCAACGGTCAGCATAAACTCGGTCGGATCGGCTTGAATGCCCGCGTTGCCGATATACGCAACGTCGGTAAAGCTGACATTGAACACCTTTTTGTTGACGGTAATGCTGGTGTCGGGGGAAACCGTATTCAAAATGGTATAGTTATCATTGGGCTCCACGGCGGTCAGCCTATGCGTACCCACGTTGCCAAAGCCCTCGGGATATGTAATATCGAGCGCATAGGGGTTATCCTGTGCGTCAAAGCCGACAACCGAGATCTCATCCAGTGTAGCGTCTCCCCACTCGAAAGCGGTCTTGGGCAGGTTCCACTCGATCTTAGTGATCGTAACGGGATCCACGGCAACGCTGACCGTGAGAGGTGCGGCAACATAGTTTTTGCTGTCAAGCACAACATCCACGGAGGTGGTGTAAGTCCCCTTGCCATTCACGCCGCTCACGGTAGCCTTGGGAACGGAAGTGACGGCAGGCGCACTCTCACCGTTCACCATGCCGCTCAGCGCCGGTGCGGTAATATCGACGTTGTAAACGGTGGTACCGGGCGCATAGGTCACATTTGCGGTAGCATCGGCAGCCCAACTCAGAGTGGCGGGCTTGATCGACGCCTCAAGAATGAGAGCGCGGGGCGCCGTATATTTATCCAGCAGCTCGGTCTTACCGGCCTGTGTTCCGGCTTCTGTCAATCGAACCTCGAAAGACACTGTGATCTTGGAGGCGCTCTCCACATCCTTGCTGTCAAAGACAGCCGACGTTACAACAAGCTCGACATAAGGCAGATCCTCCTCGTCTATTCCGACCTTGGCGGAGTCCACCCCAATGTCGGCGGTCGTATTGCCGTCATAGGTCTTGTAGTAGCCGTTGCCTGCCGTGTTGGCTGTGAGGTTGGTACCGACTGTCAGATCGTCGATTCCCACTTCCAACCTTGCGGTATCGGCAGAGGCGATGACCGTGAAACAGCAGATGAGCGTTGCGAGCATCAAAAGAATGGCCGCAACAGCGGAAAATCTGAAGTTTCTTGCTTCTGTTTTCTTGCGTTGATTTTTCATTGCACATCAACCCTTCCGTTAAAAATTTTTCGCAAATGTCGGTTTGTTTTCCGCAAATCGGCACTGCGTGAAATTACAACCTGTCTTATTATATCACATTAAAAAAGAGTTGTCAACACAATTTTCTTGTTTTTTGGAAATGTTTTTGAAAAAATTTACGATTTTTTTCAAATATGAGCGTCTTTTTCGCCCGTATCGGTTTGTTTTGGTGGATTTTGGAAATTTTTACAGCGTATCGGCAAACTGCAAACATTTGCGGGTTTCGGCAAAATAATCTCCGCTCGGAAAAAGACGGCAGATCGGATAAACGCCATGGTCTTTATTGAAGCATAGTAAGGTTTGCTTGTTGATTTTTTGTGGAAAAACTTTTGACTAAAAGAAAACACTTCGTGTTGCCACACCCTTTCAAAACTTTTACGCATTTTCTGTTTTGGCATTATGGGGATGCTTGTGCCTCTTTCGGTAGCTTTCTGACGGTATGGGAATGTCTGTACGCGATTCTGCAGATACTCCCGCAAACCATTACACTTTCTCCGCAGGAGAAAGCGGTTACCACCACCCAAAATGGTCCACATGATTACATTTGTTCTCAATACTCATACTTTATGCCGTTGCCGTGAGCCGTTTAAAATATTCTCTTGACAAACAGAGTAATTTGTTATATAATAGAATAACAAGAATTTGGAAAGGATTGCGAAATTGCAATGACAAAAAACGTTTCCGAAATGTTTGGCGCTATGGTTTTTAACGATGACGTCATGCGCGAACGGCTCCCCAAAGAAGTATACAAGTCGCTTATCAAAACGATGGCGACAGGCAGAACGATAGACCCCTCGATCGCCGATGTGGTCGCCAACGCGATGAAAGACTGGGCGGTGGAAAAGGGTGCGACGCACTACACCCACTGGTTCCAGCCCTTGACGGGTGTCACCGCCGAAAAGCACGACGCCTTTATCTCTCCCGTGGGCAACTGCAAGGTTGTCATGGAGTTTTCGGGCAAGGAGCTGATCCACGGCGAGTCCGACGCTTCCTCCTTCCCCTCGGGCGGTCTGCGCGCCACCTTTGAGGCGAGAGGCTACACCGCGTGGGATCCCGCGTCCTATGCGTTCGTCAAGGACGGCACGCTGTACATTCCCACGGCGTTCTGCTCCTACACGGGGGAAGCGCTCGACTCCAAGACCCCGCTTTTGCGCTCCATGGATGCCTTAAACGCACAGGCGTTGCGTATTTTGCGTCTGTTTGGCGACAACTCCACCAAGCGTGTGGACATTACCGTAGGCGCCGAGCAGGAGTACTTTATTATTGATAAATCCATGTACGACCGCCGAAAAGATCTGGTTTACGCGGGACGTACCCTCTTTGGCGCCCCCGCCCCCAAGGGACAGGAGCTGGAGGACCACTATTTCGGTCCGCTCAAAACGCGCATTGCGGCTTTTATGTCCGATTTGGACGAAGCACTTTGGAAAATGGGCATCAATGCCAAGACCAAGCACAACGAGGCGGCGCCCGCACAGCATGAGCTGGCTCCGATCTATGCCACGACAAACATTGCCGTCGACCAAAATCTGTTGACGATGGAATATATGAAAAAGATTGCCGAAAAGCACGGCTTGGTCTGCCTGTTGCACGAAAAGCCCTATGCGGGGGTAAACGGAAGCGGCAAGCACAACAACTGGTCGCTCTCGGCAAACGGCAAAAATCTGCTTGACCCCGGCAAAACCCCCGAGGACAACATCAAATTTCTTTTGATCCTCGCCGCCATTGTCAAGGCAGTGGATGACTACCAAGACTTGATGCGCATTTCGGTCGCCTACGCGGGCAACGACCACCGTCTCGGCGCGGGCGAGGCGCCCCCCGCCATCATCTCTATCTTTGTGGGTGAGGAGCTTAACGCGCTGATCAACTCGATCGTCGAAAACAAGACCTATCACGGCGCCGAGCAACGCATGATGGACCTCGGTATTCCCTCGGTTCCCGTGTTCCGCAAGGACACCACCGACCGCAACCGCACCTCGCCTTTTGCATTCACGGGTAACAAATTCGAGTTCCGTATGCTGGGTTCCTCGCAGAACATCGCCATGCCCAACACCGTGCTCAACACCGCAGTTGCCGAGTCGTTCCGTCAATTTGCCGACACGCTTGAGGGTGCCGAAAGCTTTGACGCGGCAGTTGCAAAGCTGATCAAAGACACTTTCTCGGCGCACCGCCGCATTCTGTTTGACGGCAACGGTTACTCCGAGAAATGGGAAAAAGAAGCCGCACGCCGCGGACTGAGCAACCTCCGCACCTCGGTGGACGCTTACAAGGCATTTATGGCGCCCAAGAATGTCGCGCTTTTCTCGTCCTTGGGTGTCATGAGCGAGGTGGAAATGCGCTCCCGCGAGGAGATCTATTTTGAAAACTACTCCAAAATCGTCAACATCGAGGCTTTGACCATGATTGTGATGGCATCGCGCGATTATATCCCCGCGGTAGAGGGCTACATTGCGCAGATTGCCGACACCGCCGCCAAAAAGAAAGCCGTATGTGAGGATGTTTCCTGCGCGGTGGAAAAGAGTATCATTCGCCGTCTTTCCGAGCTTAACGCGCAGGCTTTCAGCGCTGTCGAGCGATTGCGCGAAGCCGAGACCGAAGCTTCCTCGATCGCCAACGCCAAGGAGCGTGCCGAATGCTACTGCTCCCGTGTTCTCCCTCTGATGTCCGAGCTCCGCGCCGCCGTTGACGCCATGGAGACACTGACCGCCTCCAAGGCTTGGCCCGTACCGACTTACGGTGACATGATGTTCCGCGTATAAGCAATTTTATAATATACAACGCCCCGCAATTCAAGTGAATTGCGGGGCGTGATTGCGTTTTATTGATTGGAAACGATTAGAACGGGATCAACTCGCTCCAGCCGGTCTCGTCATCTTCGGGCTTGACCTCCATAGACGAGTCCTCCGTGTTGTCGTTTTCCGTACCGTTATTCTCGGTGCCATAGGTCTCAGAACCGCTATTCTCGGAGCCGTCGGGGTCGGTACCGTCGCCATCCTCAACAACAGGTGCCTCGGAGGTAGTCAAGGTTACGGTTGCGCCGTTTGCGGAGGTAATTGCGATCACAGCCTGCGCACTGCCCTGCATGGGGCTCTCCTCGTTAAATACGACGGTATCGCCCGCGTTGTAGGTTGCATCACCGTAGCTAACGGTCGCATCGCCCGTAAAGGTCAATTGCATACCGCTCGACCAAGCCAGTTGAACATAATAGGTCTGTCCCGCCGTCAAAGTCACGGTCATCTCGTTGTTAACGGAGTAGAACGGCGTGGTAATATTGGAGTAGTTGTACCAAGCGGCGGGATCAGTCTCGGTCCCGTAAACAGGCGCAGACGCGATCACGATCTCGGCAGAAGTGGTGTTCTCTTCAAATCCGAACAAATTGTAATAATTTCCCTCATCACCAAGCTCATAACCGTTGGGAAGATCTTGTGCGGCAATGCTTACATAGTAGAAGCCCTTGCTTTCGGGAATGAAAGTAAAGGACGCCACACCGTTTTGCGTTTGTGCGGTGGATTTGATGCTGAAGGTGGTGGTATTAGGATCGAAGTAAACAAGCGTTACCGTTACAGCGGATGCGGTATAGGTATTGCCGTCGGCAAGCTTGACCGTTGCGGTGTAGGTCTTTTCGGTCGCCACGGTCGCCTTGGGCAAAGAAACCGTCAACTCGGTTGCAGAGAAAGACGCAAACTCGGTCTTCTCGGTGGAAATTCCGTCCGCGGTTGCGATGACGCTGTAATTGGTACTGCCGTTGAGTCCGGTAAAGGTCACTTTTCCCTCGGCATCGGTGGTTTTGGTATCGACGGCGGTGGAGGAAGAAGGCTCCCAAAGGGTCACCGTTGCGCCCGCCTTGATGTTGCCGTCGCTATCCTTGACCGTGACGGTCTTATCAAGGGTATTGTTGAGCTTTACATAATCGATCTTACAGGACTTTTGTGTTTCGGTAAACTCCCAAGAGGTCGAGTCCCCGACCAGCTTATAGTTTTCGGGCGTTTCGGCAGTCACGGTATAATTGCCCGCGTCCAGCAAGAAAATGATCTCGCCCTGTGCCGAGGTCTTGCCGCTTGCGTAATCGGTATTGTCGCTTGTGGCAACCTTGACCTTGACATCCTCGATGCCTGCGGTCAAGTCGGTGACGCTGACCTTGTATTCGGTAAACGTGATCACCATAGAGGTCGCGCCCGCTTCAAAGTCGTACTCCTTGGTCTCGCTGCCCTCGTAGCCCTTGGGGAATTTGTTGATTTTGACGTGATATTGGCTGATATCTTCGTCCTTATCCAGCTTAAAGGTAGCAACGCCAGTTGCATTGGTCAAGGATGGTGCCAGGCAAAGGGTACCCTTGCACGCCTGTACACGCACGCCCTCCAAGCCGCCCTCGGCGGTTTGAATCTTGACGGTGTAAGCGACTTTTCCGTCGTCCTCGGGCGTTTTGCCGCCATCATCGCCGCCTGTGGTCACCGTGGTCTCGTCATTGGTCTGATCTGCGGTCCCGGTATCGTCGTTCCCCGCGTTGCCGTTGTCACACGCGCACACAAGAACCATCATGCAAAGAAGAATGCACAAAAGCGATACGAAACTGAATTTTTTCCGAACGTTTTTCATTGTTCTCCTCCAAATATGTATTTTTCTATCTTTTTCAATAGCTGATTTTATTATACCATTTTTATTTTTGTTTTTCAATACCCTTTTTATAAAAATGCGCGTTTTTCACCAAATTTTATTTGCACGCTGTTTTATGTTGTCTCCCACGTCTTACGTGATCTCGGTGATCACAGCCGCGAGAGTCTCGGCGGAGCTTGCGGAACGGATCGAAAGCGTAAAGTTCTTTTGGGACGTTTTTACGGTAAAGGTAATCTTGCCGTTGGAGGCAACGTAGGTTTTGCCGTTATAGTTCACCTGCAAATCCCCGTTTTTATCGGCAATTTCAAAGGTGATGTCGACGGTCGCGGTGCTTGTAAAGGAAAGGGCAGTTCCCTTTTCCAGCATCACGGCGCCATTGGTATCGCCGTTGACCTTGATGGGGTTGCCCTCGGTTCCCGAGGTGTTTTGCGTGACCGTTTGATAATATCCGCATGCAAAATAGGGCATCATGTCCCGGTTTACCGCAACGCCGCTGAAGAGATAGTTACCCGACGTGGAATCAAACCAGCCTTTCCATGCACCCATAACCTCCATCACATAAACCAATTGCTTGGTCAGCGGGCAGGCACCGTTTACCGTGTCACAGATCTCGCTGTAATCAAAAATCAGCTGATTATAGGTCTCCTTGTAGAGGAAGTTTCCCGCGTCATCGTAAAAATGTGCACCGAACTGGCTCATTTCGGCGGCACCGTAGATGGTGCCGTCCTCACCGAGGTATCCACAGGCGGAATTGATACGAATATAAATGACGGGACCGTTTGCAGTACCGTAATGGTAGAGACCGTCGGTCTCATTATAGATTACGGTCACCTCGTCTGCGGTGATATCCACAGCGGTAAAATCAGAAAACGTCCAGTTGAGATAATTGATACGCTTGAGGTCATTTTCGGTGGGCAGAATCGTCTTCCACTCGGCATCCAACGGAGAAAACGGCAGGTCTCCCACGCGTTCGATCACCAAAATGCAGTTCGTCACGCTCTCACTTTTCGGCATAACACCGATCAAATAGGGGGTGGTGGTCTCCTCACTGTCGCCGATGTACAAGCTTCGGATTTCCACCTCGACGGTCTTGTTCTCCACGGGCAAAATCGTTTCCTTGGAGCCATTGGTATTGCCGCCGTAGTATCCAAACTCAAATCTCGCATCCGAGACCACGCGGAATTGATAAAGCCCCGCACGTGTGGGACGGAACAGGAAATAAGTACGGTCGGCGGTGTTCAGCTCCTTTAAATCATATGCACCCTCGGATACCTTGTACGCGGTCGTCGGTACAGTCGCGTTGCGCACATGCGAATAGCCCTGCACGTTCGCGGTCTCGGAATACACATTGTATAGGGTGACCGTCAGCGCGGGCGCATCGGCGGTAAGTTTTAAGTCGGTTGCATCATAGGTATAGGACGCCTTGACCGTCTCGCTCGGAAAATCGAGCTCGACGTTGTAGTCGCCGTCCTCCAGCTTGAGGGAGACCTTTCCCTCGTCGCCTGTTGCTTTCATGGTAACAAGCTCCTCGCCACGGAGCACCTTGACGATGACGTCCTTGAGCCCCTTGCCAAAATAATCGGAGACAGTGACCGAATATTTGGCATCCGCCGCGGGAGCCGTCGTAGTTTCCTCGACCGTACTCCCACTTTCCTCCCCCGAGGGTTGATCGGTGGTACATGCCGAAAGGAGCATGGAACAAAGGAGCAGAGCCGCTGTAAGCATCCATACAATTCTTTTTTTCATCACTAACCGTTTTTCCTTTCTAAACATACTTCCGATGCCCCGCGACAAAGCCGCAGAGCATCGGAAGCCATTGTTTTATCATTGCTTGTGTTGCAAAAACGCACTGCGTATGCGCAAATCAGCGTGTTTTACACACCCATGTGATCGTAGTAGTAGCAGAACTTGAGCCATGCGTTTTCCACGCCGTCAAAGGTGTATTTATCAACGATCAACTGCAAGATCTCGGCAAGACGCGCGTCAACGGCAACACAGCCGTTACGCTCACTGCCTGCGGCGCCATCCTCAAAGCTTTCCATCTTGTCAAGATATGCGGTGATCTCCGCAGTCAAATCCTCACCCGTACCGTGATAGGTACCCGCGGCAACATCCTTAACATCATTCTCGTAGAGTGCGTAAAGCTCGTCGCCCCAATATGTCTTCAGCTTTTCCTCATAATTATCGGGATACTGCTTCATATAGGAGACAATGATGTGATCAAGTTCGCTCATTGCAAAGTTGAAGCCGCCAAGGTCAATCATCTGCTTGACCGAGTTGGAGAACAAAGGTGTAGACTGTGCAAAGTCGGCGTAAACAATGTCACCGACGCTACCGTCCGCACGTTTTACGTGATAGTAGCCGTCATCCATCAAGATCACGTTGATTCCGCGAATGATGGTCTCTCCGAGGGATCCGTTGGCACCCTCTTCAAAGGTGAAAGGTCCGGGAGATGCGAGGCGGAAGTAATCGTAGCTTTCGCCAAGGAAGCTCAGCGTAAAGGTGAGCGACGCCGCAGCGGTCACATCCCAGAAGCCGATGCTGATATAATATTCTCTGCCGGCTTCAAAATACACCACCATATTGCAGTTATTGGCATCGTAGTAATCTCTTTGTACGTTTTCGTAGACCAAATAAGCATCGTCGTCAAACTTGTCACCGGTAGCGGTAAAGATCCACGCGTCCACCGGCAGCTCACTGTCGGAGATGATCTGATAAGCGCCGGACACGGTGGGCTTGAAGAGATATTTGTAGCCTCTGGGCATGAGCGTATGTGTATAAGTGATCTTGTTATCGACCACGTTGTCCTCGGTGGAAAGCACCGCCTCGAATGCGGAATAAGGAGCAAGACCCTTGATGGGATCCTCCAGCTCTTCACCGTCGGTGCCGTATGCGTGATAGTATTGGCAGATCTGCAGCCACTGTCTGGGTTCGTCCTTTTCGACGCCCACACACTCGGCAACCTTTTCCAAAAGGAATTTCAGTCGCTCGTTGACGGGACACAGACCGTACATGGTACCGTTGATGGAGTAGTTGGAATAGACTTCCAGCTCATCGGCATAGTTGACGCCGTTCGCATCAATCACCTTGCCGTTGTAAGCCAACGAATAAATGGTGGTTTCGGGAGCAAATGCGGAATAGCCCATGAGGTTTGCAAGGAGCAGAGGACCGTCCACGCTGTCAACATGGTAGTAGCCGTCGGTCTCGTTGTAGTAGATATCCACGTAATCCTCATAGCCGGAAGCATCCTCCTTGAGGTTGGTGGCGGCCTCGCGGATGATATAGGTAGGCGTGTCGATATCCGCCTCGGTCACAATACGGAAGTTGTCCAAATAAATGGTATCCTCTCCGACATCGTCACTGGTATCCTTGTAGAAATAGAGGCAAAGCTGATAGGTGCCGTCCTCAAGTGCCACATACGGATAAACGGTTTGCCAATCCTCGCTGACACCCGAAATCGTATAAATCTCGTTACTGTCGATAATAACCGACATCACATCGACACCGACCTCGGTGGAAGAGAACCAGTCGAACGCAAATACATCGCCTTTCTTCATCTCGATATCGGCATACAGTGTTGCGTAAGAATAGGGCTTGAAGGCGTTGGAGGTCTTGATACAGGAGTCTCCGGTCTGCCCATCCTTGGAGCCGACCACAAAGGGCCAGGAGTACTCGGCTCTGGTCTCGTCAGTCTCGCCGTAGTAGGTGATGTTGATGTCACCGACATTGACTGCCGCACCGATCTCCTCGGAGGTGGGCATTTCCACATCGGGTTTTACCACGGGGGTCAGCGAAGAGGGATCATAGATGATCTCCTGCACGTAATTTTCACCCGTAAAGCGATTAAAGGTGGTGGTAAACTCGTTTTTGGTCATGGCGCCCGACACCATCATGCAAATGACGCCGTAACGATCGATGACGATCGAGGTGGGGAAGCCTTGCAGCTCAAACGCCGAGACCACACCCGCCGTATCGTATGCCAAGGGGAACGTCAAGCCGCCCTCGGGTAAGGACGCCGCATAATTTTCCAAGAAGTCCGCAATGCCCTCGTCATCATCGTAGGGAGAAATGGCAATGACCTCGACAGAATCCTTGAACTGACCGTAGACCTCGTTCAATCCCGGGAATTCCTCGAGACAGTACTGACAGCCGTCGTACCAGAAGTTAAGCAGGACCATGTCCTTGTTTTGGAGGATCTCGGAAAGCTTCAGCGTCCTTTCCCCGTCATAAGAGGTGACGGTAAAGTCGCGCATGACGTCGCCGAGCTGATAGGTCACACCGGTCAAATCGGTATCATCGGTGATGACCGAGGAGGCAAGCGTGATGGTCATGCTGTTGCCGGTAAGCGCGTAGCCTTCCTCGTTGACGTTGTAACCCTGCGGCACGCCCGAAAGAACGACCCTGTAGCCATTGCCGGGCTTTGCGCTGATGGTGGCAATGCCCTGCTCGTCGGTGGCGGTATAGCCGAGGATGACCTCATCGTCCCCCGTACCGCTGTAGATGTAAACGTTGATGCCGGACATTGCCATGCCGCCAAGCGTTTTAAGCTGTACGGTGTAATTGACCTTTCCGTCATTGCCGGAGGGGTTGGTCGTACCGGCCGGCGCTGTGGTGTCGGTGGTACCGTCACCCTCGCCGTCTTTACTCGGACAGCCCACCATCGTCAGCAACGTACAGGCAACCAAAAGCAGCGCCAGCAAGCTCACCGACAGTTTTTTGATCTGTTTCATGAAAAATCTCCTTCTTTTTTATTTTCTTGCGCTCGTAAAGACTCGCCAATGTTGAAAAAATATGAAACACCAACATATAGGATACCACAAAAAAAAATGAAAATCAATACTTTATCCAAAAAAATCTGCTGAAAATAGAAAAATTTTTCAATTGTTCATATATATTTGAAAAAAAACCTTGCAATTTCGACTTTTGTATGGTACAATAAAAGATGTGTGTCCGACATTTTTATTATATACTTCAAAAAAATACAAATCTTGGAAAGGCAAGGAAACAGATGAAGAACAAAAAACTCCTCACCCGCTTGATCGTATCGGTCATCGCCATCGTCACGGTGCTATCCACCGTGTTGGCGTCGCTGTTGCTGTCGGGCAATGACACGTCTGCCGGCTCGATCATTAGGCTGTTTGACGGTGACATTAACACCAACATGTCCGACTACCTGGACAGCTCGGTGGTACAAAAGTTGCCCGATAACGTCAAAGACACCGACGAGATCTCGGTCATCGTGCAAACGACGCAGGAGGCACTGCTCGACGCGTACCAAAGCATGGATACCGACATGAGCTTTGCCGAGTTTGTGCAAACCGATGAGGCGGCGGCCATCAAAGCCGACATCGCCGCAAAAAAGGCGGAGATCGTCGCCGACCTAAGCGCGGCAAAGATCGATTTTGCGCTCGGCAACGATTACGACACGGTCTTGGGCGGCTTTGAAATTAACATTCTCGCAGGCGACTTTGAAAGCGTTTGCGAGGTGTTTGGCAACCGCGCCACCGCGATTGTGGGCGAGGTCTACAACGCCGCCGAAACACAATTGGTTGAAAACAAAGTCGACGTTTACGAAACAGGTATCTTTGACAGCTCCGATTTTGCATACGACGGTACCGGCGTGGTGGTCGCAGTGCTTGACACCGGTCTCGATTACTACCACACCGCCTTCTCGACCGCAAACTTTACCGCTGACAGAAGCAAGCTGGGCATGACCTTTGAGGAGGTCTCCGCACTTGTGGGCAACACCGTTGCCGCAGGTCAGCAGAGCGGTCTGACCGCCTCCGATGTGTATGTCAACGAAAAGGTTCCCTTTGCGTTTGACTATGCCGACCACGACTCCGAGGTCTATCCTTTGCTGAATGACCACGGTACCCACGTTGCGGGTATCATCGCAGGTAAGGACGATGAGATCACCGGCGTTGCGCCCAACGCACAGCTCGTGATCATGAAGACCTTCTCCGACCTTGCCACCTCGGCGCGTACCTCTTGGATCCTCGCGGCACTCGAGGACTGCGTGGTGCTTGGCGTGGATGTCATCAACATGTCGCTGGGTACCAGCTGCGGCTTCAGCCGCGAAACCGACAAAGAAGCCGTGTCGGGCGTGTATGACAAGATCCGCGCCGCAGGCATCAGCTTGGTCGTTGCCGCCTCCAACAGCTACACTTCGACCTACGGCTCCGAAAAGAACGGTAACCTCGGTTTGACCTCCAATCCCGACAACGGCACCGTCGGCTCCCCCGGAACCTATGAGGGCGCACTTTCGGTCGCCTCGATCAGCGGCAAGAAAACGCCTTACCTCCTTTACAACGGTTCTATCATCTACTTTACCGAATCCACCGACCGCGTTTCCGAGGAAAAGAACTTTTTTGACGAGATCTTTCCCGAGGGCGTAGACTCCTTGCAGTTGGAATACGTAACGATCCCCGGTGTGGGACGCACCGCCGACTACACGGGCATCGATGTTACAGGCAAGGTTGCTCTGGTCCGCCGCGGCTCCACCACCTTTGAGGAAAAGGCAAACGTGGCGGAAAAGATGGGTGCCGCCGCGGTCATCATTTACAACAACGTCTCGGGTGACATCAAAATGAATGTCGGCGATACCGCCATTCCGGTCTGCTCGATCGGACAGGACGAGGGAGAGCTCCTCGCCGCCGCGGGCACCGGTGTCATCGATATCGCGCGCTCGCAGACCTCGGGTCCTTTCATGTCGGACTTCTCCTCTTGGGGACCGACACCCGACCTTGGCATCAAGCCCGAGATCACCGCACACGGCGGCTCGATCTACTCCGCAGTGCCCGGTCAGTCCTATGACACCATTTCGGGTACCTCGATGGCTTGCCCCAACGTCGCCGGCATTACCGCACTGCTCCGTCAGTACGTGAAAGAGAACTTTACCGAAATTGCCGATCAACCCGTAGAGATTGCGGCGTTCGTCAACCGTCTCTTGATGTCCACCGCCGATATCCTGTACAATACCAACGGTCTCCCCTACGCCGTCCGTAAACAGGGCGCGGGACTTGCCAACCTCGACAACGCCGCCGCAACCGCCGCTTGCATCCTCACCTACGACCGCGAGGACGGCTCGCTGATGGACAAATCCAAGATCGAGCTTGGCGATGACCCCAACAAGACCGGTGTTTATACCCTCAAATTCTCGGTTAAGAACTTTGGCTCGTCCGATCTTTCCTACAGCCTTTCTTACTATGTGATGACCGAGGGCGTGAGCGACACCAAGACCAATGACGGTGAAACCACCGTTGACGAGCTTGGCTACATCCTTTCGGGCGCCGTGATGGATATCACCTCGGCAACCAACTGTACGCTCTCCGAAGATAAGAAAGCAATTACCGTTGCCGCGGGACAAACCGCCGACTTGACCGTAACCTTGACTTTGGGTGACACAGACAAAGCCTACCTTGACAGCTCCTTTGAGAACGGTATGTACGTGGAAGGCTTTGTGCAACTGAACAACGCCGACGCCAACGGCGTGAGCTTGAGCGTCCCCTACCTTGCCTTTTACGGCGACTGGACCGTAGCTCCCATTTTTGACCTTGATTACTACGCGACCAACGCCGACGAGCTGGACGACTCGATCGACCTCCTTGACAAAACACTCCCCGATGCTTACGCAACGCGCCCGATCGGCAGCGTGTCCGAGGACTACGTCAGCTATCTCGGCGCCTACTACTTTGAACAAAATCCGTCCGCGAAGCAGATTGCGGCAAGCCGCGATTACATTTCGATCTCTAACCTCGACGGAACCGTGCACTCGCTCGAATACATTTGGGCGGGACTCTTGCGCAACTGCGCCTCGGTGACCATTACCATCACCGACGACGCCACGGGCGAGGTCGTGTTTGAAAAGGTGGAAACCGACATCCGCAAATCCTACGGCGACGGCGGCTCGATCTACCCCGCAAACATCGATGTCGGGTTTGACGCCGCAGAGCAAAATTTGAAGAACAACTCCAGCTACACCGTCACCGTCAAGAGCTATCTCGATTACGGGGATGGCGGCGAGAGTACCAACCTCTCCAACACCTTTACCTTCCCTCTGGTCACCGACTTCCAAGCCCCTGCAGTTACGGGCTGTGAGTTCTACACCGAGTATGACAAAACCGCAAAGACCACACGCCTTTACGCCAAGGTCGCCATTTACGATAACCACTACGCGATGTCCGCGATGATCGGTTATGTCGGCACCGATACCGAGGGCTTCCTCCTCAACTCGTTTGAAAAGTATCTGACTCCAGTTTATTCCTCCTTTAACTCTACCTCTTATGTTACATATGAACTGACCGACTACGTCGATCTGATCCGCAAGAACGCATACAACAAAAACTGCTTTACCGTAGCTGTTTACGACTATGCGCTCAACGAAGCGACCTACGAGATTCAACTCCCCTCGGAATTTACCGACTTCTACTTTGCCGAGGAAGAGAACGGGCTCACTCTCAGCCCCAACGAGGTCTATACCCTCACGCCCCTCTGCTATCCCGACACCGCTTGGACCGAGCTTTTGGACTACACCGTTTCCAATACCAAGGTTGCGGCAGTGGTCAACAACAAGCTGGTGGCGGTTGCCCCCGGTAAATCCAAGGTCTACGCACAGGATCCCATCACCAAAGAAATACGAAGCTTTTCGCTGACGGTACTTGGGGAGGGCGACGAAGGCTATGTCCGTTATGACAAGCCGGTTGCCGACACCTTTACTTTGACAGGCTTTTATGTCAACAAGGCGTACTACCAGCTCTCTACCGAGGACCGAGAAATCGGCTCGACGGGAGATGAGGCAAAATTTGCATCCTCTTCCAATTACGCGCTATCCATGTATCCCTCCGAACAGGTCACCCTGCGGTGGACGCTTGACGCCTACTTCCCCAACAGCACCGAGGTGGTATTTGACTCGAGTAACGCAAGCATTGTGACCGTGGATCAAAACGGTACCATCACCGCTGTGGCGGAGGGTTATGCCACCATTTCGGCACGTGTCATGATGGACGGAAAGAGCACCTACTACTCGCAATCCATCAGCATCACGGTCAAGGACCCCTACATCACCACAGGTCCCTCACTGACGCACTACTTCGGTAACGGCGGCTTGGTCGACATTCCGAAAGACCTTGCCATTACCGAGATCGGACAGTTCGCTTTCTCCAACTTCGATTACATTGCCAAGGACGAGAACGATGAGATCTCGGAGGAAATGCCCGAGACCACCAAAATCTGGTACCTCGGCGACAATACCATTGAAGAAGTCATCATTCCCGAGGGTGTCAAGTCGATCGGTCCGTATGCGTTTGCAAATCTGACCGCGCTCAAAAAGGTCACCCTACCCTCCACGCTCGAACGCATCGACTACGGCGCGTTCTACGGATGTACCTCGCTGACCACCGTCAAGGGCATTGAGCATGTCAAGCTCATCAACGAGGACGCATTTTACGATTGTAACCTGCTTGGCACACTGACCTTTGGCAATGCCATTGCCATCTCGAACTACGCGTTCGCACTCAATGACAACCTCAAGGCAGTGGTCCTGCCCGCAAGCACGCAATCGATCGGCGCCTACGCCTTTGCGGGGAACACCTCGCTTCAATCCATCACCGTCAACGCCGAAAAGCTCAAGCTTGGACAATACGCATTTGCGGATTGTGCCATGACCGAGATCTCGATCAACGCCGCAGTGCTCCCCACCGGTCTGTTTGACGGCTGTACCTCCCTCAAAAACGTAACGATCGGCAAGGACGTTGCCGTCATCGGCGAATACGCCTTCCGCAACACGGCGATCGAAGCCTTTACCGTTGCCGCGGGCAACACCACTTTCTATCCCGTCAGCTCCAAGCCCTATCTGCTCAACGCGGATAAAACCGAGCTCCTGCTGGTCGCTCCCGCAGTCTCGGGTGCGTTTACCGTCAGCGAGTCGACCGTAACGTCGATTGCCAACGGCGCATTCTCGGGCAACTCCAACCTCACCTCCGTCAATCTCCCGAACGTCACCTCGATCGGCGACTATGCCTTTGCACAGTGCACAAGGCTGAGCAATGTTTCGTTCGGAAGTCTCAAAAAGATCGGCGCTTACGCCTTTTACGGTACGCGTCTCACCGCTACCCCGAGCCTCTCCGCGCTCGACAGCATCGGTGACTGGGCATTCGCCTACTCCAAGCTGACCGAGGTCAACATCCCCGCAGGGCTCACCGTGGGTAACAGCGCGTTTAGAGAATGTACCTCCTTGCGCAGTGTCACGGTGGGCGACGGCGTCAAGCTTGGCGCCAACGCATTCCGCCTCGATGTGACCAACAGCGAGAACTGGGGAACCGCCTCCTACCTCGACGAGGACGGCGTCAGAATCTATCATTATATTTATAAGTCTCCGCTCACCTCTCTTACCGTCGGTAAGAATGTCGAAATCGGCAATGCGGCGTTCTACGGAGCCGCCGCGCTCGAAAGTGTGACACTCGGCGACGGCGCGGTCATCGGCGACGAGGCATTCTACAACAATGTAGCGCTCAAGAGCATTGACCTGTCCAAAGCTGTCTCGATCGGCAACGCGGCATTTTCGGGCGACGTGCGTATGCGCTTTACCGATGCAAGCTTTACGATCCCCGCACTGACCGAGGACAACACGTATCTCTGCTCCTACTACACACCCGTATTGGAAACGGTCGATCTCTCATCTGCGACCTCGATCGGCGAAAGAGCCTTTGGAAACTGCCGCTCGCTGATCAATGTGAAGCTGGGCACGGGCATTACCGAGATCCCCGCCTCCGCATTTGAGAGCTGTATCGCACTGACGAGCATCAACCTCTCGGGCGTCAAGCGCGTGGGCGAGGCGGCGTTTGCCGAATCGGCTTTGATCTCCATAGATCTTTCGAGCGTGGAAAAGCTTGACAGCAGCGCCTTTATTTACAGCGATCGGCTGACCACCGTGCTCCTTGCGGCAAGCAACATCACCGTGGGTGACAGCGCGTTTGCTTACTGTACCGCGCTTGCAACCGTCAGCGGAATGCAGAATGTCACCTATGTCGGCGACTACGCGTTTGCTCTGACAGCGCTCACCGAGGCTGACCTCTCGGCGGCGACCTACATCGGCGACACGGCGTTCCTCAAGGACACCCCCACCGCCTTTACGGTCAAGCTTGGCGATCAGCTCACCGACATCGGAGACAACCCCTTTGCTTTCTGTATCGTTGCTCCCTTTACAAGCACGGTTTCCGAGACTTTCCACAACAAAGAATACTTTACCACGGTTTACACCTTTGACCTCAATTCCGCCATCCGCGTGATCGACGGCTCGCTCTACCGCGTGGTTCCCAAGGGGCTTGAGCTGATCACCTACGCCTCCATGGGCGAGGACAGCGTCACCGTTGCCGACGGCACGGTACGCATCAGCGCCATGGCGTTTGCGGGCAGTGACATCGTCAAGGCGATTCTGCCGCAGTCGCTGATCTCCATCGGACACAAGGCATTCTACGGCTGTGAAAAGCTGACCTTGGTGGTATTCAGCAGCTACGATGCGCCCATCCTCGAGGAGGAGTACGACTACGACTATTACGCTTCGGGTGAAAACATCCCCGCCAGCGGCGATTACACCATCGTCAAAGCCGACGGCGTGACCTCCGAGGACCGCGACGGACTTGGCATTGTTCCTTACTTTATGTGGAACGTGGTCAGCAACCCCTACAACGTCTATTACGGCGCAAACTTTGCGGATTACATCGGTCACATCGATCAAGCGATCGTTATGAGCCGCCCCGTAAACGGTCAAAACTACGATTCCTTTATCTTCTCCAACTACTTCAACGTCACCGTGGACGGTGCGGCGGCACCCGACGAGATCACGCTGGCTGCCATTGCGGCGATCAACGCCCTGCCCGATCAGGTCAGCCTCTCCGACAAAGCATTGGTCGAGGCGGCACGCGCGGCATACGACAAGATCGCTTCCCTCGAACAGCGCGCACTGGTCACCAACTACTCCAAGCTCCAAGAGGCGGAAAAGCGTATCGCCAACCTCGAGTACCTCGAGAACGGAGAACCCGCACCCGAGCCCGAGCCTCCCGTGGAAAAAGAGCCGATGACAACGGCAGAGATCCTCTGCATCGTATTCGGCGGACTCTTCATCTTGAGCGTCGCGGCGGTCGTTGTACTCTTGATCCTTTACCGCAAAAAGAACAAACCCAACACGCCTCCCACCTCTCCCGAGGACGGAGACGGCACACCTCCCGCGTCCGACGGCGGTGGAGACGCTTCCGAGCCCGAAAACAGCGAAGAAGCATCGGCAAATGAAGCCGACACCGACGGCACAGACGAAGCCTCTCCCGCAGACGCGGGGGAGGCGGAGGAAAGCTCCGACGAAAATTCCGAAAAGAAATCCGACGACATGTCGGAGAGAGCGTAAGCTTTCGGAGAACAGACAGATGAAAAAAACATTAAAGCTACTTTTGATCACCGCCCTTTTGGGCTTGGCGGTCGTGTCGTTGGCGGCATGCTCCCAATGGGAGCTGCCCTACACCGACGCCGATGCCGAGGGCTATACCGTCAGCGTCCGCTATGACGCAAACGGCGGTATGTTTGCGGGCACCAACGACGTTTACGTGGTAGATGTCTTTCACCCCGCAAACGCCAAGACCAATGCCGCGGGCAAAGTCGAAATCGCCTTGATCGCCCCCGATGACAGCCGTCGCGAGAGCAACGCCTTTGAGGTCTCCAACAGCGGTTACTTCCTTGCCGGCTGGTACCGCGAGCGCACGCTCCGCACCGACGAAAACGGCAATGCGCTGGACGCGGACGGCAACCTTTGCTCCGTCTCCGGAAAGGAGCAAGGCTATGTTTACGGCGGCAAATGGGATTTTGAAAACGACCGTTTGGAGGTCGATCCCAACGGCACCTACACCTCCACGGAAAGCGTGATGACGCTCTACGCGGCATGGATCCCCTATTACACCTACGAATTTTACGCATTGGATTCCGAAACCAACCAATTTACACTGCTCGAGACCCAACAGATGATGGAACTGACGGTTCCCGAATGGAATGTCAACACGGGTAAGCTTGACATGAAGCGCTTCCCAACCATTGACGGCAAGACCTTTGACAAGGCATATCTGAGCGCCGACATGACCGAAGAGATCACCGGCAAGATCGGCGGCTCGGTCGACTACGAAAAGGGCATTGCCGACGTCGAGACCATCAAGATCTACACCACGTGGCTCGAGGGTGACTGGTACAAGATCTACACCGCAAAGCAGTTCTATGAAAACAGCAAGCTTGGCGGCAATTACATCATTTGCGCCGATCTTGACTTTTCCAACCAGGTTTGGTCCCCCACGCTTACCAAGGGTGAGTTCAAGGGCACGATCCTCGGTAACGGCTACAAATTCTCCAACATCTCGATCACACAGGGTGACACCAAGCAGGAGGCAGGCGGTCTCTTTGGAAAGCTGCACGCCGACGCTGTGATCGATGACTTGACAATCGAGAACCTAACCTATACGATTCAAACCGGATCGATCCGTCCCAACGGCGCCTACTTTGGCTTGCTTGCGGGCGTAATTGCCGAAGGCACAACGCTGACCGACGTGAATGTTGGCGGCAAGCTGCAAATCGACGCGTCGAGCTTGATCACCGAATACGGATTAGACACGTATCAGATCGGCTTGCTTTGTGCGGACGGTACCTACGGCGGTATCTCCACCGAGGGGATCACCTGCACGCTGATCAACAACGGCGAGAACACGCTCTCGCTGTCGATCGGTGAGGACAAGGTCGTGACGCTCTCTACCAACAACGGAACCAATTAAAAAACATAAATTCTAAGGAGGAAAAAATGAAAACAAGAAGACTTATCTCGATTTTGCTTTGCATTGCCATGTGTATCGGTGCACTCGCATCGCTCTCGGCATGCAGCAGCTGTAAAAACAGCAACAAAAACACCGACGCCCTCGTTGTTATGACAGAGGATTTGGACGGCTTGTTCAACCCGTTCTACTCCACCACCGCTCCCGACGCCACCATCGTGTCCATGACACAGCTGGGCATGCTGACCACCGGCTACGAAAACGGAAATGTCACCGTTGCCTGCGGGGATGGTGAAGCCGTTGTCGTCAAGGATTACAGCATCAACTACGACAGCGCCAAGGACCAAACCACCTATACCTTTGTCATCAAAAACGGCATCAAGTTCTCGGACGGCAAGCCGCTGACCATGAACGATGTCCTGTTCAACCTCTATGTTTACCTCGATCCCGTGTACACCGGTTCTTCCACCATGTACTCCACCGACATCGTCGGTCTGCAAGCATACAGAACCCAACAGATCCTCTCCGATGATACGGGTGCGGATGACAATATCTCCGGTCTTGCAAATACCCGCGCAAAGAACCGTATCAATGAGCTGATCAACCTCTTTAAGCAGGTCGGTGCAACTCCCACCGCGGGTTCTTATGAAGCCACCTACGAGGAGATGATCGCAGCCATCGCCGCACACAATCTTTCGAGCGGTTACAAGGAAGCGCTTTCCAACGACACAAGCTCGGTAACCAACGACCAGCTCAAAGCCGACTACGAGCAGGCGCTCCGCCTCTTTAAGGAAGAGCTGAACACCGACTATGTCAGCGCCAAGGAAGCCTACCTCGAAGAGCCCTACAAGACCGCGTTCACCAACCTCTGCAACGAAAAAGGTCTTAACTACGATGTTCTTTCCTTTATGTATGCCGAGGGATTTGTGACCATCGAGTACGAAAAGGATCCCGTTACCAACAAGCCCATCAAGAACAAGATCGCTACGGTAACCCCCGAATACAACACCGCAGTTGCGGTAGATCAGCAGTCCGCAATCGACTACGTTTACAACTCCAAGATCTCCACCGAGCTCCATGTCATTCTGCAATATTGGGCAACCGCACAGGAGCTGCAGACCGAATATGCCGCAAAGGCAAAGGAAGTCCTCCTGCGTGAGAACATGGTAGACGGTCAGCTTGCCGTCCCGAACATTACCGGTATCGTTTCCCTCGGTCACACCACCGACGTGGCAACCGTAACCGCCAACAACGGCACCTATACCGTGGCGCACAGCCATAACACCGACGGTACCGTTACCAATCCCGACTCCGAGTACGACGTCCTGCAGATCACCATCAACGGCGTGGACCCCAAGGCAATTTGGAACTTTGCGTTCTCCGTGGCTCCCCAGCACTACTATGCCGAGGGCTACACCGTGGACATCGCCGCCAATAAGTTTGGCGTGGAATACGGCTCCTTTGACTTTATGAAGAATGTCATCCAGTCCTCCAGAAACGTCAAGGTCCCCATGGGTGCCGGTGCTTACAAAGCAACCAACAGCAACAACGACGATAACCCCGACGGCAACGCATTCTTCAGCAACAACGTCGTTTACTTCAAGGCAAACGAAAACTTCCTGCTTGGCACACCCAAGATCGAAAAGGTCCGCTATCAGGTCGTCAGCGCCTCCAACGCCATTAACGCACTGGAAACCGGCTCGGTTCATTTTGTAACTCCTCAGTTCACGCAAAACAACATTGATAAGCTCAATTCTCTGAAAGCCGACGGCATTGAGACCACCTACACCGATCAGCTCGGTTACGGTTACATCGGTATCAACGCAGGTAAGGTTCCGGACATCAACATCCGCAAAGCCATCATGACCGCAATGGACACCAGCCTTGCCCTCAGCTATTACAGCACGGGTATGGCAGAGACCATCTACTGGCCCATGTCCACCGTCAGCTGGGCATACCCCAAGGCAGACGACGGCAAAGCAGACCGTGACAACGGTCATGACTATCCCGCAGTCAAGTTTGACAGAGCAGCAGCCAAGGAAAAGATCCTTGATTATATGGAAGCCGCCAATGTTTCCGAGGGTGACTCCGCACTCTCCATCAAGTTTACCATTGCAGGTGCAAACTTGACCGACCACCCGACCTACCAGACCTTCCAAAGTGCCGCCGACCTGCTCAATGAGTGCGGTTGGGACATTGAGGTCGTTCCCGACACACAGGCGCTTACCAAGCTCAGCTCCGGCTCTCTCGCCGTTTGGGCAGCCGCTTGGGGTACCACCGTGGATCCCGATATGTATCAGGTCTACCACAAGAACTCCACCGCAACCAGCACACTGGCTTGGGGCTACCGTGAGATCCTTGCAAACGAAACGCAGTATCCCGTGGAAATCGGCATCCTCAACGAGCTCAGCGACCTAATCGACCAAGCGCGTGAGACCGAGGATCAAAGTACCCGTTCCGCACTGTACAAACAGGCAATGAGCAAGGTTCTTGACCTTGCCGTTGAGCTTCCCGTATATCAGCGTAAGGTTTTGTATGCCTACAACGCCGATGTCATCGATGCCTCCACACTTCCCTCCGAGATCAACCCCTACTCCTCGCCCTTGGATCACATTTGGGAAATCGAATTTGCCGATTGATTGCAATTTTCGGGGTGACTTATGTTAAAATACATTCTGAAAAGACTTTTGCTGTCGATCTTCATCCTGCTCGGCGTGTCTTTGATCATCTACGTGCTTGTGCGCTGTATGCCGTATGACTACGTAACCAACAAGATCAGCGCTCTGCAAAGCAACACCTCGCTGGATGCGACAGCAGTGGAAAAAATGTACGAAATGTACGGCTTGACCGACAACAGCTTTCTCGGCATCCTCAAAGGCTACGGAAACTGGCTGGCGGCGCTGTGCAGATTCGATTTCGGTAAAAGCTTTGTGTACGGCGACTCGGTGCTCAACGTCATCGTTGACCACATGGGCGTTTCGTTTGCCGTGGCTCTCATCGCAACCTTTTTCGAGTTTTTGATCGCCATCCCGCTCGGTATCACCGCGGCGACGCATCAATACTCTTTGCGCGACTATATCGTCACCATCCTCGTTATGGTCGGTATCTCGCTGCCCACCTTCTTCTTCGGACAGATCCTCAAGGACCTGTTTGCCATGAAGCTTGGTTGGTTCCCGCCCTCGGGGCTTGTGGACGCCACGAAGGACTTTTCCAACGTGTTCTCTCTGCTTCTCGATTACCTGCGGCATATGTTCATTCCGATCCTCACGGTGGTTATCCTGAGCATCGGCGGACGTATGAGAATGACGCGTACCAATATGCTGGAGGTGCTTTCCTCCGACTATATCCGTACCGCACGCGCCAAGGGTCTGAAAGAGAAGGTCGTCATCTACAAGCACGCATTCCGTAACACGCTGATCCCGCTCGTCACGACACTGGCAGGGCTTCTCCCCTCCCTTTTCTCGGGCGCGATCATTACCGAGCAGGTCTTTGACCTGCCCGGTATCGGTAACATCGCGTTTAAGGCGATGATGCAGGCGGACATCCCCTTTATCATGGGCTACAACATGTTCCTCGCACTGCTCAGCGTCATTGGCGTTTTGCTTGCCGACCTCATGTACGCCGTGGTTGACCCGCGCGTCAAATTGAACTGATAGGAGGTCTTGACAATGGATCAAAACGAAAAATTGAACCAAGCGGAAACCTCCGCCCTCGAAGCCTCCGAAAACAAGACCGTGACCAATCCCGCCGAGGACGAACCGCTGGAAAAAAACGTGCGTTTGATGTCCCCTATGCGTATGGTCATGCGCCGTTTCTTCCGCTCCAAGCTCAGTATTGTCGGACTTGTGATGATTGTGGCGCTCTTCCTGTTTTGCTGGCTCGGTCCCGTGGTCTACCCGAAATGGGGCGAGACCGAACAGGATATGTCGGGTAAGATCGACTATACCATGGCGCCCGTGACCTACACCGATGAAAACGGCGAGGAAGTCACCTTTTATCAAGTGGTGGAGACCGGCAAGCGCATCAACTCGCTTGCAAAGCCGAGCTCCGAGCACCTTTTGGGCACCGACAAGGACGGCAGAGACGTGTTTACCCGCTTGATGTACGGCGGACGCATTTCGCTGGCGGTCAGCTTTATCGCCGTGTTTGCCATCACGATTTTCGGTATTGTGTTCGGCGGAATTGCGGGCTACTTTGGCGGAGCCATTGACAACATTATCATGCGTATTTGTGACGTGCTGATGTGTCTGCCGGGGTTCCCGATCCTACTGATTATCAGTACCTTACTTGACGCGGCAAACGTCGAGTCATCGTCGCGTATCTACTTCTTGATGGCGTTCCTCACGCTCTTCTCATGGCCCGGCACCGCACGCCTTGTCAGAGGTCAGATCCTCTCTCTGCGTGAGCAGGAATACATGGTTGCCGCCGAGGCAATGGGATACTCCACCAAGCGCAAGATCTTCAAGCATCTTGTCCCCAATGTCATGCCTCAGCTCATCGTCTCCATGACGCTCAGCCTTGGAAGCATGATCCTGTACGAGGCATCGCTCTCTTACCTAAACATGGGTGTACGTGCACCTTACGCCGCGTGGGGTACCATGATCAACATCGTTGCCGAGGACCAAAACATTTTGCAAAACTTCTTTAACGTATGGGGCCCTCCCGGACTGTGCATCATCGTTGCCGTGTTGGCATTCAACTTTATCGGTGACGGTCTGCGCGACGCGCTCGATCCCAAGATGAGGAGGTAACCTGTGATGAAAAAGAATCCGGAAAAAACCAGAAACAGCCATTACCTCTCGGGTAAGGAGATCCGCGCCATTGCCAAGGAAAACTCCAAGGTGATGAAAGCACTGGAAAAGCGCAAGCACCGCCAAGCCGAGGAAAGCGAATTTCTCTCCCAAATGAAGGACGAGAAAAACATCCTCGAAATCGAGGACCTGCACACCTACTTCTTTACCGACCAGGGTGTGGTCAAAGCGGTCAACGGTGTTTCCTTTAACGTTCCGCAAAACTCGGTCGTCGGCGTGGTCGGCGAGTCGGGGTGCGGAAAATCCGTAACCAGTATGTCGATCATGCAGCTCTTACAGGGCCCGCAAGGTCAGATCTACTCGGGACACATTCGTTTTAAAGCCTACGACTACCGCCGTGACGCCAAGGGCAACCCGATTGCCACGGGAGAGAAAGACGGCAAGGATCACTACGAAATGGAAGAAAAGGTATATGACATTGCCAATATGCCGATCAACGAGATCCACCGCATCCGCGGCAGACAGATCTCCATGATCTTCCAAGAGCCCATGACCTCGCTCAACCCCGTGTTTACCATCGGTAATCAGTTGGATGAAGTCACCTTTATCCACACGCCGGGAGCAACCAAGGAGGACGCAAAAAAGCGCTCCTTGGAAATGCTGAACCTTGTTGGCATCGCCATGCCGGAGCGCGTCTACAACTCCTATCCGCACGAGCTCTCGGGCGGTATGAGACAGCGTGTGATGATTTCGATGGCGCTGGCATGTAACCCGCGTTTGATCATTGCAGACGAGCCGACCACAGCACTTGACGTGACCATTCAAGCACAAATTCTTGACCTGTTGCGTGACCTCAAGGACAAGATCAACGGTTCGATCCTGCTCATCACCCACGACCTCGGCATCATCGCCGAGATGGCGGACTATGTGGTGGTCATGTATGCGGGACGCGTGATCGAGCAAGGAACGGTGTCCGAGATCTTCCACAACCCCATGCACCCCTACACCATCGGACTTCAAAAATCCAAGCCGACCATGGATTCCGACTCCGATACGCTCTTTAACATCCCCGGCAATGTTCCCAACCCCGTGAACATGCCGAACTACTGTTATTTTAAAGAAAGATGCTCCCAATGCATCCACAAGTGTTCGGGCGATTACCCCGGCATGGTGCAGGTGAGCCCCACGCACTACGTTGCTTGCCACTTGTACGGAGAGGAGGAGAACCATGGCTGAAAATGAGATCAAACAAACGACTGTAGCTTACGATGACGAAGCCATCGCCAAGGCGGAGGCGGAAGCGCGCAAGGCACAGGTCGAAGCCGACAAAGCCCTCCCCATCGACCCCGAGGCGCTCCTGGAGGTCAGACATCTGCGCAAGTGCTTTCCCATCAAAAAATCGATCACGGGCAAGGTGCTGCAAGAGCTGATTGCCGTGGACGATGTTTCGTTTAAGCTCCATCCCGGTGAGACCCTCGGCATCGTGGGCGAGTCGGGCTGCGGCAAAACCACGATGGGAAGAACCATCCTCAAGCTCTATCAGCCCAACGGCGGTCAGATCCTGTTTGGCGGCAAAGACATTACCAATTACAAAACCAAGCAGATGCGCGACATCCGCACCAAAATGCAGATCATCTTCCAAGACCCCTATTCCTCCCTGCCGCCCAGAAGCACCGTCGGAGACATCCTCTCCGAGCCCGTGCGTGTGCACAATATCGTGCCCAAGGCAGAGGTCAAGGACTATGTCATGGATCTGATGGAAAAGTGCGGGTTGCGTGACTACTACTACGAGCGCTACCCCCACGAGTTTTCGGGCGGTCAGCGGCAAAGAATTTGCATCGCGCGTGCGCTTTCGGTCAACCCGCAATTGGTGGTCTGCGACGAGCCCGTGTCGGCGCTCGACGTGTCGATCCAGGCACAGATCATCAATCTGCTCAAGGATCTGCAACGCTCCATGAACCTGACCTACCTGTTCATCTCGCATGACCTCTCGGTGGTTAAATTCATCTCGGACAAGATCGGCGTCATGTACCTTGGCTCCATGGTGGAGTTTGGCAACAAAAAGGAGATCTTCTCCAACCCGCTCCATCCCTACACCAAGGCACTCTTCTCGGCGATCCCCAACCCCAACCCCGATGTCAAGATGAACCGCATCGTCCTCAAGGGCGATATTCCCTCGCCCGCAAATCCGCCCAAGGGTTGCCGTTTCCACACGCGCTGTCCGCACGCGACCGAGGTCTGCAAGCATGTCACCCCCGCCTACCGCGAGTACGAGCCGGGACACTACTGCGCTTGCCACCTGTACCCGCAGGATTGATCGGCTATGCGTAACGGCAAAGAGAAAAAGGACAAAAAGAAGAAGGATAAGATCATTTATATCGACGATGGCTCCACCGTGTTTGATATGTCGGGTCTGCGGCAAACCAAAAAACCCTTTATGCCCGATGTTCACGGCTACAACAGCGCCCCCAAAAAGCGCCAAAAATCCCCCTCACGGTGGAGATCCATTGTCCGCACCTACTTCGACAGCGTCAAAATGATGCTCCTCCCCATGCTCGTTTTTATCGGCATCATTACCGTCGCCTTTTTCCTCCTTTGGCTTGCCTTTTATTTAAAAACCGTTTGACAGAAGGATGTTTCGCGGAAAACTTTTTGAAACGGTGATCCCATTCAAAAGATAAAACGCCTCCCCGAGAGGCAAAAAACACAACAAAAGACGGGAAGTAAAATTCCCGTCTTTTTTGATGTGAAAGTATTGATGAAAAGGCTTTCCGGCTCCGATACAGCTGAGGAAGTCATTTTTACATATGGAACCATAGTAATCATGTTCCAACAAGGGGAAATTCCGGAATAAGCCATATAGTTTAATCGCCATTCTCTTTTCGATACTGCGTGGGAGTAATGCCCTCGGCGGCTTTAAAGAAGCGATTGAAGGTCTTTGTCTCATGAAACCCCAAAATTTCCGCAATATATTTGATGGAAAAATCGGTTTTACGGAGAAAATACTTTGCTTTTTTGACACGGATGTCCTGTGCCAGTTGCTTGAAGGACTGCCCAAAGTTTTGACGCAGGATGCGATTGGTTTGTGATACACTGTAATTAAGTGCCTCCGCAAGATGTGCAACGGTAACATTGCTTTCCGAATCATACATCATAAAAAACTCGATGATCATGGCAAGCGAATCGTTTTCGGCAGTAAAGTTTTCTTGATAAGCGTTTTCCTCGGCAAAAATCACCTCCAAAAGAGAGGACATCAAATAAAGACACATTGACGTGACCTTTTGATACATCCACATTTTCGGCTGTGTCATCTCCACATATTGCCGACACAGCTGTTTCAGCTTTTTCAAGGTGTCAACGATTTCCTCCGACGTTCCCACCGCACAAAAAGCACGCTTATGCAACAACTGGTCCACCGACTCACTGATGATATCATTTTGTACGGTGGAATAGGAAAATCGAATATTGGAACAGTCGACATCCTCGGTCGCCTTGACAATGCAATGCTCCGTATACGGAGGTATAAAAACAAACTCCTGTGCGGAATATCTGCGAATCTCGTTGTTGCAATCCACATCGATCGCACCGCTTTTTATAAAATAAATCTCCCATGTTTTATGATAGTGTGGTGTCGGATAGGGTTTGAGCCATTGCTCTTTCATAAAATTCTCGTTAAAAATCATATTGAAATTCATATTAAAAAGATGAAAACTAAAAGTATTATAATGTTCAAAATAATGCATTTATTTTCTCCTTTTTTGAATTTCCGAGCACCTGTAAATAAGATATGCTAATAGTTATATTTTATCATATATCAAAGGATTTTGCAAGATTTTTTTATATTTTTTATAAATACAACCGCAAGCATTTGCAGCTTACGGTTGTATCGTGTGATTTAAGCAGATGCTAACTTGTTTGGTGTTGTCCTAAATTTCGGGCTTGGTTTCCAGCTTTAAAGGATAGTCGCCAAGGTGCTCTGTACGGAAACCGTTTTTCTTATATTCTTCGTAGTCAAACGCCTCCAGCTCGTCAATGGCAAGCTTGTGAAATTCATAAAAATTGTACCACCATTCATAGCCACTGCCGAGCTCGGCTCCGAGATACGCATCGGCAATGTCACACCCCATTTGCGGTGCAACATAGAACGCGCCCATAGCAAGCACGTTGACACCGTTGCCCGTGATGGCACGGAGGGCGGCGGGAACGCTCTCCACAACACCCGCGTGTACATGCGGACACTTGGAGGCGGCGATGTGAATCCCCATACCCGTGCCGCAAAACAGGAGCGCTCTTTCAAAATTCCCCTCGGAGATCTGTGCGCCCACGCGAAGTCCCACACGGTGAAACATATTTTCGCTGTCCTCCACGGTCGGGTCGGTAACACCGAGGTCGGTGATCTTCCATCCCTTTGCCTTCAGATGTGCAACAACAGCTTCTTTTAACGGATAGCCTGCAAAATCGGCTCCCACTACCAAATATTTGTCTTTTACGGTTTTCATGTGTTCTTCCTCTCTTTTCATTTAATGATCATTCCGAAAATACCGTTTGTATCAGTAAATATGCAATAAGCCAATGCAACTCCCGTATCGGGTGATTGATGCCGTTGGCAAGCAATGCCGTGGTGTCAACACCGCAAGTGTTCATACGTTTCCACTGAGAATAACAATCGCAAACACGGACACCCAAAGAACCTGCCAGCGCTGACGCCGCCGCAAAATAACGCTCCACGGTGCCGTTGTTTTCACGCTCCGCCTGCGCTTTTGCGATCTCCCGAAGCTCCGTTTCGACAATACTTCCGCTGACGAATGTATCGGTCATGCAAGGCGATAGAAAAACCACCTCACTTCCGCTTTCGGCAAGACGCGTAAATATCTTTCGCAACGCCTCCAAATACAGCGGCAATCCGTCAAGTCCCTTTCCGCAATCATTCAATCCAAAGGAGACAACGGTTAGGTCGGGGTGATAGCGTAGGATATCCTTTTCCAGCCGTTCCAGCCCTCGCGGGGCACTGTCCCCGCTGATACCGCTGTTGACAATATTGATTTGTGCGCGCGGATACAGCGTTTGCAAAAGGTGCTTAAATTTTGCACTGTACGATTCTTCGGTGTCAAATACGGTCTCGATTCTGCCGCCGTCAACATAACACTCAAAGCACCCTTGTGTCACACTGTCACCCAAAAATGCAACCGTTACCCCGTCGCCGCCGTAAAGATCCTTTTGTCGCGCGGCAAGCTTTTTCAAAAAGCGCATCATACTTGCCTCCCTTTGAAGCGTCTGACGCGATACCGAACACCATCGGGAAGATCGGTTTTACAGACCACGCCGTAGGGAATCTCGGCTTCTACAAAAAGACCTTCCTCCGTCCGCTGCCAATGAACCGAAACACGTCCTGCGGGAAGCTCGTGATATGCCTCGGCATGATCGAGCGTTGAAATAAAGTTCGGTCGGAGCTCGACGGTTTTATGATCGATCACTTTCAATCCCGCTACGGCAAACATGAACCATCGTGTAAAATCACAAAGAAAATGATGATTGTGGGAGAACCGATACTGCTCATCACCGTCGGGCTGGAATTTTTCGGGAATGGAGGTCTCTCCCCGCTCAATCAAATGACCGTAGGAAGGATATTCGGACTTTGTGATCATTTGCCATGCAAGCTCGGCTTGCCCGAAATCCGACAGTACATGGAAAATACAGTGCATACCCACAAAACCGCTGTCAAAATTGTTGCCGTTGGCACGAATACACTCCATCAAACTGGCAAACGCGGCTTCCCGCTCCTCGTTCTCGAATACACCGTAATAAAGTCCCATCGCTTGTCCGCTTTGGCTGTTTGGAACCAGTGTACAGGTCTCTCGATCCAGATAAACACGGCGAATGGTTTGGCGCATATCACGGCGGATCCCCGCGGCAAATTTTGCTTGATGTGCAAGCCCTATGGCACGGAACATTTCCGCCGCCTTTCCCGCAACATCCATGACCATCATGCAGTTGCAAAGCCCAAGCGGGATCGTATACTCGTGCGCCGCGCGTCCCACGGGCACCCAGTCGCCAAGCCCGATCTCAACCGTTCCGTCGGCACTGCGTTGCGTCATGATGTATTCAAGATAGCGTACCATTGCGTGGGCATTCTCCCGAACCGCATCGGTATCTCCGCGGAAACGGTAAAGCGCATACGGCAAATTGAAAATCACACTGTCAAATACGGGACCGTTCCCCCACGCAAAGCCCCAACCGCCCGTGGGAATGATCCCGGGGAGCGCTCCCACGTCATTTTGACTCTTGCGGATGTTGGCAAGCCACTCGCGGTAACTCTTTTCCACACCGTACAATAGCACCATATGATCCGAGGACATTGACGCGTCCCCCGTCCAACCGTGCTTTTCACGGTGCGGGCAATCGGTGGGAAAATAATAGAAATTGGAAAGATCCGAGTTCACCGCCATCGAGAATAAGGTATTTGCGCGTTCGTCGGAGCAGGAAAACCCGCCGCGGCGTTCGAGGTCGGAATGACACACGCACATGGTAAGCAACGACTCGGTTGCCTGTTGAGCCGAAATACCCTCGACCTGCACATAACGAAAGCCCGAATAGGTAAACACAGGTGCCCATTCCTCGACATCCTCTCCCTTTGCGGTGTAGACCGCCTTTTGAGCGAACTCCTTGTATCGGGGATATTTTTCGGGCGGGAAGATGATGTTGCGCTCTTGAAGCTTACCGTCGCGCAACATCTCAAAATGCCGCATGGTCACGGTCTGCCCTCGTGTCCCGCGCAAGGACAGACGGCAAAATCCCGCCGTGTTAATACCGAAATCATAGATATACGCGTCGCCGTCACGCCAGATCTTTATGGCATGCTTTTCCTCAAAGGAACGGATGGGTTCGGCGGTGCAACGACGCAGCTCTCCGCGCGGTGCCTCCACGGGGATCGCCGCCTGCCAATCACCGTCATCAAAGCCGGGCATATTCCATCCCGCAAGCTCGCGCGTCGCGTCGTAGATCTCGCCGCTCCGCATTTCATCAAAGAGGATCGGCGAGGGATGTGTGCGAAACTGTTCGTCGGCAACAAAGCGCACCTCGCCCCCGTCGGTCTCGGCACAAAAGTCGAGCGCCATTCTGGGGGATCCCAGCCAAGGGGAATATTGAAAATCCCACACCTCTCCACCAAACGGGTTCATATATCCGTTTCCGAGCAGAACACCGATGACATTCTCACCCTCTTGCAAGTACGGTGCGACATCGTAGGTGTCATAATAACAGTAATCATCGGGGGCACTCATGTAAGGTGCCAAAAGCCCCTTTGTAATATCCTTGCCATTGACATAAAGCACATAAAAGCCTAAGCCGCAGATCGAAAGCTCTGCTTTTTGCGGTGTTGAAGCAAGTACAAACGAACGTCGCAAATAGGGAGCCGGAATATGCTTTTGGTAGGAATTGCACTCCCGTGTTGCACAGATAAAATGTTTATTCATTTTTGTACCTCGTTTCTTTCCTTTCCATAAAGTTATAGGAACCGAAAGCAATATCCATGCATTCAAAAAACGCACAGATATTGCTTTGGTGCATGTCAATGATTTTTACTTGTTTCTTCTCTTTTTGCCCACGGCAAATGCGACACTGCCAAGGGTCAATGCGGCAAATACGGTCGTACCGATCTCCACAGACGATGCACAACCGGTGCCTTGGTCATCACCGCCCTTGGCGTTGGTCTCGCTCTCGGCAGGATCACTTGCGGGATACGCGGCGTCGGCATCGGCTTTGGTTGCAAAGAAGCCAAACTCTGCGATCTCATAGGTGTCCCCCACTGTGTAAGAGCCTCCGGGCGGACAAAATACAATCTCAAAGCCATAAAGATTGCCACCGTAAGCGTCACGGGAGCTCAGATCCAACTGCACGGTGTGATATTCGCCGTCATTGGCAACCGTAAAGGAGCTGTAAAGTGTTGTTTGGGACGTATTGGTATATCCGCACCGAAAATACACGCCGCATTTGACCTCGTCAACATCTGCCTGTGCGTTCGCCTTGACGCGCATCGCAAAGATCGGCATTTCATCGGCATTGAGGAGGTTTGTGACCTTGGTCGCATCGATCACTGCGGTAGCAACCTCATTGTCGGTAAGCGTCACCTTAAGAGCACCGTTACCACTCTTTTCCAACGTCACGCCTTCACTTCCGGAGACAAGCGCGTGTGGATCGGTAAAGCTTGTGGTATTGTTTGTCAAGCGATCATCACCCGCGCAAAAAACATCGTAAAAGCTGAAAGTCACAAGCTGAACGCGCGAGCCTAAGGCGATTTCGTAAAGCACATAGACCTTTCCGTTTTCGTCTACCGCGATATCCGAGTAACCGCCGTAATTCTCATCAATCAAAATCGATTTTTCCCAGGTTCTGCCGTCATCAAAGCTGCAACGCACCGTTAAGTGATTGCGGTCGGTCTTTGACGCATTGTTGACGAACAGCACGGCATAAGGGAGTCCCTCCAAATCAACCGCACACATATTGCCCTCGCAGGCAGGGTCGATCAGCGTCTTGTGAAACTCGGTGGTCGACCAATTGTCAATGCCGTTGGGGCTGACCGTAACGGCACGATACGCCTCCTCGGGAGAACGGTTGGGAGTTGCCTCGTCATAGGGATAGGAATACTGTCTGGAATTGAGCATAACACTGCCGTCCGATAGCTCGACGATGGCAGTTTCGTCACGGTTACTCGAGGCAAGCTCGCCAAACTGCCAGGTAGCGCCGTTGTCCTTACTGTAAAGGGTACGCACCTTGTAGCTGCCCTCGTACACCCACGCGGAGGTCATCAGTGTCCCGTCCGAAAGACAGACACCGTGTCCGACACCGCAGGCGATCTGCGTCCACGCAACATTTTTTTGCAGTGTACTCACGGTATTGCGAGGAGTGCTCCAAGTGACACCGTCATCATCGCTGTAGGTGTACCAAAGACCGCCGTTTGCCAAATTGCAGGTGTAAAGCAGATGCAGCCTGCCGTCATTGCCGACGATCATTACGGGATTGTTGATGGTCTCACCGTATCCGTTTTCGTAATATTCGGCGCCCTTGGCGATCCAAATACGGTCACCAAAGCTCTCACCGCCGTCGGTGGAGCGGCGCAAATAAAGATCCATTTCGCAAAGATCCCCGTTGGTGCCGGAGCCGAAGTTGTCGCGATTGACATCCAAACGGCGTGCCTCGCCGTAAGCAATGACCGTTCCCGCCTTTGTCACCACCACACCCGGCAGACGGTACAGATCATAGTCCAGTTTGTCGTAAATGGGCAACCAATAGGTATCACTCGTCATTTCGCCGTGATAATAGCCGTCCGAGGCAGTGTCCGCCGACACGGGGAATACCAAGCCTACGGCTCCAAGCAATAGGATCACCGTCATAAGCATACAAATTTTTTTCATCATTCCGCTCCTTTCATTTGCAGATTAAGCCGCGGGAAGAATCTGATCCCACGCAATATAGCTGCTGTCGCCGCCCATCACGCCGATCGGAGTGGGCGCTCCGTTATAAAAGTTTACCGTTGACACCTCTCCGTAAACAACGGCTCCCGTGATCGTCACCGCATAAGGCTTGACCGTAAAGGTCACCGCCCCATCGGTGGGAACGCCCGAAATCCCCTGCGCAACAAAATATTGCCCCGACGTCGGCGTGATCAGATCGTTGCCGCTCTGCAATTGCGAATAAACGCAAGTGCTTTCCAGCTTGTAATTTTCCGCGAGAATGCCGCCGTTATAGGTAACGGTTACGTCAAATCCCGCTTTGCTGTAATACGCGGGTTCGCAATTCAGTTCCGTCACAAAGCGGACGCAAAAGCCGTCTGCGGTGGTCTTGGTCTGATAAGCATTCGTGCCCTCGGCAAAATGCGCAACTACTTCATTCACGTACGCCCCGAACGCCTCAGCAGCGTTAAAGGTGAAAAGCTCCATGCAAAGCTTTCCGCCGGAATTCGTCACCGAGGAATCCTCGTGGATCACGTAGACCGTTCCGTCCGAGTCCACCGCGATATCGGAATACCAACCGACGCGGTCCAGATAAACGGTTTTTGATACCCACGATCTGCCGTCATCAAAGCTGCAGCGCACTGTCAGATCCCATCGATCGGTCTTGCTTGCGCAGTTGACGAACAAAAGCGCGCGCTTGCCGTTGATGGTGGTCGAACAGATATTGCCCTCACAGGCAGGGTCGATCAGCGTCGTATCAAAATAGGTGTCCGACCAACCGTCAATTCCCGTAGGACTGATCGATACCGCGCGGTAAGCCTCCTCCTCGGTACGGTTTGGGTTTGCCTCGTCATAAGGCAGTCCGTACTGTCTGGAATTGACCATCACGCTGCCGTCGGAAAGCTCGACGATACAGCTCTCGTCCAAGTTTTGCCCTACTCGTGAACCCATCTCCCATGTTGCACCGTTGTCATCACTGTAAAGCGTGTAAACATCATAGGTTCCCGTATAGCACCACACCGGAACGACCAAGCGCCCCGCATTTTCACCGTTTTTCAAGCAAATACCGTGACCGGGTCCGAGATTGCACATTGACCAACCGATCTCGCTCTTGTTCAATGCCGAAACGATGTTGACCGCCTCCGACCAATTGGCACCGTTATCATCGCTGTACATGTACCAAACGCCCGCATTTCCGGTCTCACAGGCAAACAGAAAATGAACTCTGCCATTCTCCCCCGCAATCATGATCGGGTTGGTCAGCGTATTTCCGTATCCATTTTCGGTATACTCTGCTCCCTTGACCGAAAGGCAGTCGCTAAAGCTTGTTCCCCCGTCCGTGGAACGGCGCACGATAATGTCGGTACTCCCCGTATCGGTCCCGGTAGCATAACGAGCCTCCCAATAGGTAAGAACGGTACCGTTATCTGTCACCACGATTCCCGGGATACGATATCCGCCGGAATAAGCGGTTCCCTCACTTGTGGGGTTACCAATAACCAAAGTGGTCTCCGCTTCACTCGTAGCGGCAGTAACATGTAGGCCGAGCAATGAAACGAAGCAAAGCGCCATTGCCAAGAATAAAGAGATTTTTTTCATTCTCATTTCTCCTCAATATAGTTCTTTACGAATTGATCGTAAAAACTGAAAGTGAAGAGCTCCGTACACATTTTTTTGCCGCCTGTGATCTGCGCATTCTCGTGAATCACATAGACCTTGCCGTTTTGATCCACAGCAATATCGGAATACCATCCGATGTGCCCCAAATACACTGTTTTTTCAAGCCATGTTTTGGCATCATCAAAGCTGCAACGCACGGTCAGATCAAATCTCTTGGTAGTGCTGGCGCAGTTGGAAAACAGGATCGCACGCGGAAGTCCCTCGACGTTTGCCGCGCAGATATTCCCCTCGCAGGCAGGATCGATCAAAGTATCATCGTATCTCGTTTTCGACCAATGATCCACACCGTTTGCACTGACCGTAACCGCACGGCGCGCCTCTGCCTCGATGTACTTCGGGATCGACTCGCAAAACGGAAAAGTATGCTGACGGGAGTTGATCATCACCGAACCGTCAGAAAGCTCCACAATGGAGGTCTCATCACGGTTCTCCGATGCTTCCTCACCCATCTGCCACGTTTCTCCGTTGTCATCACTGTAAACGGTGGTGTTGTGGGTAGCGGTACAGTACAGCGACACATGCCCGCCCGGAATCGCTTCGTTCTCTCTGTGAATCCACGCGGAGACGATCAAACGCCCCTTATGTGCACCGTTTTGGATGCAGATGCCATGTCCCGGTCCAAAGCCCAGCGAATCCCACGCAAGGCGGTTTAGCGATGCCTTGATATCGCGCGGGTTGCTCCATGTCACACCGTCGTCGTCGCTGTACGTATAAAACGCGCCCTGTCTGCCAACATCACAGCAGAACAAAAAGTGCAGTCTGCCGTCGTCTCCCACGATCATCACGGGATTGTTCAGCGTCTCTCCGCGACCGTTTTGATAATATTCCTCACCGCGCGCGATATAGATCGGCTCGGAGAAGCTCTTGCCACTGTCTACCGAACGGCGTACGGTGATGTCCATTAGGCACTCGTCACCGTTGGAGCCCTTGCGGTTTTTGTCGTAATTGCGGTTTTCCCAATAGGCAAGCACGGTGCCTTTTTTTGACACCACGATACCGGGAACACGGTATGCGCTGTAGTCGGTTCCCTCCGTCTCGGGATTTCCAAGCACCAACGAGGTGATCTCCTCACTGCGATAATACTTCGTCATGATAACAGCCCTCCTTTTGGGGATATGTAAATTAAAGCTTGCTTGTCACTTCTCTGCGGATCAATTCCTTTTGCTCTGCGGTCAGCTCGATAAAGGGAGCGCGCGCATTGCCAAAGTCAAAGCCCATTTGGCAAAGCACTTCCTTGTTCATCTGCATGCCGCCAAGGTCGATCAAAATCTTGATAATGCGGTTTGCCTCGCGCTGAACCTCCAAAGCCTCTGCCATCTTATTCTCGGCAAAAAGCCTACGGATCTTGATAAACTTTTCCGCCATATAGTTGTAGGTGCTTCCGATACCGCCGTCGGCACCCATCGAAAGTCCGCAGAGGAACATCTCGTCAAAGCCGTTGAAGATCACCTTATCTTGGAACTTGGTCTTGACCTGCTCCATGGCAAAATAGTCATTGGAGGTGTGCTTGAGACCGATGATTCCGTCACCGCTGAGAATCTCCGCGATCTGCGCAGTGGAAAGCTTGACACCCGAGGTGCCGGGAATGTTGTACATGACCATGGGCATTTCGGTACGTGCTACGATATCGAAATAGTACTGCTTGATCTCGGGGAAGGTAAAACCATAGTAAAAGGGTGCTACCGCAGAGATCGCATCATAGTTGAGCGCCTTTGCGCGCAGACCGAAGCGGACCGCTTGATCGGTGGAGATACTGCCGATGTGCGCGATGAGCTTGACTCTGCCCGCCGCCTTTTCGGCAACAATCTCGTATACCTCATTTCTCTCCTCTTCGGTCAGCAAAAACGCCTCCGCAGTGCTGCCGCCGACGTAAAAGCCGGTCACGCCTTTTTGAATGTTGTACTCTACCAAATCCTCAAGCGCCTTACGGTTGATGGTGTTTTCCTTGGTAAAGGGAGTTAACAATGCGGGATATACACCGCCCAGTTCTTTTACAATATTGTAATTCATGTTCATGATCCTCTTTAAAATGATTTTTTATGTATTCTTTATTTTACAGTGCAAGACCGCGTGAATCTTGCAGGGAACATTCTTGAAGGCACGTGTCACTCAAGAGCATTCCCTACACGACTCATGCGCTTGCTCGGGGGCTTTCCCACCGACGCCTGTGGGCGTCGGTGGGAAATGTGAAAAAATTCAGATGCTTTGTTTCTTGTTTTTCGCAACGCAAAGAACAGCTGCAAAACCAATTACAAGGAGCATAACAAGGGTTGCGGAGCTGAGTGCCGATGCACAACCGCCCTCATCCTCATCTGCGGGAGTGGTATCTTGGGTGGTGGGCGCCTCGGTGACGGGAGTGGTCTCCTTATCACCTGCGGTGTTGCCTCCGCTCGTGTTACCGCCCGTGGTGTTACCGCCTGTGGTATTACCGCCTGTGGTATTACCGCCTGTGGTATTGCCACCTGTGGTGCCGCCTGTGTTGCCGCCGTTGTCATCCTCTTCCTCGGCGCCGATAAAGTAGATATCGCCGTCCTTGAGAGGTACGCTCACGCTGTCAACCTTGGTCAGATTGTCGGGCTGAGTTCCGTTGACCCAATCTCCAACCGCCTGATCGGGTTCAACTGCCACAGAATAGGTGTTGCCATCGCCAAAAGTAAAGTTGCTGCCATCGCGTACAAAACCGACAAAGGTACCGATTACCGCATTGCCCTCTGCATTTTCGCAGTTGAAAGTGATGGTTCCGCCCGCACCGCAGTTCACGATGGAAACGGTACCCTTCCATGCGAAAGAACCGATGAGAGAACCGATGCCGATCGTATAGTAGTTTCCGGCTACCACCGCGCCATGGTCGGCGTTGACTGTGATGTCGCCCGTATTGTAACAGTTGATAATTTGGTTTTTGCTACCGTCTGCAAGGTAGCCTGCGATACCGCCGACGTCATGCGCCGCCATATCCTTGGAAAGGTTTACGGTAATGTCACCGCTGTTGTAGCAGTTCTCAATGAGACGGTGGGTACTTCCGTCATTCATTACAGCACCCATCAAGCCGCCGACGCGAACCTCTCCGGTGCCGTTGTAATTAAAGGTCAGATTTGCACGGTTAAAGCAGTTGGAAACGGTCAGCTCATATCTCGAAGCACCGATGAGAGCCGCACAACGGCTTGCACCGTCCAACGTAATATCACCGTTTACGATACCGAGATCGTAGATTTCACCGTAGCCGACATAACCGAAGAAGCCGTTTGCCGTCAGAGCCTTGCCGTCGGCGTTGGAGTCCGCGAGGTTGAAGTTGTAAATGACGTGGTTATCACCGAGGAAGATACCCGAGAACATTTCCAGGTTCGGTGCGCTTGCGTCGGCGCCCCACTTGACAGCGTCAAAGCAACCGCCAATGCCCCACCACTCGTAGTTTTGCAGGTCAAGGTCACAGGTCAGCTTAAAGTATTCGCCGATGTAGTTGGATTCCTCGTTGCTAAAGCGTACATTTGCCGCAAGCTTTGCAACATCGTCGGCGCTCTTGAGCAGATAAGGCTCTGCCTCGGTACCCTTACCCTCAAATGTGTAAAGCCCATCTGCGGAGGTCACGGTGTACACGGTGCCATCCCATTTGGAGGCTGCCTCGTAGCGCGTCTTTTCGGCATCGGTTGCGGGAACGTAGGTGCCCTCGCCGCCGACATCCTCACCGCCGCTTTCCTCTTGGCCGTCCGAGAGGAAGAACTCGTCCTCGAGAGGAAGCGTTACACTGTCAACCTTTTTTGCGGTGTTGTCGGTCTTACCGCTGCCGACATTGTTGGCAAGATTGGTTACATAGACGTTGGTATCGTCGATAGAAGTGGTAGCAGAAGCATGGATGTAGCCTACAAGGTTACCGATGTTGGCCGCAGTTGCGGAATCGGTCACCGCGCTGTTGTTGTAGGTGATGCTGCCGCCGAAGGAGCAACTGTCATAGATTACGGTTGCAGGCCAAGCGTGTGCACCTACAAAACCACCGATAGAATAATCGTATGCGTTGGCAATGGAGGTGTTGTGGGTGTTGACGGTGATGTTTGCCATGGAATAGCAATCTTCAAACATCGTGGTACCGTCGTTGACGATTGCAGCCAAGCCGCCGATTGCATAGTTGGGGTTGGCAATGGCATCGCCGTTCGCATTTTCTGTGGGCGAGGTTACGGTAATGTCACAGTCGGAGTAGCAATTGCTGATAATGCGGACTGCAGTTCCATCGTTCATCACAGTGCCGATCAGACCGCCGATGTAGCCCTGATGGTTGTAAACGATGTCTGCCTTGTTGAAGCAGTTGTCGATCTCAATGCTCATTTTGCTAAAGCCTACCAGAGGACCGCTGCGGGTGTTTTTGAGAGTAATGGTTCCGCTTGCAATACCAAAGTTTTTGATGCTTGCACCATAGCCCGCATAGCCGAAGAAGCCGTTGTAGCCGGCATTTTTGAGTGCAAAGTTGTAGACTACATGGTAGTCGCCGTCAAAGTGACCTGCAAAATAGTTGGTGTTGCCAAAGCCGATGCCCTGCCACTCCTTGTTGTCAAAATCAAGGTCGCAGGTCAGCTTGATGTACTTGCCCTCGTACTTGTTGCCCGCAGTGACGTTGGAGGCAAATTTTGCCACGTCGTCTGCGCTGTTCAGCAAGTAGGGGGATGCCTCGGTGCCCTCACCCGTCAAGGTGTAGTTACCCTCGGTGTACACGGTGCCGTCCCATTTGGAGGCTTGAGACTCGCGGGTAGGCTCGGCCTCGCCGTCCGCAAATGCGCCGATGGCAAAGCAGGAGAGCGTCAGACAGAGCGCTAACAGGATCGCTAACAGTTTTTTCATGATGTTTTCTCCTTTTTTATTTAAATTTTTGGGGATACAAAAATGATTACGCCTTGGGCTGTGCGCCGTAGGTCTCGATCAGATCGATCAAACGATTCGAGACGATCTTACCGTTGGTCTTCCACCAGTTGTTAAAGGAAGCCGCATTGTTCATCGCTTGCAGACCAACCTGATTGTCCACAGTTTGCAGATCCTGTGAGAAGTAGTCGGCAAAGCTGAAGTATACGGTAGACTCCAAAATTTCAAGCATCTCCTTATCCTCGGAGGTATCCGCGGAACGCAGCTCCATAACCTTTTCCCAATATTCGGGATAAACCTGCTGTCTGGTCTCGTAGTTCAAAGCCTCGACGATCAGAGAGGAATTGTAAAGGTTGGCATTGGTGGGGATGTAGAAGAGCTCGTCACGCATGACGCGGGTACGGTATTCGCCTTGTTCCTCGGTGTACATGGGAGAAACAAGGACACCGAGCGTTAAGCCCTCTCTCGGGGTCTGAGCCTCATTCTCCTGTAAGCCGTGAATATAGCCTTGGCAGAACAGCACATGGCTCATAAAGTCCTTATAAGCGATACCTGCGTCCAGAATTTCTTGCGTCGTTGCACAGCTTGCGTGATCGTTGAGGAACTCGCGGATCTTGCCGTAGATGGTTTCGAGTTTGTCGTTGTAGAAGTTGTCAAACGTCCAGTTGCCGTCACCGTCCTGCTCGGCAAAGTTGATGCCAAGACCGGTGGAAAGTCCGACAGCCGCATGGTCGTAGACATTGTAGCCCCAAACCGAGTCGGCGGGATTGTCAAAGGTCATGGAGTCAAAGGAGGTTGCCATTTCGTAAAAGACATCCCATGTCCATTTCTTGTCACGGACAAGCTGATAGACGTCATATTTGTCGGCAAGACCATAGTTGGTGTAAATGTCCTTGTTGTAGATCAATGCGGTTGCGTAAGCGAGCTGAGCGATGACAAAGCTGCCCGACGCGCCGTAGAGGTTGCCGTTGACGGTACCGTTGTTGTTGATGGATTGGTGATACCACTCGGCGTCCCAATTGATGATCTCGGAGGTGCGCAGATTGTGCCATGCATTGGAAGCGACCAGGGGCAGGCAGTAGTAGTTTTGACCCAGGATCAAGTCATATCTGCTTTGCGCGTCTGCTTGCAAAGAGTTGGTAATGGCAGACGCAAATTGATTGGCGCCGCTTGCGTTACCGTCGAGATTGGAGTAAGTAATGTCGATCTTGTAACGCTCCTCCACGTCGAGGTTACGCATATAACAGGCGTTGTCAACAATGTCGCCCGATTCGTTTTCCTGATCGTAGAAGCCTACCAGCTGCGTGGTAACGAGAATGTTGAAGTTGGCATACTGAAGATCCAACTCCGGCAGAGTGTCAAGGTAGGAGGTCTCAACATTGGTCTCCTCCTCCCCGACCGTGGTCTCCTCGTTTTTCCCCTTATCATTGTTGCAGGCAACAACGGTAAGGAGCATACAAAGGAGCAGGATGATAGAAAGAATCTTTTTCATAACCGTTTTTCCTTTCTTGTGTTTCTTTTTTTCGGTCAAAAGCCGACATCCGATACAAAGCGCGCCGAGCATATCCTCCTTTCCCGATCGAACGATCGCACCCCTTGCACCTGTGCCTACTTTTGAATGATGTACTAACGTACAGGCAGTTTTACCCGCGCGGCTTTTGTGATACTTTGCGGGCTTGTGTTTATTATATATTTTTTCAAAATAAAAATCAACCACAAAATCGCGCATCTTTTGGGAAACATGCGCGATTTTGTGGTCTTTTTGAAAAAAATAATTGGTTTTTTTGAAAAAAATTACTATCATAGGAAGATTTTTTGTATTCTTTTCATATTGATTGGCAAGCATGGGGGAGAATAAAAAGGGGCATTTTTGAAAGGACTCCCTCCGTCTCGCAGCCCCCAAAGGAGGAGGCGAAAAGCTACTTTGCTACAACAAGAATACCTTTTTGAGCGTTGTAACCTTGGCTCCCTCTGATGAGGGAGCTGGCGCGAAGCGACTGAGGGAGAGACCTCATGTAGGTAACTTCTCTTAAATTCTCTCCCTCCACCGCAAGCGGTCCCCCTCCCTCATCAGATGGAGGCAAAAAGTTGTTTACCGCAAAAGCGTCAGTGGTACTACTGCCATGCGATTGTAACTTTAGGTTTTTCCTTAGAGGGCAGGCGCAAGCAACTCTATTTTTTGCCGTATGTTTCAATGACATCCGTCAAACGATTTTTTACGATCTTACCGTTGGTTTTCCACCAATTGTTAAAGGAGTCCGCATTATTCAATGCCTGCTGACTGACTTGATCATCAATGGATTTCAAATCGGTTGAAAAATAGTCGGCAAAGCTGAAATAAACGGTAGAAGCAAGCAACTGGAGCATTTCGCGATCCTCGGAGGTATCTGCGGAGCGAAGCTCAATAACCTTATCCCAATATTCGGGATAAACCTGTCGCAAGGTTTCATAATTGAGCGCCTCCACAATGATCGAAGAGTTGTAGAGATCCGCATTGGTCGGGATGTAGAAGAGCTCGTCACGCATAACGCGGGTACGGTACTCGCCTTGCTCTTGATTCAACATGGGAGAAACAACCACTCCAATGGTCAAGCCTTCGCGCGCAGCCAATGCCTCACTCTCCCGCAATCCGTGAACATAGGTCTGGCAAAACAGCACATGGCTTGTAAAATCCGCAGATGCAATGCCGCTCTTTTCGATTGTTTCTTTTGTAACACAGCTTGCATGGTCGTTGAGGAAGTCACGAAGCTTGCCGTAGACGGTCTCCAAATGATCATTATAAAAATTATCGAGTGTCCAATTTCCGTCACCGTCCTGCTCGGCAAAATTGATGCCAAGTCCTATTGCAAGACCGTGAGCCGCATGCGTGCTGACCTCGTATCCCCATACCGCATTGGCGGGATTGTCAAAGGTCATGGAGTCAAATGTTGTTGCCATTTCGTAAAAGATATCCCAAGTCCACTGTTTGTCGCGGACAAGCTGATAAATGTCGTATTTGTCGGCAAAACCGTAGTCGGTGTAAATGTCCTTGTTATAGAACAGCGCCGTTGCATAAGCAAGCTGAGCGATGACAAAGCTGCCCGACGCGCCGTAAAGGTTGCCGTTGACGGTACCGTTGTTGTTGATGGTTTGGTGATACCACTCGGCATCCCAATTGATGACCTCGGAGGTGCGCAGATTGTGCCATGCGTTGGAAGTAACCAAAGGCAGACAATAGTAGTTTTGACCCAGTACCAGATCATATCTGCTTTGTGCGTCTGCCTGTAAAGAGTTGGTTATGGCAGACGCAAATTGAGCGGAGCCGCTTGCATTACCGTCGAGATCAGAGTAGGTAATGTCAATTTTATAGCGTTCCTCCACGTCGAGGTTACGCATATAGCAGGCGTTGTCAACAATGTCGCCCGACTCATTGTCTTGATCGTAAAAGTCTACCAGTTGGCTGGTAACGAGAATGTTAAAGTTGGCATATTCGAGATCGAGCGAAGGAATGGTATCGAGATACGAGGTCCCGACATTGCTTTCCTCCTCAACCGTGGTCTCCTCGTTTTTCCCCTTATCATTGTTGCAGGCAACAACGGTAAGGAGCATGCAGAGGAGCAGGATGATAGAAAGTATTTTTTTCATAACAAGTTTCCTTTCTTATTTGTTTTTATCCAAAAAGCCGACATCCTATACAAGGGAGGCTAAGAGTAACTTTGCCAAAACAAGTATTCTATCCCCCACAAGTGCAAAAACACCGACAAACCAAAGGTCTATCGGTGTTTCGCTTTTTTTCCGAACCTTTGATGAAAAATCACGGCATCCTTTTTGCGCGCGGCTCCGTATTGTTTTTTTGTCAAAAGTTTTTTAAAGATTTTTGTGGATGATTGATCGGGAGTGCTATTTACGGGAACGGGAAACGTTGTTCCCGTTCCCGATCAGAGCTACCGATTATAAGCCGGAACCCACTATATCGCCCCACTTGGTGTAGCCGCAATCATTTTCATTGCTTAGGCTCATGGGGGAGGCAGTCAAAAGATCACAGGCGTCAACCGACAAAACCGTAAAAACGGGAGTTGTATAAGCTTTCATTTTATATACCTCCTTTTTTATTGTGCTACTGCCAATGCGCCCGCAGTAGCCGTGTAGGTTGCAGACGTTTCGCCGTAGCAAACGGTACCATCGGCAAGCTCCACATAGGGCTTAAAGGTAAAGGTCACTTCATCATTCGCGCCGTTCGGGACATCATAGATACCGCCGGCAATCAAATATCCCTTTTCGGGGGTGATGTCACCGCCCTCGGCGTTCAAAGATACGTACAAAGAGGTGCTTGAGAGCTTATGATCGGTAATTTTGCTCTCACCGTAAGTAATGCTTACCAATACGCCAACGCTTGCAAAGTTGGAGTAATCCTTGACAAGGAGCTCACCAACAAAACGAACAGCGAAAGTATCGTTCACGGTTCTCTGTTGTGCACCGACACCCGAGAGAAGATTGAGTGCGGAGACATCGACATTTTTGGTGCCGCTTGCAAAGCCAAGATTACCAACCGTATTTACTCCGCCATTGTCCTGTCCCACAACAACGGCAGATAAAGTGTTTCCATTTTTTGTACAGCTGGTAATATTCCATAAACTACCGTTGGAAGTCCATGCATAAGGATCCTCTTCGGTACCGGAACCGGTTCTGTTAATAGGAGTCTGATAGTTGTAACCAATCACACCTCTGCGATAAAAATCGGTTACATTCGTAGCAGCAATGGTACCTTTTGCATAACAAGCCGAGAGGGTTACCGTAGACGAAGCATTTTCGGTGGTACCGATCAAAATAGCTCCTCTGGAACCACTATTAACCTTATCAAGCGTAATATCCGCAATGGCGGTAACACTCTCCAACTTCAAGGTATATACACCGGTAGTCATACCGACAATTCCGCCAACGGTACCTTGCCATAATGCAGCGTTGTTAGAACCATTCAAGCCAACGGAACCATTATAAAAGCAGTTATTTAAAGTGACGGTCGCTGCGCCATTCGAGCCAAGCAAACCACCAACACGAAGGGGCACATTGCCATTGTTGGCTGTGGGCTCATATGAAGTGCTTACCGCAACATCGCCCAAGCTGTAGCAGTTGGTAAGGGTAAGAGTTGATGAACTATGACCAATCAAACCGCCTACATAGCAGATTGTGGTGGAGGCAGAGCCTGTAACCGAAACATCGGAAACGCTGTAGCAGTTGGTAAGGGTACTTGAACTACTAAAACCAATCAAGCCGCCTACATAGCCGTATTGATTAGAAATACTAACAGCAACCTTGCCGGAGCAATAACAATTGGTAATTTCGGCACCATTGTTGATATAGCCTACAAGAGTTCCGATATAAGTTGCATTGCTTTGATCCGCAGTAGCCACGTTTGCATTGACAATTCCAAGATTAGAAACAGTTGCATTGCTACCAATCGTGCCAAACAAACCTTGGGATTGAGCTGTGGAATTGACATAAAGATTTTTAATCACATGACCATTTCCGTCAAAATGACCGGTGAAATGATACTTTGAATTAGAAGCGGAACTGCCAATAGGAGTCCAAGCGCAGTTATTTAAATCAATATCTGCAGTCAGTTGGAAATACTTGCTCGCATATGCACCGTTTGCATTGTTTACATTAATTGCAAACAGTGCCAATTGTGCAGCGGTCTCGATTTGATAAGGGTTCGCCTCGGAACCGTCACCACCGGCATAGGCAGTGTTTAAGTCTCTACTTGGTAAAGTGCCGTCCCAAACCGAAGCATCAGCATCCCCCTCTGCGGCATTCACCGGGAAAACCGCAACACTCGAGGCAACCAAGAGCACAACGGTCAAGAGAAGCGCTAAAAGTTTCTTGAGTTTCATTTTTTTGTTTCCTTTCATATAAAAATAGATTTGGAGTCGCGCGCAAAGAAAATTCGTAGCCGTTTCACCTCCCGATCAAAATTTCGGAGCATACAGGAAATACCAAGGCGGTCGGTTCACTTTGGCAATCGGAAGCTTTCTTCCTCGGTATTTCCTGCGGAGTGTTGGCAATTGCAAGCATTGCAAATACAAGCGCAAAAGGCTAAAAACACTCCTTGTCCTATTATTATATATTTTTTGCGAATAAAAAACAACCACAAAATCGGTCATGTTTTGGGAAACATGCGCGATTTTGTGGTCTTTTTAAAAAAATTGTACGATTTTTTTTGAAAATCGGATTTAAAAATGATGAAAAAGTGACTTTGCATTGGTGGACTTCCTTAGTCACTTGAGATACGGAGGGAGAGAATTTAAGGAAAGTTACTTGCATGAGGTCTCTCCCTCAGTCGCTTCGCGACAGCTCCCTCATCAGATGGAGCCTAAGGTTACAATCGCATGGTAAATAGTGCCACCGTCGCTTTTACGGCAAAACAACTTTTTGCCTCCCTCCGACGAGGAAAGGCGCAAGCGCCACAGTCGTTTTTACGCCAAACAACTTTAAAGCTCCCTTTTGCGGTGGAGGGAGAGATTTAAGGAAAGTTACTTTTTATCCTTTGCTTATGCCATCACTTCTTGTTTTTTCATCTTTTTCAATGTCACATAGCAGAAAATAAAATGTGTCAGCGCGGTAAGGAACCACGAGACGGGATAGGAGATATAGAGCACCTCCAATGTCGGAAATATCGTGAAAACGGTGTAAATCCATCCAACACGAAGCGCACAGGAGCCTAACAGAGAAACAATCATGGGGGTAACGGATTTTCCAAGGCCGCGCATCACGCCGCATCCCACCTCCATCAAGCCGCACAGGAAGTAGGTCGCGCCCATAATGCTCAGTCTGACCATACCCGCGGCAATGGCCGCGTCGTTTCCGGGGGCAAAAAGTCCGAGCAAGGGTTTTCCAAACAGTACAACCACGCCGCCCACGCCGACGCCGACCACCATCACCACCGCAACACAGCGGAAAATGCTTTGCTTTACGCGGTCAAGCTTGTGTGCCCCCACGTTCTGCCCCACAAAGGTCAGCGCGGTATGATAGAGCGCGTTTTGCGTGGCGTAGATGTAACTATCCAGATTGGAGCCCGCAGTGTTACCCGCGACCACAACCTTGCCAAAGGAGTTGATGGAGGATTGGATGAGCACATTGGAGAAAGAAAACAGGGTGCCTTGGATCCCCGCCGGAAGTCCGATAAACACGATTTTACGCAGCTTTGCGGGATCGATACGGAGCTTTTTCAGCTCAATACGGCAAGGACCGTCCATACGCATCATAAAAGCGACGATCAAGATACAGGAGATCCATTGCGAGACCGCCGTGGCAATACCGACACCGAGTGCACCCAAGTGAAAAACAATAACCATAACGAGATTGAGGACCACATTGACCACACCTGCCACCGACAAGAACACCAAGGGGCGCGTGGTATCGCCCGACGAGCGGAGCATTGCGGCACAGTAATTGTAAAGCATATTGGCGGGCATGCCGCAAAAGTAAGCGCACATATAGGGGACTGCTTTATCCAAAACGGCGGGATCGGTTCCCATCAGCTCAAGCAACGGTTTTGCCATACACAGTCCGAACACGGTCACGACAACACCGCAGATGAGTGACGCCATGACCGAGGTATGCACCACACGGCTGACATCCTCGTACTGCTTGGCGCCGATGTCATGCGCCACACATACGCCCGCGCCTACCGAAAGTCCGAAAAACAAATTGATGATCAAGCTGGTCAGAGACCCGCAAGACCCCACCGCCGCCAAAGCGGTCTCGCATTCCTCAAGGGTATTTCCTCCCCACCGACCGACTACCACCGTGTCCGCAGTATTAAAAAGCAATTGCAGAACCGCTGTGGCGATCAGAGGCAACGTAAACAGAATAATTTTGGAAAGCAAAGGGCCCTCGGTAAAGTTCCCGCTTCTCTGTTTTCCTTGCCGCTCCTTGGTTTTTGTCATTCGGTTTTCACCTCACTTTTGATACAAAAATTACACCATTTCTTCCGGATGGAAAACCTCGTCAAACCGCTCGGGTGTCAAAAATCCGAGACGGATGCAAGCCTCGCGCAACGAGATATTCTCGGCATGGGCAAGCTTTGCGGTCTTTGCGGCGTTTTCGTAGCCGATGTAAGGATTGAGCGCCGTGACCAGCATGAGCGACTCATGCAGATTGCGGTGCATCCTTTGGCGGTCGGCAACAATGCCCGAAACACAATGCTTGCGGAACGAGACCATGACCTCGGCAAGCAGACGCGCCGACTGCAAAAAGTTATATGCGCACACGGGCATGAACACGTTGAGCTCAAAGTTCCCCTGCGACGCCGCCAAGCCCACCGCCGTGTCATTGCCCATGACCTGCACGGCGACCATGGTCACCGCCTCACACTGCGTGGGGTTGACCTTACCCGGCATGATCGAAGAGCCCGGCTCGTTCTCGGGGATCTTGATCTCCCCAAGACCGCAACGCGGTCCCGAGGCAAGCCAACGGATATCGTTTGCGATCTTCCACAGATCCGCCGCCAGTGCCTTGAGCGCGCCGTGTGCAAACACCAGCTCATCCTTGGAGGTCAGCGCATGGAATTTGTTGTCCGCTGTGCGGAAATTGACCTCGGTCAGTGCCGAGATCTGCGCCGCCACCGTCCTGTCAAAGCCCTTGGGCGCGTTCAGTCCCGTGCCGACGGCAGTACCGCCGAGCGCCAGCTCGGAAAGCTCCTGTATGGCAAGCAGGAGCATTTTTTTGTCCTTTTCCAAGGAGGAACGCCAGCCCGAGATCTCCTGTGAAAATTTGATGGGTGTGGCATCCTGCAAATGTGTGCGCCCGCTTTTGACCACACCGTCGTTCTCGGCTTCCAATCGGCAAAATTCCTCGATCAAAGCCTCAAGCGCGGGAAGAACACCGTTGCGCACTGACAGCACCGCCGCGATATGCATGGCGGTGGGAAAGGTATCGTTGGAGGACTGGGACATATTGACATCATCATTGGGATGCAGGAGCTTTTTGCCGAGGAGCTCATTGCCGCGGTTGGCAATGACCTCGTTGGCGTTCATATTGGATTGCGTCCCGGAGCCCGTCTGCCATACGACCAACGGAAAATGCGCCGCCAGCTCCCCCGCGATGACCTCGTCACATGCCGCACAGATCGCCCGATATTTTTCCTCGGTCATTTTTTCGGGTCGCAACGTATGATTTGCGCACGCCGCGGCTTTTTTGAGGATACCAAAGGCGCGGATGATCTCCGCAGGCATCGGCTCACATCCCTGCCCGATTTGAAAATTGTTGCGGCTGCGCTCGGTCTGCGCCCCCCAATATGCCTCGGCGGGGACTTGAACCTCCCCCATCGAATCGTGCTCTGTTCTGTATTCCATTTGCCGCTCCTTACTTTGCAAGGCACCGCCGTGATCGATAACACGGTGCTTTTTTGTACTTCCTATATCATACCACAAAACCGCTTGATTTGCAATATTTTATCAAAAGTTTTCGGCAGAGAAATGAGAAAGATTTTTTGTCAGAACCTTTTTTCAAAAAGGTTCCGACACCTCCCAAAACTTTCACAAAAAGGAATATTTGATAAAAATGGGGATGTCTGTACGCCGTTCCGTAATTTAGGGCGACATTGGGAAAGGCTGTACGATATTCCTCAGGTACTCCCGATGACCATTACACTTTCTCCGTGGGAGAAAGTGTAATGGAGTGCGGGAGCTATTGTTTGTAATTTCGCATAAACATTCTCATACCGCCAAAGAACTACCGAAAGAGGCACAAGCATTCCCATGATAGCAAAATAGAAATGCGTTTAAAGTTTTTGAAAGGGGTTCGGGGAAACCTTTTTTCAAAAAGTTTTCCCCGAGAAAACAAAACCTTATTATGTACTCAAGCCCGCAAATTGGTTTTGGTAGAGCTTGGAATATTCGCCGCCGAGGGCGAGGAGGGTATCGTGGTCGCCGGCTTCGGCAACGACGCCGTCACGGATCACAACAATAACATCGGCGTCACGGATGGTAGAAAGGCGGTGCGCGATGATCAGCGAGGTACGGTTCTTCATCAGCGCAACCATTGCCTGTTGAATGTGCATTTCGGTTCGAGTGTCGACATTGGAGGTCGCCTCATCGAGGATCAGAATTTTGGGATCCGCAAGCACGGCGCGGGCAATGGCAAGGAGCTGTCTCTGCCCTTGCGAAAGGTTGGAGCCCGACTCGGCAAGCAACGTGTCATACCCCTCGGGGAGACGGTCGATAAACGTGTCGGCTTTGGCGGTTGCGGTAGCGGCACGCATCTTGTCGTCCGACGCCTCGGGATGCCCGTACTTGATATTGTTGCGGATTGTGTCCGAAAAAAGCACGGTGTCCTGCAAAACGATTGAAATGGCATGGCGGAGCGTGGATTTGGGGATCTCGGTGATATCCACACCGTCAATGGTGATCCTGCCGCTGTCCACCTCATAGAAACGCGTCAGCAGATTGACCACGGTGGTCTTCCCCGAACCCGTGGCGCCCACAATGGCGATCTTTTGCCCCGGATGTACCGTCAAATTGAGCCCTTTGAGCACAGGCTCCTCGGGCATATAACCGAAATGAATGTCCTTGAACTCGATCTCACCGCGCATATCGGCAATCGATACGTCACGGGGCCCCTCGTCAATTTCCTCGGGGCTGTCCATGATCTCAAAGATACGCTCGGCGCCCGCAAGAGCGGTCAAAATGCTCGAATACTGGTTGGCAATCTGGTTGATGGGACGGGTAAACTTTTTGGAGTACTGGAGCATCGCCTGAATACTGCCGATACTGATACCGCCCTTGCCCGTGATCATCATCCAACCGCCTGTGGCGGCAATGAGCACATATTGCAGATTTCCGATAAAGTTCATGATGGGTCCCATGATCGAGCCCCACACCTTGGCGCTGACGGCACAGGTACAAAGCTGAGAAGAGAGCTCACCGAATTTTTCCACCGATTCCGGCTCCTTGCCGTAGGCGACCACGGTCTTGTAGGAGGTCACGGTCTCCTCGACCTGTCCATTGAGCTGACCCAACAGCTTTTGCTGACGGACAAAATACTTGCGCATAAATTTACCCAGCTTGGAGGAAACGAAGATCGAGATCGGAATGGTCACCATGGCGATCAGCGTCATCAACGGGCTGTAATAAAGCATCATGACCAGTGCGCCGACCAAGGTCAAGACACAGGACAGGAGTGAGGTGATCGACTGCGAAACAGCGTTAGAGACGTTCTCCACATCGTTGGTCATACGCGACATGATATCTCCGTGGCGATGCGTATCGGTATAGCGGATGGGCAGGCGGGAGATCTTGCGGAACAGGTCGTTTCTCATTGCGCGCACGGTACGTTGAGAAAGATGTGCCGCAAGGATGCCTTGGAAATAGGAAAGCACGGCACTGCATATGAATACGACCGCCATCACGATCAGATAACCCTGCAGAGCCGCCATGTCCACGGTCAGCTTGCCTGTGATCTCATCCTTGGCAATGGTGTCAATTGCTTTGGCTTGAAAGAAAGGACCAAGCAGCTCGGCTACCGTCACCAATACCATAATGACCAACAAGGCGATCAGCACAGTGCCGCTCCGTCCGATGTAATGCAACAGCCGTCCCACCGTCTTGCGGGTGTTTTTGGGCTTTTCGGCATTCATACGCGCCGACATGGGACCTCCCCCGCGGCGTCCGGGATCCATTTGTATCACGGGAGGATTGTTCCCCTTGGAACCGTTGTTCATTGCGCGGCACCTCCTTCCTCGGTCTGCTTCATTTGCGAATGATAAATATCACGGTAGGTCGCGCTGGTGCGCATCAGCTCCTCGTGGGAAGCGCAGTCGGTCACCGTGCCGTTTTCGATCACGGCAATGCGGTCGGCATTCTTGACACTGGCAATGCGCTGTGCGATCATAATGACCGTGGTGTCCTTCAACCGCGCCCGCAAAGCTTTTTGCAACTTTGCCTCGGTGGCAAGGTCAAGCGCCGAGGTCGAGTCGTCCAAGATCAAAATCTCGGGCTTTCGCGTCAGCGCACGGGCAATCGAAAGACGTTGCTTTTGCCCGCCCGAGAGCGACGCACCCTTTTCGGCGATCATCGTGTCATACCCATCGGCAAAGCCTTGGATAAAGCCATCGGCTTGGGCGGCAACGGCGGCGGACTTGACATCCTCATGTGTGGCTTGGGGATCGCCCCATCGGATGTTCCCCTCCACCGTATCGGAAAACAGCTCGCTTTTTTGCATAACGTAACCGATCTTTTTGCGCAGGTCAGTCAAGTCGTAATCCTTGACAGGGACACCGTTGATCTTGACACTGCCCTCGGTGGCATCGTAAAAGCGCGGGATGAGATTGACCAAAGATGACTTCCCGCATCCCGTGGCACCGATAATGGCAAAGGTCTCGCCCTTTTTGATTTCCAAATTGATATCATGCAACACGGGACGTCCCGCGGCAGTAGGATAACGGAAAGAGACATTCTTCATCTCCACCGCAAGCGCGCCGCTCGGTTTTTCGGTCCCCGTTTGCGTTTTGCCGACAATCACGGGCTCGGTATCCAGCACCTCGGCGATCCGTTTTCCCGATGCCATTGCACGGGACACCGATTGGAACATCATGGTCACCATCATGATCGAGTTCACCACCAGCGTCACATAGGTAATGCCTGCCATGATAGTACCTGTGGTCATACCGGTTGCCGCCGCGTCGATCTGCACGCCGCCGATCCAAATCAAAGCAATCACCGCGCCGTTTTGGATCACGGTCAGCACAGGCGTGACGATCGACATCAGCTTGAGTACCTTGTAGTTGACGTCGCAGAGCGCGTTGTTCGACGCTGCAAAGCGATCGTATTCGTAATCCTCACAAACATATGCCTTGACCACACGGGCACCGCTGACATTCTCCTGGACTACCGAGTTGACGCGGTCCAGCTTTTTTTGGAGCTCCGAGTACATGGGAATGGCGCGGCTGAGCACCACGATGAGCGTCACCAAAAGGATTGGCAACGACAAAAGCAGTACCGTGCCAAAGCGCACCTCCAACAAAAGCAACATCACCGTGCCGCCAAGGAAGAACATCGGTGCGCGGACGAACATCCGCAACAGTTGCTCCACAAAATCGACCATCATCGAAATATCGTTGGTCATACGGGTAACGAGAGAGCCCGTGGTAAAGCGGTCGGTCTGCTCGATCGAGAGCGACATCACGCGCTTGTAAGCGTCACAGCGCAGGTCGTTTCCAAAGCCCTGTGCAGCGCGTGCAGCGGTGTAGGCGCAAAAAACGCCAAAAAATCCGCCCACCAAGGTGATCATCAGCATGAGCACGCCAAAGGTCAAAATAATTTGCAATTGCGAATAAGACGGGCCCCATAAAAGCGACATTACGGTTGCCGCAAAGCCGCCGTCCTCGGCAAGCTTGGCAAGTCCGTTTGCCTCAATGCCGTAGTCCACGATATAGGACATCAAAAACGGCAAGCAAAGATCTGCCAAGACCTCACCCATCATCAAAAGCGGTGAGATCACGGCAAACAGTCGATAGGGCTTGATGTAACCAAACAGTTTTTTCAAAATCAAAACTCCTTTTTTAATTATTGGAAAAATTTACTCTTTTGCAATCAAGTATTGTTTTTGTGATGCTCGGGTAAAATATTGTCACGCATCCGTTCCAAAAAATGCAAAAGTTGTTCGGTTTCTTCCTCTGTAAAGCCCTGCATCAGCTCACAGTCGAGTCCGTTTAAGCGTTTTTGCACAGTGCGGTTGTGCTCTTGCCCTTTTTCGGATAGAAACACACGGATCACCCGCAGATCCATCCGATCCTGCTCACGGCGTACCAAGCCCTCTTCCTCCATTCTTTTCAGCGTGACGCTGACGGTGGGTGCCTTGAGGTGTGTCTTGTGCACCAAGTCGAGTTGACTGCACCCATCCTCCCGCGAGAGCGTTCGCATGATCTGACGCGCGCTGTCCTGTGACATCACACCGTCAAGATCGTAGTTCCTCATGCGAGCGTTGAAGAGCCGCGCAATCTGATTGACCAGCATCGGCGGTGTCAGCATCATCGGCTTTTCCCCGTGCGCACAGGCGGCATTTTTTTCATCTTTATTCATATCCCGTTCCTCCTTTCCTTCATTTAATTAGTTTACAAATAAATTATATCGCAAAAAATAAAATATTTCTACAACATAATATGAACAATTTGTTAGTTTATAAACTAATCTTCTTCCGCGAATTTGCTTGACATGGACATAATTGTTACTTATGAAAGCCCCGCAATCGGTGCAAATTAGTATCAGCAAATCAACGGCGGCACAGCAATCGCAACCTCCGTTTTGCAAAAAATGAAACATGGGACTGTTGCAAAACAACAGTCCCTCACGATAGAAAGGTTCGCACACAACAATGAAGAAAATTCGTATTTGGAAGCTCCTGTGCTGCTTTTTGCTGATGCTGGCTGTTGCTGTTACCGCTACGGCTCCCGCGGCAGGGCAAAGCACACCCGAAAAGGAGAGCAACGTCCCTTGCGTTGCGGCATTTGCCATGCGTAAAAAAACCACCACTGTCCCACAAACCCTCGTTCTTGACGCCGATACCAACGGTACGGTGCTTTCCCCCGAGGAGCTGGAGGGACTGACGCTCTACCCCGGCGGCATGCCGTTTGGCGTCAAGTTTTTCACCGAGGGCGTCACGGTGGTCGGTTTTTGTGACGTGGAGGGAAAGAACGGCACAGTCAACCCCGCCGCCAACGCGGGATTGCATGCAAAGGATATCATTCTCAAGGTGAACGGCGAGACGCTTTCGGGGGCATCACAGCTGACCGAGTTGATCGAAAACAGCGGTGGAAACGCATTGCAACTGCACTGCAAACGCGGAAAGACCGAGTTTGACGTGACGCTCACGCCGATTTACTGTCCTGCCGAGGCACGTTACAAAACAGGCATTTGGGTACGTGACAGCGGCGCGGGAATCGGCACTGTTACCTTTATCATCCCCGATACGGGCGCGTTCGGCGGTCTCGGTCATGGGATTTGCGACGCCGACAGCGGCGAGCTTGTGATGATGAAGCGCGGGACGGTCTCGGACGTGACCATCAGCTCGGTCGTACGCGGCGCCGCGGGAGCACCGGGTGAGCTGAAAGGATATTTCAACGCGGGCAAGGTGGGAGCACTGCTCGGAAATTCCTCCTGCGGGGTGTGGGGTGTTTTTTCCGAGATCCCCGAGGTCTCCTGTGAGGCAATGCCCTTGGGACTTCGCGATGAGATCGAGGAAGGCGACGCCTATATTCTTTCCACGCTTGACAACAATCGCATCGAGCGCTACGACATTAAAATCTCGAATATCAACCGCGATGCCACGGGCTCCAAGTGCTTCTCGGTTACGGTCACCGACCCCGATCTCCTTGCGGTCTCGGGCGGGATCGTGCAAGGGATGAGCGGCTCTCCCATCATTCAAAACGGCAAGATCGTGGGCGCGGTCACGCACGTACTGATCAACGATCCCGCCGTGGGCTACGGCATCTTTATCGAGAACATGCTGGTCAACATGCCGGTGTTGGTGCGGTAAAAATTCTCTTCTATAACACTGATCTTACCTCCCCGCCGCATCCCGAAAGGATACGGCGGGGACAATTGATTTTACATCCATTCATACTTTTCCAAATCAAAAACATCGCAACTTTGGACTTGAAATCAGCTCTCAAAACTGCTATACTTTTATATGAGGGGAGGTGTCCGAATGTATAATGTTCTCAAATATATCCACGAAAATATCAAAACACCGTTAACCGCCGTGGAAACCGCCGCAAAATTCGGATACTCCAAATGGTATTTTTGCTCGAAATTCCATGCCTACACAGGAAAATCCTTTGTCAAGTATGTGCGGCATTTTCGTCTGCAACTTGCCTGCCTCGATATTCTCGACGGTAAAAAGATCACTGATGTCGCTATGGACTACGGTTACGATGACATCAGCGGCTTTAACAAAGCATTTTTGGCAGAATTTGGCTGTTATCCCAAAAAATACAAGCAAAACACCAAGGATGCGCTACAATATCATGAAAGGAAAAAGTTTAACATGTATCAATTAAATGACAGATGCGAAATTATGCGGCAAATGATTGTCGCCCAGCAGAACCCGTATGAACAAAAATATCTCGTTCAACGCAATGTGCATTTTGCGATCGGCTACGGTGAGGCACGTGCCCGCGGTCTTTCCTACATGGATGCCGTCGGCGAGGGTGTTACCAACACGCTCAATAAATTTATACCCGTCATCACCCCCGGTGAGTTGATTGTTGGCTTCAACTTTCCCGACACCCGTCATTGGGAATCTTACAACCCCAAAAATTCCGAGGAAGAGATCGCACTGATGCGAAAAAACGGGATCACCGACGAGGATATCGAGCGCTATTTTGCGGTGGGAGACTTGCGCAGAGAGCCCCCCAAGTCACCTATACTGACACAGGAAGAAACCGACTCCCGCGCCGAGTGGGCATCTATCGGAAAGTGCATGAGCTGTAATCACACGGTCATCGGTTACGAGCAGGTGCTCAAGCTCGGCTTTCGAGGCTTGCTTGAAAAGGTGGAACGCTATGAGCGGCAAAACGGCACCAATGCGCTTTATACGGCAATGCGCAACATCTGCACCGCCGCCTGTGAAATGGGTAAAAAATATGCACTTGAAGCACAACGCTTGCTTGATGCCAATGACTCCGCATATGTGCAAAAGGATTTGGAGCGTGTGATTGCGGTCTGTAACCGTGTGCCGGAGCATCCTGCCGCAAGCTTTCACGAAGCGGTACAGGCACTTTGGTTTGCACATGTGGTCAACACCTGGGAGGACAAAATCAATGCCAACTCCCTTGGTAGACTCGACCAAATTCTGTATCCCTATTATCAAAAGGACATTGAAGCGGGCAAACTGACCAAGGACGAGGCGTTTGAACTGGTCTGTTGCTTATGGCTCAAGCTCTACCGCGACTACGACTGTCAACAATCCTGCGTAGGCGGTACATCTCCCGAAGGTACCTCACAGGTCAATGAGCTCTCCTACATGATGCTTGACGCCACCGAGCAATTTGACTTTGTACGCTGTCTTTCGGTCCGTTTCTCCAAAAACACCGAACATGACTTCCTCAAACGTGCGTTGGAGGTCGTGGGGCATGTACAAAAAGGGATCCCCTTCTTCTTTAACGACGATGTCTTTATTCCCGCACTGGAGGAAAAAGGCATCTCACATAAGGACGCCTGCGACTATACGCAGATCGGCTGTGTAGAGACCGTGATCCCGGGGCAATCCAACCCGCACGCCTCCACAGGCAACACCAACCTGCTCAAGGCGATTGAATACGTGCTTTGCAACGGACACAGCATGATGTATCCGCAGTACGAGACGGGTGTTGCAACAGGTGAGCTCGACAGCTTTGATACCTACAAAAAATTCTACGATGCCGTACTGGTACAGGTCGAGCATATTTTGGATCTGACCTGTAGCGTCACCAAAAAAATGACCGATTACGCAATGCCGATTCGCCCAAAGCCCGTCAAATCGCTCCTTACTGCGGGATGCATCGAAAGCGGCAGAGATTTTAACGACAAGGGGGCAAAATACGACTATTATCAAATTATGCTGGGCGGGATTCCCAATCTTGCCGATTCTCTTGAGGTCATACGTAAATTCATATATGAAGAACACAAATATACACTTGCCGAGCTCCGAGATATTCTGGTCAATGACTATCCCGATGAGAGCGTGCGTGAGGAATTTATCAACAAGGCGGCAAAATTCGGCAACGATATCGACAGCGTGGACAACATCGCCGTGGATATTACCAATAAATGTTGCGACTATCTTGACGCACTATCCGAAAAATACGGCATGGCATTCCATGCACAACCCTTTACTTACCTTTGGATGATTGAATTTGGCAAAGAAAGTGCAGCATCCCCTGACGGCAGACACAAGGGAGAACCCATTGCATACAGTGTCTCTCCCATGCAAGGGCGTGACTTCAACGGTGTGACCGCGCTCTTCAACTCGATTTCCAAATTCCCCACCAAGCGCACTGCAGGCTCGACCTCCGCGATTATCGAGATCGATCCCAAGCTCTTCTCCGACCGCAATATCTCCTTTTTGGTGGACATCCTGCTTGCAAGCGCCGAAAAGGGGTTGAGCAACGTGCAATTTAACACCGTAGATGCCGACACCTTGATTGACGCAAAAAAGCACCCCGAAAAATATAACAATCTCGCAGTCCGCGTTTCGGGATTTAGCCAAAAATTCAATCTGCTCACCCCCGAGCTACAAGACCACATCATTGGAAGGACCAAGCACTCATGTCTCTAACGGCTACCGTCTCCGACATTACCCGATGCTCCCTGCATGACGGTCCGGGAATCCGAACAGTGATCTATTTCAAGGGATGCGGACTCCGTTGCAAGTGGTGCCACAATCCCGAAACACTGCAAAAAAACAAACAATTGGTCCACTACGCAAGCAAATGTATCGGTTGCGGCAGGTGTGTCACACTTTGTCCCGTGCATCATGTCGTGCAGGACGGAAAATTGCACCTTGTGCGAGAGGGGTGCACCGCCTGCGGACGTTGCAGTCAGCTTTGTCCCACGGGGGCACTCAAGCTGATCGGCGAAGAAAAAAGCATTGACGAGCTACTGGAAGTGATTGTCAAAGACAAGCATTTTTACGACAAAAGCGGCGGGGGAGTTACCTTTTCGGGTGGGGAATGTCTGCTGCAGCCCGACTTTATAGCACAGCTTGCAAAAAAATGCAAGCAGGAAGGTATCCACACCGCGGTTGAAAGCGCATTTTTTGTGCCATGGGAAAGTGTTGAAAAGATTTTACCTTATATAGATCTCTTTTTTGCCGACCTCAAAATCCCCGATCCCGAAAAGCATCGTACCTACACGGGGCAGAACAATACGCGGATCCTTGAAAATATCACCCGACTTACCCAGACACAAAAAAACGTCATTATTCGCATTCCTGTCATTCCAACCGTTAACGACTCGGATACGGACCTCGAGCAATTTACCGAGATCCTTAACTCGCTTGATAAAACCGCTCTGCGCGTGGAATTGCTCAAATACAATCATCTTTCCGAGTCCAAATATCAAATATTGGAGCAACCCTATACCAAATTTTTTGACGCCCCGCAAACCGACGAGTTCATGAGATCGTATTGCGAATATCTTAATGCAAAAACCAAGCTTCCCTGCACATTTTAACGAACAGAAAAGGAGAGACCATGTTAGGAAATTTTACTTATTGCAACCCCACCAAGCTCTACTTTGGCAAGGACGCCTTGCAAGGGCTGAACGAGGAGCTCCCCAAATACGGCAAAAACGTGATGCTGTCCTACGGCGGGGGTTCGATCAAGAAAAACGGAATTTACGAGCGTATCATTGAAATTTTAAAATTTAACGGTAAAACGGTGGTTGAGGATCCGGGCGTCATGCCCAACCCCACGGTGGCAAAACTTTACGAAGGGTGCCGCACCGTAAAAGAAAACGGCATCGATCTCATTCTTGCGGTGGGCGGCGGCAGTGTTTGCGACTACGCAAAAGCGGTTTCGGCATCGGCATACTGCACGGAGGATCCGTGGGAGAAATACTACCTCAACGGCGGCAAGCTGGAAAACAAGACCGTTCCCGTCGGTTGCGTGCTCACCATGGTGGGCACAGGAAGTGAAATGAACACCACCGCAGTACTGACCAACACCGAAACGAATTGGAAGATCGGACATGTTTTTGAGGAAGAGATCTTTCCCAAATTTTCGATCCTTAACCCCGAATTTACTTATACTTTGCCCAGACATCAAATGGTCGCCGGATTTTTTGACGTTATGTCCCATATCCTCGAGCAGTATTTTTGCGGAGAGGATGACAACACCTCCGACTATATTATGGAGGGATTGTTAAAATCTCTGATCCACAGCGTTGCGATCGCCGTAAAGGAGCCGTACAATTACGAAGCAAGAAGTAATATCATGTGGACTGCCACATGGGCACTAAACAAGTTGGTGGAAAAGGGCAAATCCACCGATTGGCAAACACATATGATCGGTCAAGCGATCGGTGCTTACACCAACGCGACACACGGCATGACACTTTCTGCCGTCACAATACCGTATCTTCGCTACATTTTACCCTATGGACTTGCAAAATTCAAACGCTATGCAATCAACGTATGGAATGTCACGCCCAACGGAAAGAGCGACAAAGAGATTTCCAACGAAGGTCTTTGTGCCATGGAGACATGGATGAAGCACCTCGGATTGGTCATGAACTTAACAGATCTTGGTGTGACCGAAGATATGCTTAAAAGGATTGCCGACGCCACGCTGATTATGGAGGGCGGCTATAAGATCCTCACCCGTGACGAGGTAATAAAAATTTTGAATGAGAGTATGTGATCTATAAAAGAGAAAACCGAGCATCACGGTAATGTGATGCTCGGTTTTTTGATTGATCATTCATCAATCAAATGCACAGGTGTTTGCTCGACCGTAGTACGGCGGCGTTCGCGCTTGCGCTCTTCGAGTGTTTTGCCGATCTGTTCGACGCGGACACGTCCGGAGGAACCGCAGAGGAAAAGCAACCGCTTTAGGCGGCGGAGCATATATTCGTTTTCGACGCATACGGTAATCTTTTCCTTGGAAAAACCAAGTCCGAACGCACCAGAGCCGAGGCGTTTGAGCGAGTTAGAAACGACAACTTCTTTCAGCCGCGGCGTTTTTGCAAATGCTTTTGCACCGATGTGTGTCACGCCGTTCTCCAGTGTGACCGCTGTGAGACGAGCACAACCGAAAAAGGCACGGCGTCCGATCTTTTGTATTTGCATCGGTACGGTCATCTCTGTCAACGCAGAGCAATCGCGGAAGGTTCCTTTGGGTATCTCCCTCCATCCCGTCGCAAACGTCACCTCGGAAAGCGAAATGCATCCACGGAAAAGTTCGGGAGCGGTTGCCGACAGGGCGTCCTCCATGTCCACGCGCTCCAATTCCGTGCAATCGCCAAACGCGGCTTTTCCAACGGTCGTAAGGCAGGAGGGGAGAAACAAAGTGCGCAGCGATCGACAGCCCCGAAAGGCTTCATCTCCGATCTTTCGCAGTTCTCTGCCAAACGCGACCTCCCTCAGCATACGGCAATCCGCAAAGGTACGCACACCGACCGACGAGATCAGCGCGGTATTTTCCACGGTCTGCAATCGAGTACACCCCCAAAACGCCCCATTGGCAAGCCCCACGTTGCTGTTGCAAGGCAAAACAACTTTTTTCAATCGCTTGCATCCGCGAAAGGCTTCGGTCTTGATTGCCGACGCCGCGGGGGGCAGGATCACTTCCTCGAGGCGTTTTTGCCCGTGAAAGGCGCGTTTCCCCACTGCAACAAAGTCCGCAGTCGAAAGATCGGCAAGCTCCTCACGCGAGCGTCGGCGCAGCAACTGCCATTTTTTGATTTTGATCACATCTTTTTTCATCGGTCATCCTCTTTATCCCGCCCGCGTCGGGGCTTTTTTATTTGTCAAGTCCGTCAAATTCCTCGGTCATCAGCGCGCCCTCAAGACAGGTCACACCTTCCTCATTGACGGTACGAAAAAAGTAACCGTTTTCCCGTTCTGCTCGAAAAACCTTTAGTGTGTGACCGTAAGCCGCCTCATGAAGGAAAGACAGCGTGATACCCACAACCTTTTTGCGGTGAATGTCGGGGGTAAAATCGCAAAGCATATTGGGGTAATGCGTGTTGTTCATATGCCCATTGTAATCGATATCCGAGTAGACGATCTTGCGTTCGCCTACGCACTCCATCAGCGACATGGCGGGAACCCTTATCCGCGCCGATACCTCGGGACCCAGCGGCAAGTCGGGCTCGATCGGATACGGAAATGTGCTTACCGGCAACAGCTTTTTGTCGCGGAGATCCAACAGCGCCCAAATCGAGAATGCCTCGGCGACCACGCTGTCACCGCGTAAAATACGAAAACAGCGCTGAAAACTGAGCCCGCGGCTCTCGCAGATCCATGTCTCCACATCAATCTCCTCATAGGCATGTAGCTGTTCGTAAATACGGATGGCAATACGGCTGAGAATAAACGCCAGCCCCTTTTCGTCGCGCAATGCGTCCAAGCTCATACCATTGGAAAGAAGATGTAAATTGGCGGTCTCCTGCATGTAGGCAAGTATGCGCGATGGTTGAACCACACGGTTGGCATCGGTATCATGCCATTTGATTGTATAATGCTCGATATGTTTCATAAAATGAAAACAGCCTCTTTCTATCTTTGTATTGTAACCTTGAAAATTTTTTTGATACCATGTTGTCCATTTTAAAACAGGAAAGGGGGAAACCTCGTATCCGAAGCATCCCCCTCACCATCCGTAGAACGCCGAGCCGCATGCCCAACATGCGGCTCATTGTTCATTTGTAATTACTTGTTGTTTTTGTTTTCCTCATCGGAAGCTTCCTCGGTTGCAGTTTCTTCCACTACTTCCTCAGCGGCAGCCTCTTCGGCAACTTCCTCGGTTGCGGTCTCTTCCACTGCTTCCTCGGCGGTAGCCTCTTCGGCAACTTCCTCGGTTGCAGTCTCTTCCACTACTTCCTCGGCGGTAGCCTCTTCAGCAACTTCCTCGGTTGCGGTCTCTTCCACTGCTTCCTCGGCGGTAGCTTCTTCGGCAACTTCCTCGGTTGCGGGTTCTTCCACAACTTCCTCAGCGGTAGCCTCTTCGGCAACTTCCTCGGTTGCGGGTTCTTCCACAGTTTCCTCAGCGGTAGCCTCTTCGACAACTTCCTCGGTCGCGGTCTCTTCGACTACTTCCTCGGCGGTAGCTTCTTCGGCAACTTCCTCGGTTGCGGGTTCTTCCACAGTTTCCTCAGCGGTAGCCTCTTCGACAACTTCCTCGGTCGCGGTCTCTTCGACTACTTCCTCGGCGGTAGCCTCTTCGGCAACTTCCTCGGTTGCAGTCTCTTCGACTGTTTCCTCGGCGGTAGCCTCTTCGGCAACAGTTTCCTCGGCTACAACTTCGTCCGCAATGATAGCGGCAGTTGCAATATCCTCGCCTACGTCAGTTCCATCGGTGGCTTCGGTTGTTTCTTCAACAGCCTCGGTCGTTTCCTCGGTTACAGACTCCTCAGTGACTTCCTCGGCGATTTCTTCCGCGGGGAGTTCTTCCTCTTTTTCTACTTCGGTAAAGCCATAATCCGCAGGCTCATCGCTCTTACCAAACAGGTGCGCGATCTTTAGTCCAAGTGCGGCAATCAGCAAGCAGAGTCCGAAGAAGAGATTGACGATCCATACAACAAAGCGAACCAGGAAGATGGGTTTCTTCCACTTGCCTGTGATGTGCAGGACATACAAGAGTGCAATGATGGCAATCAGCAACAGAACGATCAACAGGATCCACAACCACAACAGGGATGCGGCAGAATTGATCAGCGAGAAGGTTGCGAAACGGAGAGAACCGAACAAAGCCTCGGACCAACCGTTAAACTTGACATTCTCATTTTCGCTGGTAGGATCACCGGAACCGGTAAAGAGCTTACCGTTGAAAATGTTAAAGATCGAGAAGCCAACCTCTTCCAACGTGTAGGTAACGGTCTTTTCACCGTCAAGGTAGAACGAATAAGCAAGTTCTTTGGTATTTCCTTTCACAGTGGTAGAAACCAATGTGCAGAAATCGGAAATAGATTTCAGCTTATAACCGTTCTCTACGGTAACGGTAAAGGTAATGGTATCACCATAAGTACCTGTACCTGCAACGCCGTTGATGGTGTAGTTGTAGGTCTTTGCCGTGTAAACTGCGGTCACGGTAACGGCCGATGCGGGCATGGTGAACTTACCGTCGGTTACGAGAACCGTCTCGCCGTTGGGCTTGGTTACCACAAACTCAACCGTGTAGTGAACCAAATTCTCTGCGGGAACGGAAACCGTGATTTCTTCTCCGACAGATGCCTCGGTCTTGTTATCACCGATGATTACATCCTTATCGGCAACGATGGGATACTTGACGTCGGTGTACTCTGCAGTCAACGTGATAGTAACCACATTTTCGCTGTCGGGGGTACCGACCGTCTTGATCACCCACTTGGACATTCCTTCAAGAAGTGCGGGAAGCGGGAGATCGTTCTGCGTCGGATACTTCTCGATGGTCACATCGGTCAGAAGATCACCGATCTGTTTGCCATCCTCACCTACAAACTTCACAGTGTAATTGATGGGCGTCCATTGTGCAAACACATAGATATCGGCAGTGCCGAGATCGTTATTGTTGATTGCACTCCAGCTTACCGACCCCTCTGCCTTGCTGTAACCCTTGGGAGCAACAGCTTCGATCATCGCCATAGTGATCGCATTGTCCGTAGGAATTGCAGGAAGTGTGAAAGTGTTACGGTCGATCTCACTCAAACGGTATTGGTAGGTGTAAGCCACCTTCATGGTGCCGTTATCGTTATAGATATAATAGATGTAGTAGGTCGCACCTTGCAGGGTAACATCGAGTTTGGCATCACCGGCGGGCATTGTAAATGTCTCGGGCAACTTGTTATCTGCGTCCTTAAGGGAGGCACCGTTCAGTGCAACATCCATGATGACATAGGAATCAATGCCGTCAAACTTCAAATCGATCACAGCTCCTGCGGGGAAGTACACAGCCTCACCCCATGCAAAGCCTGCCATGGTACCGTTGATTACAATGCCTTCCTCATCGACAAAGCTTGCATCCAGTTTGTACTCGTCTGCAATTACGAAATCAGAGAAATGTACTGCCTCAAAGGTAACAAAACCTTCTGCGGGCGTGGTGTTCATGTACTCACGGCCGTTTGCCCCCATGGTATAAACATTGGTTACCTTGTTTGTTTTTGCGGATGCAAAAGGAACGGTAATCTCAATGGGAGCAGTTTTGTCAAAGTCTTTCTTGGCTCCGTCGGCGGTAATATCGAATGCGTAGAATTCCACGCCGTCAATACCGTCATAAATCGAGTTTTTAAAGGACTCGGGAACCGAAGCACCAAGCTGTTTGTAAATAAACAGAACTTCCGTTACGCCCTCGGTGTAGAGTGATGCGAGGTTCTTGTTAGAGAATACCAAGAAGTCAAAGTCAACATCACCGTCGATAGCAACCGTCAAGGTAATGCTTTCATCGGTAGCAGCATCCTTCAACAGACCTGCGTTGTGGAGGTCAAGCTCAAACGATGCGGGCATGTCACCGAAAATGGTGAGCTTGTAAGCACCGTCCATTTCCTCCACTGTATAATCAATGGTCTTATCCTTAAAGAAGAGGTAATAGTTGGGTCTCCAAGAAACAACCAACGTGGTATCGCTCTCAAACGATGCGTCAAGACCGATCCCGCGTTCCATATCCAACTTGCCGTTTGCCCAAGTCCATACAGGGCTGGAGCTACCGTAAAGCTTGGTAGCGGCGGGCTTTGTCAGCGCATTTTCCACATCTGCGATCAAAGCAAGATACTTGCCTTCTTCGTCTGCATTCAGCGCCACGCCCTTCGGAACCATCACGTTACCGATAATATTACCGCTTTCATCCTTAAAGGTCAGTTTTACGGAATGGAAATCGGCATAAACCGTAGTATCGGCGGCAGGCATTTCGGTGAGGACCTCACCGTCAATGGTGGACCAACCGGTAAACTCATAACCTGTGGTCAGTTCGGGCTCTTCCTTAAAGATGTTCAGATCGGTTCCCACGGGAACAAGCGCGGTGAACAGAGGCTCACCCTCGTTGTTAATATCATCGCGGGATCTGTAAGTGATGCGGTAAAGGTTCTTAAAGCGGAGTGTTACATCCACCTCGGTTGTCAGTGTTCCGGCAGAAACACGATCCATGATTACATTGAACGCGGTCTCCGCTGCAGAAATATCCACACGTTCCAATACCCTATTGACCACCTTTTGGATGATCGATTTGGGACTATATGTAACACTTGCGGTTTCATAAATCACACCGTTACCTTGGTAAGCCTCGGCAAGGGTACGGTTCATCAACTCATCGGGGAGCAGCGCAAGCTTTGCCTCAATGTAATTGATGATCTTATAAAACTTCTGTTCATATTCGGCAGCCTTCTCCAAAGCAAGGTTGTAAAGCTCATCCGCACCATGCTCCATCAAAACGCTGTGGATATCGTAACCAACCTTTTCGGAAACCTTTTCAATTACAGCTTCCACCAAATCAACACTTTCAGCGCGGTCAAGAACCTCCTCCAAAGACACCTGAGAAAGGTCGATATTCATTTTGCTTTCGACTGCATCAAAAATAGCCTTCAGAGCCGAACGCTTTTCGGCACGGTCAACAAAGTTATCAGTTTTGATTGCAAGCGAATCTACAAGCGAGATAATATCTCGTCCAAGAATATTGCTCAACTGATCGCAAATACCTTCTATAGAGGTATCACTCTTGACCGCGATATGAAGCAAGTCGTCCAAGCTCATGTCACTGTATGTAGTACCAAGCTTTTTGTCAACCTTTGTCAATACAGTATGAACATAGCCTATATTGATTGCCTTATCATAGAGCTTGGAGGGCTCGATCGCACCAAGCATCTCCAACAGCTCACCGTAAGTGAGTTCATTCTCCACAAATGCGATCATTTCGTCACCACTCATGTTGGTAACGCTCATGATCTTCTGTTTCAGATCGTCATCAAGCTGATCATAGTCAAGCACCTCGGCATAAATCTCAGTAAATACCCCGGGGATGTTTACATCCAAAACAATCGCATCTGCGGAAACTTCCAATTTATTAATATAAGTATCGATCAGTACTTGCAGCTCTGCGGCAACCTCCTGCAAACGGGTAAGGTCGCCTGCGAGAACCAACTCAAAGGTCACGCTCTTGCTCTTTCTCACGGTGTTCGGTGCGGTGCCGTCCACAGCGTAATCAAGATCAACCGTAAACGAAAGAACCTTGCCATCCTCCATGGTGGCAATATCCTCCAAAGAAGGAAGAACATCCTTAAACGCGCTCAACAACTGCTCGGCATCGATCACGAGATAGCCGTCGGCATCCTCGGTTGCAACTTGGTAACCGTTGATTGCCAAGCCGTCAACATTGACCAGCACATGGTCAAAGACCATTCTCAACAGGGGAACCAACTTATCCTGCAGATGTGCATGCCGTGCAAGCTCGATGATCTCATTGTCATCAATGTGAGCAAAGATCAAATCAACGCCGATGATCTCCACCAACTGGTAGATATCCACTTTGCCAAACAGCAAATTCATTTTGACAACCGACTCAAGCTGATCGGTGGGGATCTTTTTGATAGTTGCAACCAAATCGATATCACTGATCAAACCGGAGATATCAATATAATTTTTGGCAACCTCATATCCACCGACCAATGCAACCGCCTTATCAAGACCGATCAAACGGAATGCCTCGATGGGATTTACATAGTCCATCAGCTTGTCATTGTCAAGCGCCAACAAAGCTTTCTTTGCCGCCTCGATATCGATCACGGACTCAATGGTGATGGTACCCTTCTCCACCATTTCCTTTACTTTTTCCGTGTTGATGATATCATCGATTTCAATCGTGTCCTTGTCGATAAGTTCCTTTACCTTATCGGTAGCCTTTTGGGTGTTGATCACATCGTCAATGGTGATCTTTTTCTCGGTAATTAGTGCATTGACCTTATCAGCCGCCTTTTGGGTGTTGATCACATCGTCAATGGCAATCTTTTTCTCGGCAATCAGTGCATTGACTTTATTAGCCGCCTTTTGGGTGTTGATCACATCGTCGATGGTAATCTTTTTCTCGGTAATCAGTGCATTGACTTTGTCAGCCGCCTTTTGGGCGTTGATCACATCGTCGATGGTAATCTTTTTCTCGGTAATCAGTGCATTGACTTTATCAGCCGCCTTTTGGGTGTTGATCACATCGTCAATGGTAATCTTTTTCTCGGTAATCAGCGCATTGACCTTATCAGCTGCTTTTTGCGTGTTAATCACATCGTCAATGGTGATCTTTTTGGCGGCAATTAATGCCTCGACCTCTTCTGAAGCCTTTTCGGTATCAATGTAAGCATCTACAGAGGTAAGAGTTTTAACAGCGATCTCTGCAAGTGCGGACTCATTCACCAACTGCTGTTGTACCAAAGTCTCCACAGACAGCGCTTTCACAACTCCCGCCATGTCAGCAACGGTAATTTCGGTTCCGTCTACAGTAACATAGCCTTTATCGATCAAGTCGGTTAATACGGTCGAGTTGTTCTCGAGATAAGTAACTACCTTATCTTTATATACACACGAAGCAATCTCATCAGCCAAAGTTGTCGAAGTTGCGACCAGCTTGCCAAGCTCGGTAGCTGCCACATCAATCTTTACAACTGCGCTTGCATTGATCGAGCCATTCTTGACCAAGGTCTGTACCTTTGCGGTATCTACGATATCCGTATATTGGATCAAGCCTTTGTCAATCAAGGTCTGCACCTTTGCGGTGTCTACAATATCCGTATATTGGATCAAGCCCTTGTCAATCAAGGTCTGCACCTTTGCAGTATCTACGATATCCGTATATTGGATCAAGCCATTGTTGATTAAGGTCTGTACTTTGGCAGTATCAACAATATCCGAAAGGTTGACTTTCTTGTCATTGATCAATCCTTGCACCTTATTGGTGTCGACCACGGAGCCGATGGAGATCACCTCGTCCTCGAGGATGCCGTCAACATCGAGCAACTTTCTCAAGCCCTCCAAATCAAAGTTTGCAAGTTTGGTCTCCAAATCGGAAATCAATTGCTCGAATTTGACAGGATCTTTTCTGATCAAGTTGATCAAAGCTGTTCTGTTGGCTTCGGAAATACGGTTAAGAATGAGTTCTTCCTGCGATACACTCGGATCCTTAGAGGTCAGATATCCGCTTTGGATCAACACAAGCGCGTCGATGCAGTCCTCGATCCCTTTCGTATTTTTCAGCAGGGTTTCCAGCTTTGCGGCTTTTTCCGCATCCGACATCACGTCGTTCAGCAAGCCCGAAACGCTGTCGATGTAACCCAACAACTCCTCGGAGCCAAGCTCATGCAAGATCTCCTCGACATCGAAAACATTGAGCCACTCGTCGCGCGGAACGATTTCAAAGAGCTCCTCCAAAGAGAAAGCCGCTTTGAGCTCGTCGACATCCACCGATACGCCGTCCTTGAGGTCGGCAAGCAGACTTGACGAGATACCGTCCTTCTGCAAGATATCGGCAAGTGTACCGGCATCCAAGGTTAGGGTTACCTTGGAGCTGTTACCCTCTGTCTTGACGTCCACGTCCGCCCATGTCTCGGCAAGTACACCGATGGGCAACATCGCCAACACGGTGAAAAGCGCCAAAACCATGGCAAGAACCTTGTTGAAAATCTTCATAACAAAACCTCGCTTCTGTTTGAGATTCCGCCTTGCGGCGGTGAAAGATTTGTTTCGGTTTGCGTCCTTTTGCCCCTCCGCCAAAAACAGGAGAAAAAGTGCAAAAGGTACAAAGATACCTATATTTATAAATATAATACCATTTCCGAGCCGATTTGTCAATAGGAAATCAACATTTTCTTTAAATAAAACCGCATTTTTTTGCATTTTTTACTTATTTTTTTCCTTTTCAGACATCTATCCCCCCAAAAAATCCTTTTTTCGCTTTGATGACAGCGGGACCTTGTCTAAGCCACACTCGGGAATTTCTCCTATGTGATGAGTTTGATTGGTCTTTATTCATAAATATTCTCTCGGCTTCCGTTGTTTTGCTTAAAGGTCATATTATAACAATTCTAATTCTATTTCTAAATTTTGGAAAAAATTATTGTTTTTCGATAAATTTGTATTGACAAACGGTGATAAGTGTGATATAATCGAAAACAAAGGAAAGGCTTTTGTTCCGGTTAAAAAATTTTAAAGGAGGTTCCTTATGTTCCGTTTATCCAACAAAGCTTCTACCGTCATTTCCATTGTTCTCATCTTTTTATTGCTCGGTGCGCTCGGTTTTCTCGTCTACTGGCTCCCCGATGTCACCGAGTCGTTGATCAACGCCGCCGACAATCTCGGCAACCGCATCTCGATCACCGAGGCTGGCAGACGCTGGGTTTTGATTGACGCCTACCTCATGGTTGCGGTTGCTGTGGTTGCGGTCATTTTGATGTTCTTTGTGCTCCGCGCCGTCTTGATGGAACGCATTTTTACCGCCTCGGCGACGCGTCTGATCGGTGCCGTCTCGCTGTGTTGCTTTGCCGAAGGCGTCCTCTTTGCCGCCATCGGTGTTTGGTTCCAACTCGCCTTTGCCGCCGCTGTTGCCGCCTGTTTTGTCGGGCTTTGTCTGCGAGTGGTCAAAAATGTGATCGAAGAAGCCACCCGCATCAAGTCCGAAAACGATTTTACGATTTGAGGTGTCCGCTATGATCCTTGTCAATCTTGATGTTATGATGGCACGCCGCAAAATATCCCTAAACGAGCTTTCCGACCGCGTCGGCATTACGCTTGCCAATCTCTCCATCCTCAAAAATAACCGCGCAAAAGCCATCCGTTTTTCTACCCTCGATGCCATCTGCCGTGCCCTTGACTGTCAACCCTCGGATATCCTCGAATTTATCCCGGATGAGGAGGAATAAGACTTAATTATTCGAGAAAACTTTTTGAAAAAAGTTTTCTCGAGCTCTTTCAAAAACTTTTACCGAATTTTTAAATGTGACCGAAAAAGTATATTCCTCACGCTACTGGCAGCCAACATTTCCTCAAGTTCTGCAAAAAACTTTTCACAAGGAGGTTATTTTATGGCTCCCTCCAATCCCTTTTGGTTCTTTTTTGGTATTTTAATCGTACTATTGTTTGGTGCTTCAATCGCTTTGGCTGTGTGGGGCAGGAAAAAGAAAAGTAAAAAGCTCATTATATTGTCAACCGTACCGATTTTGATCGTCATTTTTTGCGTTCTCTTTACGCTGATCACTCTATTGAATTGGAGTTACAACAGCAAATCATATCAAGATGATCTTGTAGTTATTGTTCCCGACAGTAACGTGACTTTGGTAATCAAAGAGTGGACATTATTACTTGGTAGCGGAACCGAGATCTACGTGTTACAAGACGGAAACGAAATATTTCTCGGAGAAACGGGAAGCGGCGATGATGGTTTTTGCTCCTTTAAAGACGGCAACTACGAAATCATTAACCACGGCAACGATACGATTACCGTAAGATGGCTTCACGAGAGAAATATTTGGAATGAAAAGACATTTTCTTTACCTAAAAATTAATTTTACTTATCAAAAAGTATTTATAACAAGAAAGGAGTATTCTACAATGAATCAAATTCCAAATGACCCGAAAAACAACAGCATATTGCAAAATCAGCCGCAAAACCGTCCGCAAGATCCGACGGGGGAGGCGCGGTCTTTTCCCTTTCTGTACGGTGCTCCCTATACGCAACCGCCTGTCGAACAGCCCAAATTTGCGGGCATAGACGCGCTTTTTGCGTGGCTGTCGATCCTTGTCGGCTTTTTGTTTGTGCGTGCCATGCCAGTTACCGCAACGCCGCTTGGCGGGATGCTCTTTTTGTGGCTGTTATTTGCCTTTGGCGCGGTCTTTTTGCGTGTCTCAAAAATGAAATTGACGAGCTTTGCGGTTCCGTTTTTTGCGGTTGCCGCCGTGTTTTCCCTTGGTATGCTGACCAACGGGAACCGCACATTACGCGGCTTTTTGTTCCTGTTTTTGACGCTTGGTTTTATTTGGTGGTGCTATATTTCCGCAGGGCTTTCGGGCAAGCGTCTGTTTTCCGAAAATCCCATTGCACATCTGTATCAATCGATCTTGGTGCTCCCGATCACCTCAATTTGGCACATCTTTCCCGCCTTTGCCGCCTCGGGCAAGGGCAAAAAGAGCGAGAACTCCCGCAAGCTCCTGCGCACGCTGGGCTGGATTGCGCTCGGACTTGCCGTTGCGGTGATCCCCACCGCCGTAGTTGTTCTCCTGCTCTCTTATGACGATCAATTTATGGATCTGCTCTCCAAAATCTTCTCGTTCTCCCTGGACGGCTTTTGGGAATTGATTGGTGACTTGATCCTTGGATTTTTGTGTGCCATCATCATTTTTGCTATCCTTTCGGGTGTCAAGCAGACGCACCAAAAGAGCAACGGAGAGGCACAAAAGCCCGCAACACCCAATGTTCATGTCCTCCCGAGCGCTCTGCTTTACACAGCCGTGACGCCAATTTTGGCGGTATATGTCATCTTCTTCATCTCGCAGTGGGACTACTACATTTCGGCGTTTACGCACACGTTGCCCGGGGATCTGACCTACGCAGCCTATGCGCGTGAGGGTTTCTTCCAGCTTTGCGGTGTCAGTGCGCTGAACGCGGTCATGCTCCTGTTGTTCAACCTGTTGATGCGGCGGAAAGAAGGACAGAACCGCTCACCGCTGAAAACGCTGTATTCGGTTATCATCTCGGCATTTACACTGATCCTCATTGCCACCGCGCTTTCCAAAATGGTGCTTTACATTGATTCCTACGGGCTGACACAAAAACGCGTTTATGCCTCATGGTTCATGCTCCTGTTGGCGGTAATCTTTGTCTTAGTATTGGTGGGCAGTATCACAAAAAAGCAGAAGCTCTTCCCCGCCGTGGCGCTCACCTGTGTCCTCTTTTTCGCTCTGATCGCTCTGCCCAACCTTGACAGTATGATCGCCTCCTATAATGTGGACGCTTACCTATCGGGAAATCTGGACGAAGTCGACATTGCCGCACTCGAGGATCTCGGTTCCTCCGCTGTCCCCGCACTGGTCGAGCTGAAAGAGCAGCTTGCGTCACGTTCCTCCACTGCCGCCCCCGAGGAGGAAGCACTCGTCGGTCAGATCGACCGTGCTCTGAAAAATATCTCTTTGGAGCTCAACAAAGACTCCGACAGCTTTTTCAACTTCAACATTCCCGACTACCGTGCGAGAACATTATTGGAATAAGCCGTGGGTGGAGGAACGGTAATGTTAAAATGAAATGACGAAATCTCCGCAACAATTTGAACAGAAAAAGGAAAACGTCCCTCGAAATAAGGGCGTTTTCCTTTTTCTGCTTGTTGAAAATTCTTGGGTGTGGGGTGTTCTTTCCGGAGCATCCCCACATGAAATCCCCTGTCAATCCTCCACGGGCACGGAGTCGCCGACGATGAAGTCTTTGATGAGGTGGTAGATCTCGTTTTCGGATTCACAGTAGATCTGATCCCACTCAAAGGTATACATCGCACCGAGAAGAGATTTGCCGTTTACGGTAAAGTTATCGCCATCGGTAAGCGAGATCTTACCGGAATACTTGGTGGCGATGCCGACAAAGCGATTGACGTCTGCCATGGTATCGAGTCTGATTTTGTAGCGCATGGTGTTTTACTTCCTTTCGTATTTCAAAATTTTGTTTTGTAATGATTATCGGCTTTTTGATCTTTTTGCACGCCGTGAAAACAGGCGTCGTAACAAAGGGGCGAGAAACGGGGGCGCTTTCCACACGATCATTTTCATTGCCACAGCTCCTTTTCATATGTACTGGAGGCGCGAACGCCTTTGTTCCAAGTATATGCCGAAAGAGGACGGCTGTTGACGGTTGAAATGCCCGTTTCTGTCAGGTGCGTACCGTGCGGCGCTGCTCGATCTTTTTCATCGCGGCGCGGAACACGGTCTTATCGTTCTCATGTGTCAGCGAAGCCTCCGCCTCCTCGACGGGAACCCACTCGACCTGTGCGATCTCGCCTTGGCGCGGGCGAATATCCTTTTGCGCGGTCTCCGTGAGGAAATACACCACCTCTTTGGAAACGCCCGGTTGGGGATGATAGTGCACGGTCTCGCGGAAGTCGCTGTCGATGCGGATCTGCACCGCGGTCTCCTCAAAGACCTCGCGCACTGCGGTCATGTACTCGGTCTCGCCTCGCTCCATATGTCCCTTGGGAAAGGAACGGTGACCGCCCGCTTTGTGTCGGATCATCAAAATATACAATTTTCCGTTTTCGTCGCGGCGCAATACCAACGCGCCGCAGGACTTTTCATACTGCATGGGAATCACCGTCCTTTCTACTGATTTTTATTTGCTGATTATTCGGGTTGAATTTGTTCCATAACAAAGGCTTCGAGAATATCGCCGACCTTGATATCGTTGAACTTTTCCAGTCCCACACCGCACTCGTAGCCGCTTGCCACCTCGCGAACATCGTCCTTGAAGCGCTTGAGCGACGAGATCTTATCCTCGAAGATCACAATACCGTCACGGACCACGCGGATCTGCGATTGACGGGTGATCTTACCGTCTTGAATATAGGAGCCTGCAATGGTGCCGACATTGGGGACGTGAATGGTTTGGCGAACCTCGGCGTGACCGAGCAGGTTCTCACGGAACTTGGGCGCCAGCATACCTTTCATTGCCGCCTCGATCTCTTCGATACACTCGTAAATGACACGGTAGGTGCGAATTTCGACGTTCTGACGCTCTGCGGAATCGATGGCACTCTTATCGGGACGTACATTAAATCCGACAATGATCGCGTTGGATGCTGCCGCAAAAGTAACATCACCCTCGGTAATGCCTCCCGCCGCCGCGTGGATCACGCGCACCTTGACTTCCTCGTTGGAAAGCTTGAGCAGAGATGCCTTGACCGCCTCCACCGAGCCGTCCACGTCCGCCTTGACGATGATATTCAGATCCTTGACACCGTCCGAGATCTGCGCAAACAGATCGTTGAGGTTGGCTCTTGCATTCGCCTTGAAGATATCTTCCTTGGCACGGTCGCGTCTCTGATCGGCAAGCGTTCTTGCCATTCTTTCATCCTCGACCGCTTGGAACTCGTCACCTGCGGACGGAACCTCGGAAAGACCTGTGATCTCCACGGGAACCGAGGGCGCCGCCTCCTTGACGATCTTACCGTTATGGTCGGTCATCGAACGAACGTGTCCGACCGCGGTACCGGCGATGATGATGTCACCCGCGCGCAACGTACCGTTTTGCACCAGCACGGTGGCAACGGGACCGCGTCCGCGATCGAGCTTTGCCTCGATGACAATACCCTTTGCACGGCGGTTCGGGTTCGCTTTGAGCTCCTTGACATCGGCAACGAGCAGAACGCTCTCCAACAGATCGTCAATGCCTTGGCGCGTCAGTGCCGAAACGGGCACGCAAATGACATCGCCGCCCCATTCCTCGGGCACAAGACCGTATTTGGTCAGTTCCTGCTTGATGTTGTCGGGATTTGCGGTGGGTTTATCCATCTTGTTAATGGCAACCACGATATCGATCCCCGCCGCTTTTGCGTGGTTGATCGCCTCAACCGTCTGCGGCATCACGCCGTCATCGGCGGCAACGACCAGGATGGCAATATCGGTCGCCATAGCACCGCGCGCACGCATTGCGGTGAATGCCGCGTGTCCGGGAGTATCGAGGAAGGTAATGTCTCTGCCGTCGATCTTGACACGGTACGCACCGATGTGCTGGGTGATACCGCCCGCCTCGCCTGCGGTGACGTTGGCGTTGCGAATGGCGTCGAGGATCGAGGTCTTACCGTGGTCAACATGTCCCATGACGCAAACGACAGGCGCGCGCTCGACCAGTTGCTCGGCTGCGTCCTCGGTCTCGTCAAAGAGCTTTTCTTCGATGCTGACCACCACCTCGGGAGAAGCGGCAATACCGAACTCATCGGCGACCAATGCGGCGGTATCATAGTCGATGACTTGGTTGATGGTAGCCATCATACCCATCATCATCAGCTTTTTCACAACCTCACCCGCAGTAACGTGGAGCTTGGATGCCAATTGACCGACCACGATCTCCTCGGGCAGCTCCACAGCGGTGGGCTTATGCGTGACAACGGGTACGGGTGCCGCCTGCTGGCGGCGGTTTTTGCCGCCCTTGCCGCCGCGGTTGCTTTGGAAGTTGTTTTGCTGTGCGTTGTTGGCGCCTTTTTTCAGTTTTTGGTTTCCGCCCTGCAGTTTGTTGTTGTCGCGCTCGGAAACAAAGCTGTCCAATCTTTCGTCATACTTGGAAAGATCGACATTTGAGGTATGCGTGTCAATGACGCGCGGCCCCTTGCGGGTACCGTCGGGGTTGAGGTTGGTCGAAGCACCGCGCACGATGGGCTGTGCCTTGAACTTTTCTCTCGGTACATTTGGTACGTAGTCCCCCTTGTCGCCACCGCGGTCAAAGCGTTGGTTGTTACCGCCGCGATTCTGCTGACCGCCGCGACCGGATTGCGCGTTTCGGTCATTGTTTCGATCATTGCCCTTGCCAAAGCCCGACTGCTGACCGCCAAAGCCGCCGCGTGCGGGGGAGTTGCCTCCGAACGCAGACTGCGGGCGCTCGGACTTGGGGGCGGGATTAAAGCCCACAAAGGGATTGGGACGCGTATTGATGGACGCACCGCCGGTTGCGAGCTTTGCGGCTCCGTTTTGCTGCGGATGATACGGATTGCCTGTGTAGGGCTGACGAGCCGCAGGCTGCTTTTTGACAGCCGTTGCCGTTCCCTGTGCGGGTTCGCTCGACTTTGCGGCGGACGCCTCCTTTTCCTTGCTCTCTTGGGGAGCGCTGTTCTGCGGACGGCTCTCCTCCTTTTCCGCTGCCTTCGGTGACACCTCTGCCTTTGCGGCGGGCGCTTCGGACGCGGGCTTTTTGACCTCCGGCTCCGCTTTCTTTTCCGCCACTTCGGGTGTTTTTTCGGGCGTCTTTTCCGATGTCTTTTCGGGGGCTTTTTCGGTCACCGTTTCGGTCTTTTCCGCCTCGGGCGCGGGTGCGGCGGTGACTTCGGGGGCGGGAACAGCCGCCTCGGCGGTCTCCGCCTTTGCCGTCTTTTTGGGCGCCGCCTTCTTTACTTTAGAGGGAATATAGGTCACCCCGTCCAAATAATCTCCGATATTCGAGATCTGATTTGCAAGCGTCAATTCATTGAACAGAACGTCGAACTCGGCGGGCTCGAGCGCTTTTTGCGTTGTTTTTGCCTCGATCCCGTTCTGTGCGAGAATTTCCACCAGGTCCTTGCTCTTCAGCCCAAGGTCCTTTGCAAGCTTGTTGAGTTTGAATTGTTGATTGATAGCAGCCATATTTCCTCCTAATGTTCCGTCAAACCGCAGATGTGACGGAAATTATAAAAATGTTGTGCTCCCACCGCACCGCAGATGCGACAGTCGCATTCAATTGTTGTTCATCGTACTTTCCACCAAGCGGCACAGGTTTTCGTCCGTGACCGCCACGGCGGCGACCTTTGCGTGCTTTCCCACAGCGGCGGCAAGGGTCTCCCCATCGATCGCCGTCTCGGTAAGACGCACACCGTAAAAGGTGCATTTGTCCGAAAGACGTTTTTTTGTGTTTGCCGCATTATCGGCGGCGGTAATCACCAAAAACGGCTTTTGTTTGCCGCGCAGAGCCTCGCAGATCATCGGTGTCCCGATGATTAGCTTTCGCGCTTTTGCGCAAAGCCCCAAGGCACGCAACAGTTTTTCGTTGTTCGGCTCATTCGTCATGGGCTTCGAGTTCCTGTTCCATTGCGTCGTAAACGGAATCGGAGATCGGACAATCGAGATTTTTCCCGATGCGTCCCGACTTGCGTGCACGGCGCAGGCACTTGACATCGCGGCAGATGTATGCGCCGCGTCCGGATTTCTTTCCGGTAAAGTCGAGCGAGATCTCTCCCTCGGGACTTCTCACCACGCGCAACAGCTCCGCCTTGGGTTTATGTTCATTGCACCCCAAGCATTGGCGCATGGGGATCTTTTTGACCTTTTTTTCCATATTTTAGATCAATCGGCTTTGATGTCGATCTTACATCCGGTCAGTCTTGCCGCCAAGCGTGCGTTTTGACCTTCCTTACCGATGGCGAGAGAAAGCTGATCGGGGGCGACCTGTACGCGGCAAGCGCGCTCTGCCGTCATGGTGACCGAAATGACCTCGGCGGGAGCCAGTGCGGCGGCAATGTACTCCTCGGGCTTTTCGCTGTAAGTAACGATATCGACCTTTTCGCCGCGGAGCTCATCAACGATTGCCGAAATACGGGCACCGTGGTTACCGATACAAGCGCCTACGGGATCGACATCCGCGTCACGGGACATGACTGCAATCTTGGTTCTGGAGCCCGCCTCACGCGCAACCCCCTTGACCATGACGATGCCGTCCGCGATCTCGGGAATCTCCAACTCGAACATGCGGCGAACCAAACCCGAATGCGCACGCGAAAGCGTGACAACGGGACCGCGAGACTCCTTGTTGACCTCCATGACAAAAACCTTGATCTTGTCGCCGACCGTGAAGGTCTCGCCGGGGATCTGCTCGGAATGGAGCAGGACGGCGCGGCTGGTGTCGGTCTCCAGCACCACGTTGCCGGTCTCGGAGTCGATCTTGGAAACGGTGGCGGTGATGATCTCCTCATGCTTGGTCTCATATGCTTCCTGCATCACGCGGCGTTCGCCCTCACGGATGCCTTGAATGATCACAGATTTTGCGGCGGCGGCGCTCAGACGGCGGAAATTCTTGGTCTTGACCTCGGTCTCCACCACCGAACCGACATTGTATTTTTTTGCGATCGCCTTTGCATCGGCAAGAGAGATCTGCGTTTCGGGGTTCTCGACCTCCTCAACGACCTCCTTTTGCTGATATACGCGAACATCCTTTTTGGCGGGATCGATCAAAATACGCACATTGGTGTTGTTGCCGTATTCCTTCTTGTAGGCGGAAATCAGCGCCGCCTCGATCTTTTCGATCATGTACTCCGCGGGAATGCCCTTTTCCTTTTCCAAAAGGTCCAACGCAGTAAAAAACTCTGTGTTCATCTCATAAAAATCCTTTCTGAATATATCTCCACGATCATTTTAGTTATCCTGATCAAAATCGTACCGTGTTTTGAGCGACGCGACCGCCGTGCGGGGGAAGGTGCGCTCACCGTTTGGGGTATCGATGATAATGTTTTTGCCTTCTTCATCAAGACCGATCAGCTCACCCATATAGCTCTTGGCGCCGTCGATGGGGGCGTAAAGGCGAACCTCCACGTTCCAGCCCTCGCAAGCGGTGATCTGCATCTCGTTTTTGAGGTCGCGCTCAATCCCGGGAGAAGAAACCTCCAAGTGATACGCGTCCTCGATGGGATCGGCTTCGTCGAGCAAGGGATCGATGGCACGGTGCATTTTTTCGCAATCGTCGATCGTAATACCTTCCTCGCTGTCAATGGTGATGCGCAGATACATGTCCGCGCCCTCTTTTACATATTCTACATCCCAAAGGAAGTAGCCGAGCTCTTCGGCAAGCGGCTCCGCGATCTTTTTGACCGCGCCCACAATGCCCCCATTGCTTTTTTTCATTTTTTACCTCTGTACATCATATGATGATCAAGCAGTGTTTTCAAAAATTAAGAGCGGGTTCGCAAAAACCCACTCCCACACTACTATACTACCATAGCATAGTATAACACAATTTTTCCCGCTTTGCAATACTTTTTTTGAATTTTTTTCATTTTTTATTGATATTTTTATAAAATATTTGATTTTAAGGCGTTTGAAACGGAAAAAAGAGGATTTGACGGTCGATGTGATCGGCAATTCCACCGCAGATACGCATCCATCGTTGGTATAAAAGTAAGTTTGCCTTGGGATCTCCCTCAGTCGCTTTGCGACAGCTCCCCCAAGGAGGAGCCTAAAGCTACATTCGCTCAAAACGGTATGCTTGTTTTGGCAAAGTCACTTTGAGCCTCCCTCTTGAGGGAGGTGGCGAGCAACGCGAGACGGAAGGAGTCTTTTCAAAAAAGTAAAATTGCTCTCGGGGCAAGACGCCTTACAAGATCCCGCTTCGCGCCCTGTCGGGTTCGACTGCACTCCGTCCCGAATAATTGTAATGTACCACTGTTTACGCTTTTTATCGGGACGTTCGTTTCGCTCAGAATGACGCATAAAGGGTGATGCGGTTGAATGCTTACTCTCCCGCTCAGTGATGACGTATAGAAAGTTCGTTCAACAATGACGCATTAGAGTAATATGTGAATTTTGAGAACCGCCAAAAACAATCTCATCCTATTTTCCACATTTTTTTGACAAAAAAATTTCTTCTACTCAATAATGAGTATTTTAAAAGACTTTTCGTAAAATTATGTTATAATAAGGATACACTTTATGAAAGCAGGTATAATCATGAAAAATCTACTGAAAGAGCTTTGGTACGGCAATCTCAATCCTAACGAGGATATTTTTGAAGAAACACCGGAAGAGAAAAAAGCGCAAGAAGAATATTGGGAATGTACCGAACAATTTGAAACCTTGTTGCCAAAGGATTTGCAAACACTGTATGAAAAGCGGGAGGACCTCGCTACTGATCTTCGGGTTGCGATAGAGACAAACGCTTTTGTCAACGGCTTTTGCCTGGGAACAAAGCTGATGATCGAGGTCTTTGAAAACAACAAAAAAAGGAAAGCGTAAAACAAATCGAGCCCGTGAAACGCTGTTCCCATGAACGCTATTCATATCATGCAGTAAAAGTTTTTGGAGATGGGGGTACGGGGGAAGAACCTTTTTACAAAAAGGTTCTTCCCCCGCAAAAATACACTTATTTTATCCTACCTCATATCTGTGCCACGCCGGTTTCTTTGGCGGCTTGAATGACAGCGGCGGCGACAACAGAGGCAACGCGTTTGTCAAGCGCCAACGGAATGATGTTTTCCTCGGAGAGCTCATCATCGGGGATGAGGGAGGCGAGGGCGCATGAGGTCGCGACTTTCATTTCCTCATTGATGCAACGCGCACGGCAATCGAGAGCGCCGCGGAAGATACCCGGAAACGCCAAAACATTATTGATCTGATTGGGAAAATCCGAGCGTCCCGTACCAACCACACGAGCACCTGCACGGAGCGCCAGATCGGGCATGATCTCGGGCGTGGGATTTGCCATGGGAAATACAATGGCATCGGCGTTCATGGACCGCACCATGTCCTCACTGACAATGTTGGGCGCCGAAACACCGATGAACACATCGGCACCTTTCATCGCGTCGGCAAGCGTCCCTTGCGCCAAGCGTTGATTGGTCAGCTCGGCGATCTCGGCATGCGCGGGGTTCAGCCCCTCCATACCACGGCAGATGATGCCGAAACGGTCGACCATGGTCAAATCTTTGACACCCATGTTGAGCAAATGCTTACCGATGGCACAGCCCGCCGAGCCCGCACCGTTGATGACGACCTTGACCTTTCCGATCTCCTTTTTGACCACCTTGAGCGCGTTGATGAGTGCCGCGGCAACCACAATGGCGGTGCCGTGCTGATCGTCATGGAACACGGGAATGTCACAAATCTCTTTGAGCTTGCGCTCGACCTCAAAGCATCGCGGCGCGCTGATGTCCTCAAGATTGATGCCGCCAAAGCTGCCCGAGATCAGATAGATGGTGCGTACCAGCTCGTCCACATCCTTGGATCGAATGCAAATGGGGAACGCATCGACGTCGGCAAAGGTCTTAAAAAGCGCACACTTGCCCTCCATGACGGGCATTCCCGCCTCGGGACCGATATCTCCAAGTCCGAGGATGGCGGTACCGTCGGTGATGACCGCTACCAAATTGTTGCGGCGCGTCAACTCAAACGACTTTTCGGGGTGGCGCTGAATTTCCAAACATGGCTCGGCAACCCCGGGGGTGTAGGCAAGTGAAAGATCGTTGCGGTCGTTTACGGGACACCGCGCAACGACTTCGATTTTCCCGTTCCATTCATAATGTTTTTTGAGTGATTCTTCTCTGATATTTGACATATTCTATTTTTTGTCGAAAAACCTTTGAAAAGTTTTTTCGACACCTTTCAAAACTTTTCACACATTTTTATTGTGGTTATCGAGAATAAAATTGCGTTTGGTGCTACAAAAAGCTTGCCGCCTTTTGCCCGCTTTTCAAGGTAACCTTTCTTTGCTAACTTAATATGTTAACGATCGCCATCACCAACCAAATGACCGTACAAACAGCACAGGCGGGGGAAAGAACGGCACGAACAAGATTTTTGGGGAGACGGCGCACGGGGACAGATACGGTATAGGAAGAATCCAAATTTTCCCGTGCGTAAATGTGATAAATTTTACGTGCTTCGCCCGCAGCAAAGGCGCCAAAAAGCAGAAAGAGCACGACGAGGCAAAAAATAAAGATCTCGTTGCTCCCCGCGTTTACATAGAACGCCGAAAGATAGGGTTGCCCAAACAGGCAAAAAAGATTGTAGCAAAGATGCAGGACAAACGCCGTAAAAAACGAGCGCGTGGTGTACATTGCCCCCGCGAGGATCGCACCGAGGAAGAGGTAGGAGAGAAACAGCGGGAACGAAAAATGCAGCATGGCAAAAAACATGGCACTGACCGCGACCGAAACGCCCACACCAAATCGTTCGTACTCGGCGCAAAGGATGGAGCGGTAGATCAGCTCCTCGCAAAACGCCGGCAAAACGCCATAGGCGAGAATGACATAAATCGTCTCGACGGCGGAACCGTTGATGCGCGCCACAAAGGTATCGTAAAGCGTAAAGTTCCCTGCCAGAGAGGAGATCCCGCCCGTCAAAATTCCACAGAGCAAGCCTCCCGAAACCATGACCACAAGCACGCAAACGGTAAACCACAGGTGCTTCATTCGCGGTGCCTGCATACGAATCCGTGCGGGAAAGCGGTCACTGCGCAACATCCCATAGATGACCGCAGGGATCAAAAAGATCAACAGCTGTAGCAAAATGACCACCACGTACTCATTGTTGCGGTCGGTCAATCGGGTATCGATCAAACGCGAAAGCAACAGCAGGACAAAGGTTGCCGCCACCAAGATCGGCGGTGCGTGTGGTGCACGGAGCGCTCCGCCCTCTCCCGCTGTTTTTGCGTCAACGTCATCGGTATCTGCCGCCACGACCGCAGTCTGCGGCCTTTTGCGGAGTGCCGAGGTCCATGTTCTTACCGTTTTCAAAATGCGTTTTTTTACAGCTTCAAGCATCGACGGCTTTGATAAATCGGCAGACGTGTGTGCGTTTTCCTGTGGTTCACTTGGCTCGGTCGGAGCTTCTTGGAGCTTACATTTAAGCATCCCGCACTCGGTGAACAGATATACCACAGGACGGTCATGTGTCTCAGTGGGGACGTGTTTCACCATAAATGATCGGTATACCGCGCCAACGGTCACACCCGAAAAGCTCTCGAGAAAACGGTCGTAATAGCCTTTCCCGTAACCGAGCCGTGCACCTGTGGGATCAAAGGTCAGTGCGGGCAAAACGCACAGCGTGTCGGCATCCGTCTCGCAAAGCGGCGCCCCCTCGGGCGGTTCGGCAATGCCATACGCGCCCTGTATCAAGCGGGCATCGGGCTCCAAACGGTAAAATTGCATGGTGTTGGTCTCGGTGTCGCAACGCGGGAATGCCACAGCCTTGCCTTGCTTGCGTGCCAAACGCGCCAAGGGCAACAGGTTGATTTCCCCCTCCAGCGGTGCGTACAAAAGAATTGCAGACGCCCGCCGAAACTGCTCGGATGCCGCAATTTGCGCAACAATGGCGCTGTCCCATTCTTTTTTTTGCTCTGCTGTCAGTGTTTTGCGCTTTTGTTTGAGAAGGGCGCGCAGTTGTTGTTTTGCTTCCAAAACGGTGCTCACGTCAATCCGCCAAAACCGCGCGGCGCAATTCGTCGGCGGTCTCCTGTCCTTTCAGCGCGGCGACCAGTGCAAGACCAAACTCCAAGGCGACGCCCATGCCTGCGGCGGTGATGACCTTTCCGTCCCTCACCACGCGTTCCTCGGCGACCGTAGCTCCCTTTAAATACGCTTCAAAGCCGGGGAAACAGATCGCCCGTTTTCCCTCAAGGTAGCCACGCTTGCCAAGCACCATAGGCGCGGCGCAAATGGCGGCAAGATAGGCTCCCTTTGCCGCAGCAACATGCAAAGCCGTGTCCACGGTACGTGACTGATCGAGGTGCTTGGTCCCCGGCATACCGCCGGGAAGGATAATCATTTCGGGATTGCTGTCACGGAAAAGCGCCTCCGGAATGTCGGCTTGCACCGCGATTCCATGGGAGCCGACCACCATTTCACCGCCTACGCCCACCGTCGTCACCTGCAATCCCGCGCGCCTCAACAGATCAAGCGGGCACAGCGCCTCAACCTCTTCAAATCCGTTTGCTAAAAACATGTAGATCATAATGAAAAACTCCTTTCTTTTTTGAGGAACTTGTTTGTTATCCGCGAACCCCCTCACCCCAAAACCATTTTTGGGTGAGTTGGATTTTGGTAAAGCTCGAGTTGGCACCGTATACATCGTGGATCACAAACTCGGTCTCTGAAAGCGGGATCACCGATTGCACGCTCGAGAAATAAAAAACTCCGGCGGGCGGCACACGTTCCTCACTGTTTGTTACGGCATATACGTAATACGCGGTATCAGAATTGTTATATGCGCTTTCTCGGGTAATAAAACAGGCTGCTCCTTTGTACAGAATATCTTCAATTTTAAAATTGCTGTTGAGTCGTTTGGGGGTCAGAGTAACTCGATTGATCGTTGTACCGGCAGGCGATCGGAAATGTCCGAAAACCGAAAATCCCACGCCAATGAAATTTGCCCCGGTATTTACATTCTCATAAGCATATTCGTAATAAAATGTTTTCTCACCGGTTTGCGTATCGAACATAATAATGCTGTACTTGTTTTTATTTTCCGCCCTGCGTCCCGTCAAACACAGGGTATGACTTTCACGGTCAACTGCCGCGGAAAGGATAAAATTGTAGTTACTCACGCCTATGTGCCGTACCACATCGGTGGAAAGATTGTACTGTAGCAGAAACGAAGAGCCGTAAATTAAATAAAGATAGTTGCCGTCCAACACCATGAACTGAAAATCAAGAGAATATCCATCGCCAAGCTTCAGCTCACGAAGCTTTTTCAAAGTTCGGGCATCATACACCGAGAGGCTTTCATAGTCACAGACCAGCAGAGTACCGTTATCCGCTTCAAGCTCCACACTTAACGCGTCCCCCATCGGTATCTCACCGACCTGCTTCATCGAATCGGTATCATACACTCGAATGTCAGTGTCGATCGTAGACGAATCTTCGCCGATGATCTGCTCGACAACAAACAGGCGCCGTGTTATGGCATCATAGGCGTGAAATCCGTAAGAGTCAAAATCTACTGTTTCAACCTCCTCGGCAATGTAGCCGTATTGCAAAAGCGTAACCCCGAGAGACGTATTGATCTTTTCGGCACGCTCCGATAAGACGCTATGCAGATCGTTCCGTAACACCTCCAGCTTTTCCTCCGTCATGGTACACAAATCCGTCGCGTCGGTGCTTTTACCAAGGGATGGAAGCTTTGAGGAGAGTGTGAGCGTGAAGGACGACTTTTTCATATCAAAAAGACGGATATCCGCGCTGACAAGAGTGATCTCATCCACGGTCAGTGAAAGAGATCTTGAAGTGTATTTCAAGGAACCGCGGATCTCCAACTCGGTATCCTCCTCGAACTCAGCATCCGAAAGCTTTTTGTAATCCACCGCATACGCCGTCACCAGATCGAGCTCCAGTTCACCGTCCTCAGCGATCTTCAACGTCAGCTCGGCACGCTCGGCATAGTTGAACTCGCCGCGCGAATCGGTTAATACCTCCAAGGAATAAACCGTGTCCCGATTTTTCTTGGTGCGTTCAAAATTGGCCGTCAGAGCGTAAACCGTCTTTTCGCTTTGCTTGTGGGTAACCGCAACCTTAAAACGCGGATCCTTGTCGGGGTTCTCGGTAACCGCCCAGGAAAACGCAAACACATCATCCTTATCGGTCTTTTTATCGGTCACCGACAGTTTCCCCTCAACAAGCACAACATACCCCGCGTATTCGGCAATACTGACACTGCCCTCCAGCGCATCAATATTTTTCAGTTTTTTGCACAGCTCGACAAGTGCCTCAACCTCGGCAATGGGTTCTTCGGTGAGTGCTTCATTCTCCAAAGGAAGAAGCTCGGCAACCGTTTTGCAAAGCATTGCATCGTTCCGACATTCATCAAGCAGTGCCTCCGCAAAAGCTGTAAGAAAGGCATGATCAAAACCAAGCTCAGTCACGTTCGCGGTCACTGGCACATCGAGCAGATCGACCTCACGCTTCTCCTCGGTCACGGTCAACTCCTTTTCGGCAGTCTGAAAGAGCCGTACCAACACAGTGCGTAGCTTTGTCGAGCCGTTTGGATTTTCCTCGGCAAGATTTACAAGAAGATCATAGAGCTCGCGCGACATCGCATAGTCGCCGCCCGCATCGGGAGATAAAAGAGATTCGTCAATCGACGCCTTCAAATTCTCAAAGCGCACCCCGTATTGAGCATTTTCGGCGAACATCGACGATGAGACCGACGCACCTTTGTTGTCCAACAAAAGCGAGGCGTCCAATGCTTCTCCCTCGCTGCCCATTTCCACCGCCAGTTTGGTTGCATCGGACGAATATTCAAGCCCCAACGTAAGTTCCAACGGCTTTTTCAGTCCCTCGTACAGCTCTGATTCCACCGATCCCGTAAGCACGATACTTCCCTGTTCTTTCATCTCACCCAAAACCTCGAGCTCCGGGAACAGTGCATTTGCCGTCTTTTCAAGCGGACTCTCGGAAAAATAATATTGCCATGCAATCAATCCTCCCACGCCGATCAGCGCAACAGACAGCATCACCGCGATTATGATGAAAAATTTTCTCATCACGCTCTCCTTTTTTCTGCAAAATTTTTTCAAAAAAACTCAACCGAAGCAATTCTTACATCTTCTGTTTTCCGGCGGTCAGTCGAATGAGCAGTCGTATGTCGTCGGGCTGATCCTTGGCCTCGTGGGCGGCACGATTACGCCGAAGCTCGCCGCACTTGGTACAACGATGAACGATGATATAGCCTTTGCGGGCATCGGGCTCGACACGGATCGGCTCGAGCAGACCGCCGCAGTCATTGGCTCGGTCGCCGGGGTTGATATCGACATGAAGCGACCACAGGCAAAACGGGCAATGGTTGCGCGAGGTGTATCCGAGCGGCTTGACCTCCTTGCCGCAATGCGCGCAAATAAACCCATTGTCATTCTTTGTAAAACGCTTTTGCTCCATTTCTGCCCTCCAAAATTTTTCTATTTATATCTTATCACAAATATGTGAAAAAGTCAAGATTTTCACATGCAAAGAGGCACAAAAAATCGGAGATACCTCTCAGCATCTCCGATATAATCAAGATCATTTATTTTTGATATCATTCAATATGCGAATGACTTCCGAAAAGCCGAGAAGTACGGTTCCGCCGATCAAAGCGGAGCTCCAGCAAATAAGCGCTGACCAAAAGCCATCATTCAGCAAACCCAATCCGCCAAGCAAACCGCAAGCGTATACCGCCCAACCAATGACACGCAACGCAAACGCCACTTTGTTTTTTTCGGTCTTTTGGGCAAGCTTTTTGATTTCCTTAAATTCCTCATCGGTAACGGCATAAGGAACTTTTTTGTAATATTTTTGCTTTTTGGCTTGTTCGTCCCACTCCGATTGATACTGATCCTTATTGGGATCGTCATCCGAAACATAAACTTTATCAAACAGACCTTCTTCCATCAAAAAATGATTTTTCTCATTTTCCAATTCTGCTTTTTTGGCATCTATGTAGGCTTGTAATTTAGGGTTCATTCTTCCCTCCCAAAATTGATACGGTGTGACCATCCTACCCGAACGGTTAGCATATGCTAACCATTCAAATTCTTACGGAGCAAACACCGAAATGAGGTTATCGGCAAGCACCAAAACATCGGGAAGGAACCAACAAAGCACGGCGGCGGCGACGACCGTCAAAACCGCGATGAGAACAACGAGGCCCCAACCGGATCCCTTTTGGTCAAAGCGCACCTCGGCACGGTAACGCAGATCCTCGGGAATGTAGAAATGGGCGGTTAGAAAATTAGGCCGATAGTAATTTTCCGACGTTGTTTTACTCGCCCGTTTGATGTTTTTGGTAGTGCAGTCGTCATTTTGAGGCACCGAGACTTCCGTGTCCTTTGCATCGGCGGCAATGCTTTCTTCCTCCTCGCGGCAACGCACGACCATACGCAGTGACGAACCGCGTGTCAGCTCGCGTCGGATCATCGTACTGCGAAAATATCCCAGTTCTATCAGCGTTTTGGCGCTCTCGGGCGAAACACACTCCTCCTTAAGCAACTTACGGACAAACCCGCCAAGCCCTGTGCGCGTGTACGCTGTCATAATCGAGGCAATGATCAAGCCCGCCGCAAACGCCAAAATAATATTCCGCGCAGTTGTCCCCGCGGTGGCGCTTACCGAAAAGTTCTCGTAAACGCCGAATTCCACCGAAAAATAACGGTCGCCGAAATAGGTCAACAGCTCCTTCAGCACCGAGTTTTGATACCAAGCCGCGATCCTTTCCCAAAACGACAGCCCACTTTCCGAAAAAAGAGCAAAAATGCCGAACATTTGTTCTATCTCCTTTTGTTTGTGATAAAAACCGGAGGCGAATTATCCGATATCACTGTCAAATCTTTTCAATTACTTTTTAATCATATCCACGCCGAGATATTTACGCAAGCACTCGGGAACCGTCACACTGCCGTCTGCATTCTGATTTTGCTCGACCAGTGCGGGAAAAATACGGCTGGTAGCCAAGCCCGAGCCGTTAAGCGTGTGCACAAACTCGGTCTTTCCGTTCTCACGCTTCACACGCATCATACCGCGGCGCGCTTGATAGTCACGCGCGTTGGAAACCGATGAAACCTCCTTGTAACCGTTCATCGAGGGGATGTTGATTTCAATATCATAGGTGCGAGCCATCGATGCGGAGCAGTCCTCTGCCGCCAGCTTGACCGTGCGGAAATGGAAGCCCAAACCTTTTACGAGGTTCTCGGCGTTGGTGACCAGCTCTTCAAATGCCTCATCACTCTTTTCGGGCAACGTGTATTGTACCATTTCAACCTTGTTGAACTGGTGTCCGCGTACCATTCCGCGCTCATCGGCACGGTAGGAGCCCGCCTCGCGGCGGAAACAAGGCGTGTAGCTGATATACTTTTTGGGCAAATCTGCCTCTGTAAGGATCTCATCGCGGTGGAGCGATACTAAGGCGGTCTCGGCGGTGGGAAGCATAAAGCGGCGGCGCTCATCCTCGGCGGTCTCTAACCAGTACACCTCATCTTGGAATTTGGGGAACTGTCCCGCGGTAAGACCGCACTCGTAGCCCAGCATATGGGGAACCAGCATCAGCTGATAGCCGTTTCCAATATGAAAATCGATGAAATAATTCAAGATTGCCCATTCCAAACGTGCTCCGAGACCCGAATAGATCCAAAAGCCGTTTCCGGAAAGCTTTGCGCCGCGCTTGTAGTCAATCAATCCCAGATCGGTGCAAAGATCGACATGGTTTTTCGGCTCAAAATCAAACTTGCGGGGCTCTCCGTAGTAGCGCAAAGGCTCGTTGTTCTCTTTTCCGCCTGCGGAAAGGTCCATATCGGGCAGATTGGGCAGTCCGAGCATAAAAGAAGTCAGTTGTGTTTCCACTTCCTTCAGCTTTTCGTCATTTGCCTTGATCTTCGCTCCCAACTCTTTCATCTCAACAAAGATCGCAGAAACATCCTTGCCTTCCTTTTTATACTGAGGGATCAATTTGTTAGTCTTGTTTTGTTCTGCTTTCAATGTTTCGGTCTCACCAATCAGCGTGCGGCGCTTGGCATCGAGCTTGAGGATCATTTCAATCTCTTCTTTTGCATCTTTCCCCTTCTTGGCAAGACGGGCAACCACTTCATCGGGTTTTTCTTTGATATATTTAATATCCAGCATGGTATTTTCTCCTGTATTTATCTGAAATTAGTCATTTTCGGCAAAAAAAGTTTCGCCGCAAATTGTTTTGAGCAATGCTTCAAGGTCATCATCATCGTCATAAGTCAGCTCGATCACTTTCTTTTTTGGGGTTTTGAGGATCTTCACCTTGCGTCCGAGAACAGTCACCGCGCGGTGCTCGAGATCACGCATATACGCCTTTCTTTGCGTCAGCTCGGTCTCTTCTTCCTCTGCCGCCTCCGGCTCGTAGTTCATTAAGCGGATCGTGCGCTCCACATCACGCACGGAAAGCCCTTTTTCCACAATTTTTTGTGCCAAAGCAGGCATTTGTTCCTCGTTTTTCAGTCCAAGGAGCGCACGGGCATGCCCCGCGCTGAGGTCTCCGTTTTTCAAAAGCTCCAATACATCCTCGGGAAGTTCAAGCAGACGGAGCATATTTGTCACTGCAGAACGGCTTTTTCCTACCTGTTTTGCCACTTGATCCTGTGTCAAACCGTAACGATCGATCAAAACATCGTATGCCATGGCTTCTTCCACAGGGTTGAGGTCCTCCCTCTGCACATTCTCGATGACAGCAACCTGTGCCGCCTTGAGATCGTCGCCTTCGAGGACCACTGCAGGAATTTCGCTGAGTCCCGCCATTTTGGAAGCTCTCCAACGGCGTTCTCCCGCTATGATCTCATAAGTCCCCTGTAAAAGTTGACTTTCACGGACAATGATCGGCTGTAAGACGCCGAATTGACCGATCGAATCCGCCAACTGTTCCAAGGATTCGTGCGTAAAAGTCTTTCTGGGTTGGTCACTGCGAGGCTCGATATCCGCAATTCGGAGCATGGTTGCCGCATTCGCCTTGTCCGCGCCAAGAATGTTATCATCCAGTAACGAGTAAAAATCCCGTCCCAGGCCGCTTCTCGATTTTGCCATTTCTACCTCCTTTTAACGTCTCAGATGCGTTCCGCAAGCTCTTTTGCGACGTTCATGTACTCAACAGAGCCCTTGGAACGCTTTTCATGGTAATAAACGGGGGCACCGAAGCCGGGAGCCTCGGAAACCTTGACGTTCCTCGAGATCGTGGTCTCAAAAAGCTTGTCCGCATAATGCTTACGGAGCTCGCTGATGACCTGCATCGAGAGGATCAAACGGCTGTTGTGCATCGTAATGAGGATTCCGGTCACATTAAGTTCCTTATTGTAATGTGTTTTAATACGGCTGATAGTAAACATCAATTGGGAAAGCCCCTCAAGCGCAAAAAATTCGCACTGCATAGGGATAACAACGCCGTCGCTCGCCGTCATAGCATTCACCGTCAGCATACCGAGCGAGGGAGGGCAGTCAATGATGATGTAATCATACTTATCTTTCACCGAAGCAAGCTTGTTTTTCATAACATACTCGCCGTTTTCGATGTCGCCAAGCTCATATTCTGCGCGAGCAAGCGTGGTGTGCGTCGGAATAACCGACAGATTATCGTACTTTGTTTTCATTGTCACAGAGTCCGCCGACGCATCGGTTGTCAGCATATCAAACGCCGTCACTTTCAGCGTTTTCTTCATAATTCCGACGCCGCTTGTGGCATTTCCCTGCGGATCAAGGTCGATCAACAGCACCTTGTAACCCAAAACACCAAGCGCCGCAGCAATATTTACAGCAGACGTCGTCTTTCCGACGCCACCTTTTTGATTTGCAAAAGAGATGATTTTTCCCATTTGTTTTCAAATTCCTTTCGTTTGTTTTTGTAGCAATCTTTCCCCATTATTATACCACAGTTCAGCTCAAAATGCAACAGCAATATGCAAATACACAAAAAATATTTGTAAAAACTTTTCGACAAAAATGTTTCACGCGAAACATCGTCGCTGTTAAAAAAAACGGTAATTATTTGTAATTTTCATGAGCGCTTCGCGAAAGCATCACCTTCGAGCCCAAGAAGCAAGATATCCACATTCGCTCTTTACACTAAAGAAAAACGTTTCACGTGAAACATCACTTTCATTAAAAGCGAGAATGTTTCACGTGAAACATTTTTGTTTTATAGAGGTTTCTTCAAAATTACCGCATAAGCACGCGGGTATGTCGATGGAGTACAATTTGCTTTCGGAACTTCAATCAAGCATCTCGACTCAGAAGAGCCGTCTTGTATGATCAGTTGTGTTTGATGCAAAAGTGTCTTGCCTCCGCCCAAGATCCGGATGGCTTTTTTTGCTTCCGTAAGTTCGTCTTCCGCTTTTGCAGCTTTCAACGCGAGGAGAAATCCACCAACACGGACATATGGCAAGCAAAGCTCACTTAGGATGCTCATTTTTGCCACTGCACGACTGACTACCACATCAAATGTACCCAGTTTTGCAGAAAGATTCCGATCCTCTGCGCGTCCCGCGATTGCAGTCAAGCTTGCCAAGTTCAACAAGTCAATACACTCTTGGACAAACGCGATCTTCTTTGCTGTACTATCCAAAGCAACAATTTTTAAATCCGGACGCGAAATCGCCAATGGGATCGAAGGGAAACCGGGACCGCATCCCAAGTCAAGCACCCGCGCCCCCTCGGGCAAATATTTCGCCGCAAGCAAAGAGTCGACCAAATGCTTGGAGATAACATCCGGAATGTTTCGGATTGCGGTAAGATTAGTAACTGCATTGACCTCCATCAAACGCTCGGTAAATCGATAAAATGTCTCTATTTTCTTTTCATCGAATATTTCCAAGTTGTTTTGCCGTAATGAGATACAAAAAATCTCTTTAAATTCTCTGTATTCCAAAAATATTTTCCTCATTTCATGCCAAGATAAATCAAAAGAACCGAAATATCAGCGGGATTCACACCACTGATACGAGAAGCCTGTCCAATTGTGCGCGGTTGGATTTGCGACAGCTTTTGCGCCGCTTCGATGCGCAATCCGCGGATTTGTTTGTAATCAATGTCTGCAGGAAGCAACTTCATATCCAGCTTGCGCCGACGTTCGACCTCGGAAAGCTGACGGTTTGCATATCCCGCGTATTTGATGTTGACCTCCACTGTCAAAGCCACTGCACGCGGCAGAACAGGTCGTTCGGGATCAATTTGTGCCAATTGCGCATAAGTAACAGGCGGACGGCGAAGCAGATCGGCAAGCGACGCTCCCGATTTTAACTCGCTTTCTCCGATAGAGATCAAAAAAGGATTGGCTTGTGACGGAGAAAGGTGGGTATGCTCCAAACGCTCGATCTCAGCATCCTCCAAAGCTTTCTTTGCCAAAAAAGCTTGATAACGTTTCTCACCGATCAGTCCCGCCTCGTATCCAATGGGCGTCAAGCGCAGATCGGCATTGTCTTGACGAAGTAACAGACGGTATTCCGAACGTGAAGTCATCATGCGGTAGGGCTCGTTCGTCCCCTTGGTGACCAAATCATCAATCAAGGTGCCGATATAACTCCCGGAACGCTCTAATATAATAGGAAGCTTTTGCAGCACCGAACGCGCGGCATTGATCCCCGCAACCAGCCCTTGCGCTGCCGCCTCTTCATAGCCCGAGGTCCCATTAAACTGTCCCGCACCAAAAAGACCTTTGACCGATTTAAACTCCAAAGTCGCGTCCATCTGCGTAGGATCCGCGCAATCGTATTCGATCGCGTAGGCGTAACGCATGATCTCCGCCTTTTCAAATCCGGGGAGAGAGTGCAACATTTTGTACTGCACATCAGTGGGCAGGGAAGTGGAAAAGCCTTGAATATACATTTCGGCGGTATCCTCGCCCATCGGCTCCACAAACAGCTGATGGCGTTCCTTATCGGCAAAACGAACCAGCTTATCCTCGATGGAAGGGCAATAACGCGGTCCGGTACCGTGAATTTTCCCCGAATACATAGCACTTCGGGTGATATTTTGTCGAATAATGCGGTGTGTTTCGGCGTTTGTATAAACAATGTGGCAGGGAACTTGTTGCATATCATCGAACATTTGTTCTGCGTTCTGCGAACTGTAAGGCAGGATAGTTTCCTCGCCGGGTTGTTCCTCCAGTACCGAAAAATCAATCGTCTGTCGTTTGACGCGTGCGGGAGTTCCCGTTTTAAAGCGCAGGAGCCGAATGCCCGCATCGCGCAAGGACGCCGAAAGCCCCTTGGCAGGCAACAATCCGTCGGGACCTGCCTCGTAGCTGACATCCCCGACAAATATTGCGCTATCAAGGTAGGTTCCCGTAGCGACAACAACGCACGCGCAAGACCAACATTCGCCCAGTCTTGTGACCACACCCGAAACCTTCTTTTTTCCGTTTTCGTCGATAGCGGTACGCAGCTCCACGATCTCCGCTTGTATCAAGCGCAAATTCGGCGCATTTTCAACCGTCTCTTTCATGAGCCGCTGATATTTTTTGCGGTCGGCTTGCACGCGCTTGCTCTGCACTGCCGCACCCTTTCCGGTATTCAAAGTACGCGATTGGAGGGTTACCAAATCAGCAACACGCCCCATTTCGCCGCCCAGTGCGTCAATTTCGTACACCAAGTGACCTTTTGCCGTTCCCCCGATGGACGGGTTACACGGCATGTTCGCCAAAGCGTCCAACGACAGTGTGAACAGCACCGTGTCCACGCCCAAGCGCGCCGACGCCAACGCCGCTTCGATGCCCGCGTGTCCCGCGCCGATCACCGCGACCTGCGTTTTGCAAATTTCAAAACTCATATAACTCCTTTAAGATAAGACAAATATTGCTGTATTACAGAGAAACTTTTTGAGGAGCAGCCTTTTATTCTACCTTATTCAAATATACTTTTTGTTCCGGAGAGAGTACATCGATCGAAACATTCATGGAAGCCAGCTTGATGCTTGCGACGGCTTGATCGATCTCGGCGGGAACCGCATAGACACGCTTTTCGAGCCTACCTGCGTTTTTGGCAAGGAATTCCAAGCTTTTTGCCTGAATGCCGAAAGACATATCCATGATCTCGGCGGGGTGTCCGTTGCCGGCGGCGAGGTTCACAAGACGTCCCTCGGCAAGGAGATTGAGGATCCTGCCGTCGGGCATGCGATAGCCATGGATGTTCGGTTTGCGCTCCCAATCCTCTACCGACAGCTCTTTGAGGGCTTTTTTGTCGATCTCCACATCAAAATGTCCGCTGTTAGAGAGCAAAACACCGTCCTTCATAACCTCAAAGTGCTCACGACGAATGACATCGCAACAACCCGTAAGCGTGATAAAGAGGTCGCCGATCTTGGCGGCTTCATCCATGGGGAGGACAGTAAAACCGTCCATAACAGCTTCGATGGCTTTGACATGGTCGATCTCGGTAACAACGACGACAGCTCCCATGCCCTTTGCGCGCATGGCGACGCCCTTGCCGCACCAGCCGTAGCCCGCGACGACCACCGTTTTGCCCGCAAGAATGAGGTTGGTGGAGTTCATGATACCGTCGAGCGTCGACTGTCCCGTGCCGTAACGGTTGTCAAACAGATGCTTGCAATCGGCATCGTTGACGTCGATCATGGTGTAGTCAAGAAGCCCCGCACGCTCACGCGAAAGCAGACGGTGGATGCCCGTGGTGGTCTCCTCGCAACCGCCGATAAGTTTTTTGCCACAGTCGCGGCATTCCCCGTGGAGGAGGGAGATCAAGTCTCCGCCGTCGTCGATCATCAGATCGGGCACGCAAGAGAGCGTCTTTTTTAAATGTTCGGTATATTCTCGGTCACTGACACCATGGCGCGCATGAACATCAAAGCCCTCGGCGGCAAGCGCGGCGGCAACATCATCCTGTGTGGAAAGGGGATTGCAACCCGTCACCCACACCTCGGCGCCACCCGCGCGCAAGACTTTGGCAAGATATGCGGTCTTTGCCTCCAAATGGATCGACATGGCGATCTTCTTGCCGAGGAAGGGCTGTGTACGCTCGAACTCCGACTTGATGCTGTTTAAAATCGGCATATACGATGCCACCCAAGCGATTTTATCAGCGCCCGACGGCGCCAAATTGATATCTTTGATCTCACTCATTTTGATACTCCTTATAAGACAAATATTGCGGTTTTGAAAGTTTTAGAGATAGGGAACTTTCAGAAAGGTGTTGTTAATAAAGACATTCGTTTGCGCGCCCTTGGCTTCAAAGAAAAAGCCGCTATATCCGATCTCAAAAGGCGCAGGGATCCTCGTCATCATCGTATGCACAGGAATCGACATGCGAATCCGTACACGAGCAGAGATCCTCATCATATGCGCAAGAATCGTCATCATACGCACAAGGATCGGCGCTCTCACAGCTTGGCATCGGCACAGGTGTGACGGGACGGCAGGCAGGAATGGAAGAAGAGGGTTGCGCGGGGAGTGTATCCTTGGTGCTCTGCACCGCGGCGCCGTCGTTTTTGCGGTACTCCGAGGGCGACATCCCCATCTGCTTCATAAAGGCGCGGTTAAAGGTGCGCAAGGTGTTAAAGCCGACGATCTCGCTGATCTCGGTGATACTGTAATCCGAGCCGACAAGATATCGGCACGCCTCCGACACGCGCAAGGAATTGACGTAATCGTTAAAACGCAAGCCCAGCTTTTCGCTGAACAGGTGCGAAATGTAATACTTGTTGAGGTGGAGCTTTTCCTCCAAAAGCGAGAGTGAAAGGTTCTCCGAAAAGTTTTTTTCGCAAAATGCCACGATCGAGCGCAACGCACCCGAGTCCCCCACGGATAGCCGCGTCACGGTCATCTGCGAAAGGAGCTCCGAAAAGAGTGCCAAAAGATACCCGCGGCGGCGCGTGGCGGTAAAATCGCTGTCCGAAGAGGACGGGGAGCAAAGCTCGGCAAGAGAATCGAACAACCCACGTATTTGCGGTTGGTTTGCCGCTCCGCGAATGATCGCCGAGGAGGGGACACCGGAGGTAAAGATGCCCATGAGATCGGGCATCAAATCGGGCTTAATAATGAAAATGTAATATTTTTCGGTTTGGTTGGATTCGTAAAAGTGGATCTGATTGGGGAAAGTCAAAAACACGTCGCCGCTCCGCAACACGTCGCGCACCGAGTCCACATAGGTCACGGTCTCGCCCTCCAGCATGCAAACCAGCTCCAGCTCGCGGTGCAAATGCGGCAGACAGCGCAATTTTCCCTTGCCAGATCGGTTGTCGCGGAAATAGATATCTTTATTTTTGACCTCGTATTTTACAAGATTCATCGACATTTCTTACCTCCTTATCTTTGCCGTGGGCGTACCTTTGCGGCGGTTTTACGGTAGATTAGGAATACAGCGAGGAACCCAACCGAAACACAGGCAAGGATGATCAGCACAGACAACACGCCACCCAAATCGCGCTCGGGGTAGCGTGCGTTGATGCCGCGCACCCAAAGCACGTAGTCCTCATCCACATCGGAAAGAGGCTCGGCGGTCAGCGTCAGCACACAGGGCTGTGCGGGGTCAAAATCGGCAACAAATGAAGAGATACCAAAGGTCACGGTCTGCCATTTTCCGTTGGAGATCTCCACCGAGTTCTCGTAGGTCAGACGGGTGCCTTGTTCGGTCACGCTTTCCAGTGTCAAATGCACGGTGCAAGCATCTGTATCGGGAATCTGCGTCAAGAGCTGAACCGAAAGCGAAGTAGCATCCTCCAGCTGTTCCCCGTTGGCAAGCACCTTGCGCACACCGCCCGCGTTCCCGTAGGTCGGATTGATCCATGTATAAAGCACAGGGGTGTTCCAAGATGCGGAGTGGTGACTTTCGGGGACAGTCAAGCTGCCCGCGCCCACAAATCCGTGACACTCCCCGTCGGTAAAATCAAAAAGGATGGTCTCGGTCAGCCCCGCGGTACCGATGTTGGAGGTTCCGCTGACCTGTACGCGCGAGGCGGTAACATTCTCATAGGTGCCCCAAGCCTCACCCGCAATTTGCTCACAAAGACGCTCATCGGCAGGGGAGAGCCCGAGATCAATGTCCGAGATCACCGAAATGATGCGGCGGCTCTCTCCGTCCTCATTTCTCAATCCCGTCGCCTCGTCTACATGATCGCGGTAGAAGATCAAACCCGCATTTGCCGACACGGCGGCGTAATAGGTATAGGCATAGGAGACCGCCTGCTTGTCCTCGTCGGCGGCGTCAAAAGCGACACCGCAAACAGCAAAGTAGGAAAGACGTCCTTCCTCGGACGAAGAATAAAGGAAATCGGAAAGTGCGGAAAAATTGGCAACCGACATGGCGTCGGTGTCGGTATTCTCCCACGGGACATCATCGGTGGCTTGCGGGATCACCGCCGCCCCCCACTCGATGTCACCGCTTGCGGCAAAGGAGAGCTGCAGATCGGCAAAAAAGGCCTGTGTCTCGCTGAGCGTTCCCGACGGCGCGATCACATAGACGCGTCCGTTTGCCACATGGGAGCGGAGTGCAAGTGTGGCAAGCCGACAAAACTCGGGCATCATTGCAGAGTCTGCCGTTTGCAAAAAAAGCGCGGAGACCAAACCATTCTCCCCACCCGCGTAACGCGCGGCAAGGCGGTCGGCAACGGCGGCAAAACACTCTGTCGAGGGAACCGAATCGGGGATCACGGTCAAAGAGACCTGCAGACCCGCGTCGGTCGCGGAAACGATCTGCTTGTCCAAAGCCGCAAGAACATCGGTGGAAAGCGTATATGTATTTCCGTGAAAATCAAAGGTCTCGGTCCCGTTCATCAGCTCCGAGAGCGTCACCTCGTACATCACGTGCGCCACATTCATCGCCGCGGCGTCATCGGCATTGGCACCGCACAGCGCTTTGGGTGAGCTCTGCCATGCAAACACGGCGGTGTTCTTGGCAAGCTTCTGCGGATTTTCCACGTAATAGCCGTCCTCAAACAGCAGTGTTCCGTCCTCAAACATCACGTAAAATGACGAGTAAAGACGCGAACGTCCGTCCTCATCGGTCAAGGGACAGCGAAAGTGCATGGATGCGTCGACCTTGGCTTCATCCAACGGCTCGCGCGAGGTTAGGCTCGCAATCGGCTCCCCGGGGAGCGCTTCGTAAAGGAAAGCCTTCTCACCCGTGTGCGCCTGTACCGTTCGCAAATCCACCGTGATTTCGGCATGGATCCGTCCCTTACCGTCCACCGTCAAAGCGTCAAAACCGCTCTTTGCCAGCGGGTCGCTCTTCTTGCACGCGTTCAACACCCCCGCGCACAACGCCAGAACCATAAAAAAATGAATGAGTTTGACAATTTTTCGTTGCATAGGATATCCTTTCTTTTGGTCACAAAGCTTTCTCAAAACAGATTGCGCTCATCACAAAAACGCATCCTCTTCTCCTCCGATATAACAACGCGTAACGCGGGAGGAGATAAGACAGAGGGATTCGTAGTCGATGGTAGAGGCGCGGTCAGCGTAAGCGTAGAGCTCTTTGGGATCACCGCCGAAGAGCGTGACAACATCCCCGGGACGGGCACCGGTGTCGGTGACATCGATCATGCACTGATCCATGCAAATGCGCCCGACGATGGGCGCGGTGCGGGGACCTTCTTGCGTATGAACGGTCACAAACGCGCCGCTGTACGCACGGAGAAAGCCGTCCGCGTAGCCGATCGGCATCGTGGCGATGAGACGTTCCGATTCCGCGGTATAGGTTCCGCCGTAGCTGACGGCTTCCCCCGGCAGGAGCTTGTGCAGATGCGAGATCACGGTTTTCAGCTTCATCACGGGCTTCAGCGGAAGCTCGATGCGGTCGGACGGACGCGCGCCAAACAAAAGGATGCCCACACGCACGCCGTTCATGCGGTCAAGCGGGCGGCGCACGGCGGCGGCACTGTTACACGCATGATGGAACGGAATTTGAATGCCGCGTTCCTCCAAGCCTTGGCGCACGGCGCGATAACGCTCCGTTTGCAAGTCGGTGCGTTCCTCGCCCTCGCCGTCGGGCGCTTCATCGGCACGCGCAAAATGGGTGAACATACCCTCCAATTGCAGATGCGAAAAACGGTGCACACGCGCAATTGCCGTCACGCTGGCGGCGATCTCGTCGGCACTGTGCGCCACAAAGCCGATGCGGTTCATGCCGGTGTCAAGTGCCGCGTGTGCACGTACGGTGACGTTTGCTTCATGCGCGGCGGCGTTGAGGTTCACGGCGTAATCCTCGGAGAGCAGGGTTTGAATGATATTGTAGCGTGCCAGGTGGGATGCCAGCGAGGTAGGCGTGTAACCGAGGATCAAAATATCGGCGCTTTTGTGCTCACCGTCACAAACGCCGCGCACCGCCACAGCCTCGTCGATACAGGAGACGGCAAAAAAGTCACAGCCTTGCGAAAGCAATGTGCGCACACATTCGGGTGCGCCGTGTCCGTATGCCTCGGCTTTGACCACCGCGATCATGCGGGTATCGGCATCGGGCGTGCAAAAAGTGTCACGCAACAGGCGGTAATTGGAGCGCAGAGCATCCAAATCGATCTCAGCCCAGGTTTTGCGCTGCTCCAGCTCGGTCAAGGAAGAATACAACTTGTAGATGCGTTCCGTTCCCATCGCCTCCTCTCTTTGAAATCGGATAAATATTGCGGTTTTCAAGACAAAACCGCTCTTTTATATATTATAACACAGCAAGACAAATATTGCAATCTTTTTTTGAGACATAAACAAATTTTTTTCTTCATATGTATGGAAAAAGAGCTTTCTCTCGCAATACGAGACAAGCGAAAGGAGATTTCGACATGAAACGCGTCATTTATTGCTTTTTGGTATTGTTGCTCTGTCCTGCCTTGATTTGCGGTTGCCACGGAAAGCCTCCCGACCGCAGGGCATGCTTCAACCAACCATTTGCCGCCGAGATCAACGGGGAGTTGAACGGCGTGGCGTTTACGGCAAAAATCACCGGGGGCGGGAAGGACGGGGAATATACCATTCAATATCTTACGCCCGACATACTTTCCCAAACCGAGCTCCGCGTGCACCTCGGCACCGACGGAACACCGAGCGGCGAGGCTCGGATCACGCGCGGGGAATTGACGCTGACGCAAAACGCCGAGGATTTGCGCGGACTGCTTCTGCCTCTGAGCACGCTCCTCTTGCTCACGCAAACCGAGCCCGCCACAGTACAAAAGGACAATGACGGCTACACCTTTACATTCCCCGACAGCCAAACGCTGTCTGTGACCGACATCGGCATCCCGCGCGCCCTCACCGCACCGAATGTCACTTATCAAATCGTATGGTGGGAACAGTAGTTTTGTGCAACATGTAAATTTCAAGTTTCTCAATCGGCAAAAATTTTATCGTCCACGCGGGGTGTAAGTTTTTTAAATCATCTTGAAATAGAAAAACGATTGTGGTATAATAAACGCATAACACCGATTGTCATCGGTGAGCCTGCGGCTTTTGCGGACTGCCGTCCGCTTGCGTTTATTGACGGCTTCGCAAAAATGCCCTTGCAAGCAAGCATTTTTGCTTCATGGTATAATAACGCATAACACCGATTGTCATCGGTGAGCCTGCGGCTTTTGCGGACTGCCGTCCGCTTGCGTTTATTGACGGCTTCGCAAAAATGCCCTTGCAAGCAAGCATTTTTGCTTCATGGTATAATAACGCATAACGCCGACCGATATCGGCTATGAACCTTGGGGGTGGATTTATGAAAATCAAAATCGGTATTTACGGCTACGGGAATCTTGGCAAAGGCATTGAAAACGCCATTCGCCAAAATCCCGATATGGAGTTGGCTGCGGTCTTTACGCGCCGCGATCCCGCCACACTGAAGATTGCCACGGCGGGGGTTCCCGTTTGTCATGCAGACGATGTCGAAAGCTACGTCGGCAAGATCGACGTCATGATCCTTTGCGGCGGCAGTGCCACCGATCTTCCCACGCAGACGCCCGCGCTCGCAAAGCGCTTCTGCGTAGTCGACAGCTTTGATACCCATGCAAAGATCCCCACGCATTTTGCCAACGTGGACGCGGCGGCACGTGCTTCGGGCAACACCGCCATGATCTCGGTGGGCTGGGACCCCGGTATGTTCTCTCTCAACCGTTTTTACGCCGGTGCCATCCTCCCCGACGGACAGGACTACACCTTTTGGGGCAAGGGCGTAAGCCAAGGGCACTCCGACGCCATTCGCCGTATCGAGGGCGTTCTTGACGCAAAGCAGTATACCATCCCTGTGGACAGCGCGTTGGAAGCCGTCCGCAGCGGTTCCGCTCCCGCTCTGACCACACGTCAAAAGCACACCCGTGAGTGTTTTGTGGTAGCGGCAGAGGGCGCGGACAAGACAAGGATCGAAAAAGAGATCAAAGAAATGCCCAATTATTTTGCCGATTATGATACGACGGTGCACTTTATCAGCGCCGAGGAGCTTCACCGCGACCACAGCGGCATCCCGCACGGCGGTTTTGTCATCCGCAGCGGCAAGACGGGGGCGAACCTTGAGAACAATCATGTCATCGAGTACAGCCTCAAGCTTGATTCCAACCCCGAGTTCACCGCATCGGTCATTGTCGCGTTCGCCCGCGCCACACATCGCATGCACGCCGAGGGGAACGTCGGTTGCAAGACCGTGTTCGATGTCCCGCCCATTTACCTCAGCCCCAAATCGCCCGAGGAGATTATAAAAAATCTGCTCTGAGCAATCGGGATTTTTTCCGCATTCTTTCAAGATTTTTTCAGAATGGGAATTCATCTTGGTATAATGAAAGCCTCCCTTGTTGCGGGGAGGCTTCTGTATTTCATATTACAAAAAAGGAGTTTCATTTTATGTACCGCTCGGATATCCCTTTACAAATTGAAAGCTATCTTCCGGAGACTTTATTTTTACGAGACAAGCACCGTTTGTCGGCGCGTGTCTGCCGTGAGGAGATCGCTGTGATCGATCCCGCAGACGGTTACCGTTTATTGGTTTGCCGAGGGACGGCGCAAAAGAAAGAAAGCCTTTTCCGCGCTTACGGGATCGATCGCGGCGAACAAAAGTTCCTTCAAAACGCGCTCCAAACAGAGCAGCGCATTTTGTTGCACAGCAAGGCGGGCGAGCTTCTTGTGTTTGCCGATTGGCTAACCCCCGCAGGGCTTTTGCTTGCCGTGCTTCTCCCCGAACCGCGCGGTGCGCTGATACAAGCCTTGGCTTTGATCGGTCAAAGAGATTTTGCGATCTCGCCATTCCCCGCCGAAACCTCACAAGCCGTGATACATCCTTTGGATGAGGTTCTCGATCATTTGGACGAAATCTTTTATTATCTCAAAGGCATCCTTTCGCCATCTGCGGACATTGGATTGCTCACCCGCGCGGCGCTGATCGCTCGGCTGGTAGGCTGTCAAGCCGATTGCACATCCTTGCCCGTGGAGTTTCCCGCACTTTTGCCTTGTGACACGGCACGGCTGACCGCGTTTTTGTTTTGCGGTCTATTGGCATTGCGTAATCAAAGCCATCCCGTGGTCGCCGAGGGAACGGGAACACACGCTCCCGCACGCATCTTCCGTTGTCGCTTATTGTTTTCCGACAGCCTCGAGATGCCAAGAGCAAACCGCGAAAAACATCAAACAAATAAGGTAACCGCACTCGAAAAAGACTTTTCTTTTTTGTGTCATTCCGCGTTTCAAGACTTTGAGATCACGGCGGAGGACGGTGCCCTTACACTGCAAGCCAACCTTGCCCCTGCCATGTCACCGACGTTCTTGCATGCTTTGGGAAGCACCGCGCGTCTGTGCTTGTTTTTGGAATGATCCATGCCTTTTAAGAGCGTTTGCTTATGAAAACATGATTTCACAAACGGCGTCAAAGATGGGACGGGAGAGCTCGAGGGCGGCAAGGGACTGGATCATTTCGCCCATTGAGACAGGTTCACGGCAAACAGTGTCGATCTGATTGCGCGTCAACACGGGGATCTCGGAGTGAATGAGAAAATCGCGCACACGCTCATAGGCGTCCTTGTGGGTGTCGGCGACGGGGTTGCACAGAAGAACGGTAATATCTTCGGAGACAGCAATGGACAGAAGCTTGACCGAAAGAGTGCGTGTCTCTTGATCATAGGAGACCTTAGCGTCAAGCGCGGTCTTAATTTCAAAGGGCTCAAAGCCGCGGAAGCAGATCTCATAAGTACGCTTCTCCGGGATTAGGCTCATATCTCCCTCGGCATGGATCGCAAAGCGCATACCATCCTCGCACGATGTCAGCGTAAAAGTGGTTGCGACTTGCTTACCGTTGCGGAACTCGTAGCCCTCCCCACTGTCCTCAAAGAGCGTAAATGCACCGTCGTCTCCGGGGAACACCATCACACGGAAGCCCTCGGGGTTTGCCGTTTCGTTTTCTTTTCGCACCGCCATGGGAACGATGGCGCCCGCTTTGGCAAGCACCGCCTGTTCGGTCAAGCGGCGGTTGAGCGTCACACTGTGTCCCCCGCGGTAGGTGTGTCCCGTAAAGAAGTCGGTCCAAAGCCCCTCGGGGAGCCAAACCTTGACCGCGCCGCGTTCCGTCTCCTTGTCGGCAGGACTTGTGATGGGACAGACCATCAGCTCACTGCCAAAGAAAAACTGGTTGCGCACCTCATATGCCTTGGGCGCGTCGGGATACGCGTAGTAAATGGGATAAAACGGAGGAACACCGTCGGTATGGCAACGATAGCCCATGGTGTAAAGGTAGGGGATGAGCTCGTAGCGCAGCTGCAAATATTTTTTGATGGTATCGTAATGGATGCCGTCGAACAGCCAAGGCTCCTTCAAGCAATAGGGGTTACTGCTGGAATGCAGACGCATCACAGGCGAGAACACGCCAAACTGGATCCAACGAATGAGCAGCTCTTTACTGCCCAGACCTCTCGTAAAGCCGCCGATATCGTGGCTCCACCAAGGGTAACCGACATTGACTGCGGTCGCCGTAAAGTAGGGCTGGAAGTCAAGGGACGCCCAGGTCGCAACGGTATCGCCCGAAAAGCCGAGCGGATAACGCTGGCTGCCCCAGCCCGAATAGCGGGAAAGGATAATCCCGCGCTTGCCGTTTCGACAGCTGTCGTGATAATGGAAGTGGTTGAGCAGCCACAGAGGATCCAAGCCCTTGATCCCCGAGCATTTTCCTTGTTGCCAGTCGATCCACCAAATGTCGGCGCCGTCATCCTCAAGAGGGTGGATAAGGTATTTGAAATATGCGTCGATAAATTTGGGATCGGTAAAATCAAAACGGACGGGATGCTCGTTTTCAATATCCACACCCATTTCCTTGGCGATGCCCTCATAGGCGTCCTCAAAGGCTTGCACACCGTCGGCGGGGTGGAGATTGAGTGAGGTGTGCAGGTCCTTTTCATGCAGACGCTTCAAAAAGCCCTCGGGATCGGGAAAGAGCTCGCGGTTCCACGTAAAGCCCGTCCACCCCTTGCCGTATTTGGGATCAACCTTGGTGATATGCCAGTCCATATCCAACACTGCCACGGAGAAAGGAAGATCCTCCGCGCGAAAACGCTCCACCAAAGCCGTATACTCCTCGTCGGTGTAATCATGATAGCGGCTCCACCAGTTGCCGTAGGCATAGCGAGGAAGCATGGGAGGCATTCCCGTAAGCTTGTAATACTCGCGGAGCGCATCAAAATAACGATGCCCGTAGGAGAAGAAATAAACATCAAGGGTTCCTTTCCTTCTCGGTGTCAACCAACCGTTCTCGTCAAAGAGCATGGTGTTGCTGTCGTCGATAAAGGTGCGTCCGCTCGAATCGATCAACCCGTGCTCCATGGGTACGGCACCGTCCATCTTATCCAACGTCCGCGCCGTACCCAACAGATTGTGGTGTCTGGGAGGGTTGCCGTATTGCACCTCGCCAAAGCGCCAACGCGCACCGTAGTTGGTGTAGCCGTTTTTGGCATCAATATAGAGGTTGTCGGGTGTAAATTCGCCGCGGTTGTAAACAAGGTGAAAATCCTCGGTAAAAATTTCAAGATACGCGTCGCTTTCACGCACACAAAATTCGGGGACCTCAAAATCGCGGTGGAGCACAACCTGTGACGGGCGGTCCTCAAAAATGCCGTCCTCGCTGTACTCCAAGCGAATGAGCATACTGCTAAGCACACTAAAGCGATAGTGTTCGCCCTGTACAATACATTTTTCGTTGCATCTGCCGCCGTCAAGCTTGATCCAATGACTGCTGTTCTCGCTGTTTGACATTGCAAATTCCTCCGTTTCCCTAAATCATGCTATCATCAACATTCCGTTATTTTTATAACTTTATCATATCATATTTATATTTTAAAGTCAAGGAATTTTCAAAACACCTTTGATTTGGTAAAGTTTATCCGAGAAAAATACAAAAAAACGCGCAAGTTAGCACAAGCTAACCAGTGAATGGCAAAGACAAGCGCAAACGGTTAGCGATTGCTAACAAACAATAGTCTCATCGGCAAACACCTGATGAATCCGACGGAACTGTCGGGGGCTGATACCGTGTGTTTGAGAAAACTTACGGGAAAAATAAAACTGATCGCAAAAGCCCAGTCGGTCACCGACATCCTTAACCGAGAGGGCACGGTCAAGCAACAAAAGCTCGGCGCGTGCCATTAGGCAACCGTCAATGTAACCGCCGAGCGGCTTGTCAAGATCGGCTTTGAAAGCCTTTTGCAATCCCTGCTTGGAGACAAACAGCGCGTCGGCAATCTCTTGAATATGCAAACCCGCACGCAAATGCTTGTCAATGTAGGCAAGCGCGGCTTTGGTACATTCGGAATACACCTTGATCTCGGAATCGGTCGGGGCAGTGAGTGACAGCGCACGGCAGAGAATATCATAAAGCAGGAGCTTGAGCTTGAGCACCGACCGTACATCGCGCTTTTGGCAAAGAGCATCAAATTTTTGCGTGATGTCGGCGCAATTCTTTAAGATCAGACAGGACTCTATCCCCGAAAAAACATCGCATCCGTCGGGGTGCGTCAGCGTCAAATGCACATAAATTTTGTCAAGCCGCGCGGGACAGGCACAGGAAAAATCCAGCCCTGCGGGGACGACGTAAATGTTGCCCGGAATCAGCTCTATGGTCCGATCTCCAAAGCTCAAAACCCCCGTCCCCTCAAGCGGAAAATAAACGCGCGTAAAGGCGGCTCGCAAATGACGGAAGCTCCACTTCGGATCCAAATATCCATAGCTGATTTCTCCGATCTCCATGCGAATGCGCCGTTCAATATAAAGCAATTCTTCTTTTTTCACGATCTTCATTGATACAAATCTCCATATTTTGCAAATAAAAAGCCATGGACTTCCCCTCTATTATATGGTAAAATGGTGTCGATGTCAAGACTTGACAAAAAATTTACGGAAAGATCCCGAAAGGAAAGAAAAAATGAGCTCTTACATTCGCAAAAAGACGCCCGGGGACACCTCGTGGTTTGTACACGACCGTTTTGGCATGTTTATCCATTTTGGGCTGTACTCTCTGCCCGCACGCCATGAGTGGATCAAAACGCGCGAGTTTATCCCGGAGGAAAAATACCGGCAGTATTTCGATCATTTCGATCCCGACCTGTTGGATGCCAAGGAGTGGGCAAGAAAGGCAAAAGAGGCGGGCATGAAATACGCCGTACTGACCACCAAGCACCATGAGGGCTTTTGCCTGTTCGATTCCCAATACACCGATTACAAATCCACCAACACGCCTTGCGGAAGGGACCTGGTCAAAGAATACACGGACGCGTTTCGCGCCGAGGGACTGAAGGTCGGATTTTATTACTCGCTCATCGATTGGCACCACCCCGATTTTCCGATCGACAAGCTACACCCGCGCAGAAAGGACGAAAACGCCGCCGAGCTCGACTGCGGACGCGATATGAAAAAGTACGCCCAATATATGCGTGATCAGATCACCGAATTGTTGACGAATTACGGAAAGATCGACATTCTTTGGTTTGACTTCTCCTATCCCCCCTTGGAAAATCCGCCGGAGTGGATGCAGTTTGGCGGAGGAAAGGGAAAGGACCAGTGGGAGGCGGAAAAGCTGATTGCATTGGTGCGTTCATTGGCACCCGACATCATTGTCAACGACCGCACGCAGATCCCGCAGGATCTGGTCACGCCCGAGCAAAACCACCCCGAACTGCGTGTACGTGATCAAGAAACGGGCGAATATTTGACATGGGAGACCTGCCAAACCTTTTCGGGCTCATGGGGCTACTACCGCGACGAGACCTCTTGGAAAACGCCAAAAATGCTGATCGATATGCTCATCCGCACCGTGGCAAGCGGAGGAAATCTGATCATGAATGTCGGTCCGACCGCGCGCGGAAACTTTGACAGCCGCGCCGATGCAGCGCTGGGGGCTTACGCCGATTGGATGAAGTACAACGCGCGCTCGATCTACGGCTGTACCATGGCAGAGCCCGGGTTTGAGGTGCCAAATGGGGTATACTTGACACAAAGCGAGGATGGCAAGCGATTGTACCTCCATTTGGTGGACTATCCGCACAGCACGCTTTCGATCGGCGGCTTGGGAGGGAAGATCGACTACGCACAGCTCCTGTATGACGGCAGTGAGTTGAAGTGGAATGAAAGCACCTCTTTTTACGATGCAACGGGAGCTTATCTCGGGACTTATCTGACGTTGCACTTGCCGGGCATCGTTTTTCAATTGACCGATCCCGTGGTCGAGATATTCCTCAAAGAAACACCCGCCAATTAAAAAAGTTCGCTCAACGCGTTTGTGCGTTGAGCGAACTTTTTTAATTGTTTTTGGTGCGTCATTCCGCCTCAAAGGTTCCCGAGGAGCTTCCCACGGTCACCTTATATTCCTCGCCCTTTTTCATATCGGACGTACTGATAACAATATAGGCAAACGAAAGCTTGGGCGTACAGGAAACGATCATATTCCCCGCGCTGTCCTCTACGGTGATCTGTGTTCCCGCCGACTGTGTCCCCGCGCGAAGCGTGAGAACCCCCTGTTCGGAGCGGCTAAAGGTCTGTGCCATCGAATAGGCTCCCGTACCGATAAAGGTACCGCCCGTGATCACAGCACTGTTGTCATAGTCGAGAACCGAGGTATCACCGCTGGTCGGTCCGCAAACCGTGACATGACCGCCCGAGATCGTCAAGCTGCCGTTGGCATCGATCCCGTCGCCCGAGGCGTTCATATAGACCGTACCGCCCGAAATGACGATACTGCCCTTGGAGGAGGAAGAGCCGCCGCCAAACATATCCTTTCCGGGACGCATACCGCCCATACCGCTCGAATCAGTGCCGCCTGCGGCGTTGATCCCGTCATCGCTTGCAACCAGTGTGATGTCACCACCCAAAATCTCTACGTTCAAAGCTTCCAACCCCTCGTAGCTTTCGGTAATGTTCACCGTTCCGCCGGTAATCGAAAGTGTTTCATCGGCGTGAAAGCCGTCATCTCCTGTGGCAATCGTAAAGCTGCCGCCGTTGATCACGACCGAGGTATTGGAATGGATCGCGTCATCGGCGCAGTCGACCGTAAATGTGCCGTTGTTGACCAACAGACTGCCCGTGGACTTGATCGCTTTCATGCTGGTGCTGTCCGAAGAAGAGGAAGAAGACGACGATGCGGAAGAGGAGAAGCCTGGACGTCCCGGGAACCCGCCGTAGGAATCGGAGTGTGTTTTGGAGGCATTCTCGGCACCGCCGCCCGCAACGATATCATACGTACCGCCCTCAATCTGCACATAGGAGCCCGCGCTGATACCGTCACCTTGCGCGTTGATGTTCAATGCGCCGCTTGCGATATAAACAAACCCGAGGGAGGTGTCGTCACTGTTTTCGGCGTGAATGCCGTCCTTGCCCGCATCCAGTGTGAGTGCGGCGTTGGCAATACGCACGCTGTCGTTGGCATCTAAAGCGTGAGATGCAGAGGTCACGGTGTAGGTCCCGCTTGTCAGCACCAAATCGTCTTTGGAGACAATGCCGTGCCCCGCGGGAGAGATGACGGTCAGACTGCCCGAGCCGTTTAAGGTCAGATCTTGCTTGGAAAAAATCGCGGCGTCAATGTTGTTTTCATCAATGGCAACAAAGCTTCCCCCGCTCGACAGTGTGTTTTGCGTATCCTCTGCCAGCGTCAAAAAGACCTTGTCTGCCTCCAAGATATAGATGGGAGCAGAGGTCGTGCTTGTGACCGAGACCCCGTTCAGCACCAACTGCGGCTTGTCGGTATCCTCGGCGTTGACGATGATCATACCGTCGTTCAGCGTTCCCGAAAGAATATAGGTTCCCTCATCGGTGATGGTTACGGTGGTACCGTTGATCGTCACCGCTGGCGAGGAACAGCTCACACTGTCGCCGTTGAGCCCGATCAACACAGCGCCGTCCTCGTCGTATCCGACCTCAAAGTCACGGTTGCTGAACATATCGGCATCACTCTTGGCAAAATCGACATCTACACCCGAGGTCTGCACGCCGTCGCCGTTATCATTGCCGCTCTGTCCGTTGCTTTTTCCGCAAGCGGAAAACAGCAAAAAAGCGGTCAACAAAAGCGAAAATAACCGAATTGTTTTTTTCATAAAAGCCTCCTTGACTTAAAGCTGTGCATCCGCGGACTCCTGCTTGGAAACCGTGATCTCAAGATTGCCGTTTCTTTGACGGAGCTTGTCGATCAGCTCTTTCTCACGCGCGGGATCGCGGAGCACAACATCGTATGTAAGACGGAACATACTGCCCATATTGGTGGATTTGACGCGTGTGAGCTCGCAGGACACCGTGTAGTCGGCAAAGATCTCCTCAAACACGCCTGTGTAATCAAGATCCTCGGGAATGGTGATGCGGAAAGATTTGTACCGCGCGGCATTCTTTTTGGCGCCGAAGCTGATGCGGTTGTAAAGAACATTGACCGCACACAGCACGACCGTAAACAAAAAAGCAAAACCGATATAGCCCATACCCGCAATGAGCCCCGCGCCCATGGCGAGGAAGAGCATACCGATCTCCTTTGCCGTACCGGGAACCGAGCGGAAACGCACAAGACTGAACGCTCCCGCCACCGCAACGCCCGTCCCGACGTTTCCGTTGACCATCATAATAACCACACACACCACCGCGGGCAAGGTTGCCAGCGTGACCACAAAGCTTTTGGAATAACGCGTGCGGTACATATAGCTGAGCGCCATGATCAGCCCGATGACGAGCGCGGCAAAAATACAGAGCAAAAAATCGGATACACGGATCACCGAAGCTGTGGAAGAATCGAACAGTCCCCGAAATAATGTGTCAAGCATAAGTAAATACCCCTTTGTTTTCATTTTTTAGTTTTGGATAGATAAGCGTTTGATATGCGGTACCGTATTTGGAAAATGATGTTTTGTAGATCTGTTCGCGCGAAAGCACCCGTGTCAGCCACAAGGGAATGCCGCCCGCGCATTTGATCTCCATCAAAACATACCCGTCCGCAAGGAGCGGTGCTCCCCACGGCTCTGCCTCCAATGAGATCTTCTCGGTGCGGCAAAGGATGTTATCGTCAAAGGTCACACGGAGGTCGCCGCCGCCCCGCTCGTAATATGCCTCCCGCTCGTAGGTGAGAAACGCCGCAGGCTTCAATCCGCCGTAGTATTTGATAAAATAGTCGATCTCGTCCGAGATCTGTGTGTGCGTATGGCAATGATGCTCACCGCATACCCATTCCACGGCTTCGCTCTCGGGCAATGCCAATCTGCGTTTATAAACCACCGACTCGTATTTCTTTTTCAGCTCCACAAACACCGTACTGTCGGGGTCCGCACGGTAATAACTGCGAATGCGCAGCTTTTCCTTGTAGATCGGCTTTTCGATCGATCTTCGGATCAAGCGGTAGCTGTCGGTGTCAAAGTAGATGTTCCGTATGGTGGTGCGCCCGTAGTGGTCGAGCGCCATATAGGGCGCCATCGCCGCCAAAATACGCTCTTTTTGCTCACGGCTGAGCATATATTTCAACTCATAACGCTGAAAGATACTTTGATATGCCATTGCAAAAACCTCCTTTCGTTTTTGTTTCTTGTAAGCATTATACAGCGCCAAACTTAATTCAACTGAAAATTGCGTAATTTTTTTGTGATTTTAAGTCGGTTTAATGTTATTATGATAAAATTCGGAACGGATTTGCGATTATCACTGGATTTTTGCGTTTTTTTATGCTACAATGATACTGCAACCGCAAAAGAAAGGGGAACAGGCATGAGATTATTGCTTGCGGAGGACGAAATTTCGCTTGCCAAAGCGCTTGTCAAGATTTTGGAAAAGAACCATTATTCGGTCGACGCGGTGCACGACGGTGAGGAAGCCCTCTCTTATCTCGCGTTGGGCAACTACGACGCCGCCGTACTCGATATCATGATGCCGAAGCTCGACGGGCTGACCGTGCTACGGCGCGTCCGCGCGCTGGGAAATCACATTCCGATCTTGATGCTGACCGCCAAAGCCGAAGCCGGTGACAAAATATTGGGACTGGACAGCGGCGCAAACGACTATCTTGCAAAGCCGTTTGACACAGGGGAGCTGTTGGCACGCATCCGCGCCATGACACGCACGCACAGCGCTGCCGACTCCAAGCTGATGTTCGGCAATGTGACGCTTGACCGCGCGAATTTTGAGCTTTCCACACCTACGGGTAGCTTTCGGCTGGCAAACAAAGAGTTCCAAATTATGGAGTTGCTCATGTCGGATCCCCACCGTCTGATCGCCGCCGAGCGCTTGATGGAGCGTATTTGGGGGTATGACAGCGAAGCAGGGATCAATGTTGTGTGGGTGTATATCTCCTATCTGAGAAAAAAGCTGAGCTCTCTCGGTGCCGATATCCAAATCAAGGCTTCGCGGAACGCGGGGTATTCTTTGGAGGAGCTGCATGATCAAAAGGCTTAAAATCAAATTCATCGCCCTGTCTATGGTCTCCCTGTTTCTGCTTTTGACCGTGGTCGTGGCGGGAATGAACATCATCAATTATGTTTCCATGGTTAGGGAAAGCGACGGAATTTTGGAGCTGCTATCCAAAAACAAGGGCAAATTCCCCGACATAAATAACGGCAAAGGGGACAAACTCCCGCCAAACATGTCACCCGAACTCCCCTATGAAAGCAGATATTTTTCGGTACTTTTGCGGGAGGATGGGGAGTTGATGCAGGTCGACACGGGGCGCATTGCCACGGTCAACAGCGCACAGGCAACCGCATACGCCGAGGAGGTTCTGCAAAAAAACGGCGACAGCGGCTTTATCGACGGATTTCGCTATCTCCGCTCCGTGGAGGGAGATACCACCCGCATCACCTTTTTGGATTGCGGCAGACGCATCGACTCCTTGCAAGGCTTTCTGCTATCAAGTGTGGGAATGGCGACCGTCGGTTATATTGCGGTGTTCGTCGCGGTCGTTTTTCTCGCGGGCAGGATCATCCGTCCCGCCGCCGAGAGCTACGAAAAGCAAAAGCGCTTTATCACCGACGCGGGACATGAGATCAAAACACCGCTCACCGTCATCAATGCCAACGCCGATCTGCTGGAAATGGAGCTTGGCGAGCATGAGTCGATCGATGAGATCCGCCGACAGTCCAAGCGTCTGACCGCGCTGACCAACGATCTGGTGTTCCTTGCAAAAATGGAGGAAACCGAAAACACGGTCCCCATGGTCGATTTTCCGCTCTCGGACATCGTGGAGGAGGTTACCGTTTCCTTCCGCGCCTTGGCGCAAATGCAGAACAAAGAACTGATTTGCAGCATCGCGCCCATGCTCTCCATGCAGGGCAACAGCGAGGCGATCCGACAATTGGTCACGATCTTGATGGATAACGCGTTCAAATATTCTCCCAACGGCGGCAAGGTGACGCTGAGCTTGGAAAAGCGGGGCAGATCGCTTTGTCTGACGGTGTTTAACACCACCAAGAACGAAATCGACCGCGAGGCGTTGCCGCTTTTGTTTGAGCGTTTTTACCGCACCGATCCCTCACGCAACTCAAAAACGGGGGGACACGGCATCGGGCTTTCGATCGCAAAAGCGATCACCGAAACACATGGCGGGAGGCTCCGTGCGTCAACCGCGGACGGACATTCTTTGCTGATCGGTGTGACGTTTCCCGCTTGACATACCTCAAATATATCAAAAGCATTCGCTCGCCATTTTCGGCGGGCGAATGCTTTTGATATAGGAGTTTTTTCGGTCGCTCAAAACACGATATGCCGTATCCGATTTAAGGCGAGCTTGCGGTAGGAGCCGTCAAGACATCCAACCGTCAAAATCAAGTCACGGTTGTAAAAAACCCCCGTCGTACCGTTGGTATAAGTGACATAAAGCTTGTCCCGCAAACGGAGCGGCTGATGCTCGACGGTAAGATACCGCAAATAGGTGGTATCCAATCTTACGCGGTCGCCGTTTTCCGCCGTACAGTCAAGATAGGTGTCGGCAAGGATCCCCTTGGAAAACTCGCGGTCAAACGAATAAAACCGCGTACAGCGCAAAATACGTTCGGTGTCGATCGGCTCCAAGCCCTTGCTCTCGGAACGCGCACGGGCGCGCAGATGGGAAACCATCTTTTCCGCAGTAATTAGCGCCACACCGTCCAGCTCCTCGGGCAATGACAGCTTGCAGTCGGGCTCGGCAAACACCACCACCCCGTAAACGGGACGGCCGATCTTGTAAAATTCCTTCATGCACCGCACAAATTGGTTGGTGGTCCCCACGGGGCTTTTGATGGTTTTGCGTGTACCGTTCTCCTTGTTTTGATAAAAATTATCACCGTCTCTGCCGATCTCACCCTTCCAATTTTTGATCTCGAGGACAAACGGCACGCCCTTGACCAGCACCAAAAAGTCCTTTTCCAGGTAGAGCTTTTTGTGGGGAACCACCACATTGCGGATCACACAGTCAAAGTTCTCGCAAAGCAAACGGTAGACCGCCTCCTCGCCATCCGCGCCAAAGCGTTCGATCTCCTCCTGTGTGGGCAAGCCCGCGCCAAAGGAGCGGTTGACGATGGTTTTGAAAAGATTGCTCATAAAGCCTCCGAGAGTGCGAATTTTAAGAAAAAACTTTTCCACAGCCGCGGGTAAAACTTTTTCACAAGGTTGTGGAAAAGTCTGTGGAAATTGTGAAAAACCCCGAGTACACAGCCATTTTTCGACAATTTCAGAATTTTTTCGCTGTGGAAAAGCATGGGGAAGGAGGGTTAAAACTCCACGCTGTCACCGTCGGCGGGCGTGTGGATCTCAAAGCGATACCCGGGCTTGAGCGCCTCGATATCCTCAAATTTTTTGGCGGGTGCCACGTGGATAAAAAAGAGGTTCTTTGCGCGGCAGGCGTCAAGATAAGGCTTGAGCGCTTCTGCACTGAAATGCGCCATTTCGCACACAAATGCGTCCAATTCTTCTTCGGCAAGAATGGTTGGCACGTCGCTTTTTTCCAACCGTATCGAAAGGTCGCCCGAAAAGAGTACGCGGGAACCGCTCGCCTTTTCCGTAACGAGGATGGCATAGCTCGGGTGCCCCTCGGGCAGATGCTTGGTCGGAATATAATGCAACTTGAGATTTTCGTCCTCCCAATCGACCGTGGGATCGGTCAGATGAAAGCGCACACGATCCTCCTTGAGCGTGCTCCCGGGCTCCATAGCAAGGATCAGCCCCTTGATCGCGTCGATCAGCGGCTGTTCGGTGATATAAAAATCAACGGCGGCTTCCTTGTAAAACCAGTTGATGAGGTCGGCAAAATGCGGAATCCCGACGGTGTGGTCGGCGTGCACATGCGTGGTGAACACGGCGCGGATCTCGCGGATATCCCAATCGCAACGCTTCACCAGCTCGCCAAGCGGCGCACCCGCGTCGATAAAATAACGGGCACCGCCCGACTCGATCATCGTGCAGGAGCAGTATCTTTCTTTTTCGGGAACTCCGTGCGAGGTTCCCACAAATGTGAGCTTCATAACAGTCCTCCGTAACACATTCAAATAACAGCTTGATTATAGCATACCGCGTAAAAAAAGTCAAGTTTCTTTATTAATATTTATTTAGATAATGATAAATCTTTTGTTTTCTCTTGACAAATAGATTGCTTTGGTATATAATAACAATTGGAACATATATTATATGTATGTGACGCAACAATCTTTTTCACCCCAAAACAAATTTTTTGACAGAAAAGGAGAAAAAACATGAAAAAGAGACTGTTCACGCTTGTCTGTGTCCTGTGTCTGCTCATTGCTCTCCCCGTTGTCCTAAGTGCGTGCCGTGTACACGACCACACTTATGCGGACACGTGGACAAGTGATGATACATACCACTGGCACACATCCACCTGTCAGCACGCCGATCTGGTGAGCGACAAGGCGGAGCATACCTGGGATGCAGGTACCGTCACCACCGAACCCACGGCTGACACCGAGGGTGTGTTGACAAAAACCTGTACCGTATGCGGCAAAACCAAAACCGCGCCTATTCCCGTAACGGACGGACACACGCACAGCTATACGCAAAGCGTGACCGCCCCCACCTGCACCGAGCAGGGCTACACCACCCACACCTGCGCATGCGGTGATACCTACACGGATAGTTACACCGAAGCGACTGGTCACAACGTGACTGCCTGGACGCCCAACAACAACGGCACACACACAGGCACCTGCTCCAACGGCGGGCATTCGGTGACCGAAAACTGCAGTTACACATCCGCTGTCACCGCGCCCACCTGTACCGAGCAGGGCTACACCACCTATACCTGTGCTTGCGGCTACAGCTATCGCGATACTTACACCAACGCGACCGGTCACAGCTACAAGCAAGAGTATAGCCACAATGACAGCTACCACTGGCACGACGCAACCTGCTCGCACACCACCGAAAAATCGGGTTACGAGCAACATAGCTTTACTTCTGCAGTAACAGCACCCACCTGTACCGAGCAGGGCTACACCACTTACACCTGTGCTTGCGGCTACAGCTACAAGGGTGATTATGTGGCAGCCACGGGACACACCGTGCAAAATTGGACCGAGAACGACTCCACACTGTACGATGCAACCTCCTGTAAGTACGCGGTCACCTACAAGGGTGAGTGCGAGAGCTGTCATACAGAGCAAAGCAAGACCGAGTACATCGAAAAGCACTCCTATTACTGGGCAATCACCACTCCCGCCACCTGTACTGAGGACGGTGTCAAGACCAAGGTCTGCAACAACACCGAGTGTAAATATCACACGGCAAGCGCCAACAGCGAAACACAAAGCTATTCCGATCCCGATGCGCATACTTGGGTGATCGACGAGGCGAACAGCACCGACACCGTCACCGCGTACAAGTGCGCGCACACCGACTGTGACGCTACCAAAAAGACGATGAGCGCCGCCGACACCAATGTGGATGTCAGCGACTCCGACTTGGATAACATCACCGAGGTGGAGTTCCCCGATGCAACCATCGGTCTTGACGATGGCATCAAGGAAACGCTTTCCGGCAGTGAAAGCATCAACATTTCGGCATCCACGCTTACGGACAGCGCAAAGCAGGAAGCAGTTGAGAAAGCTGATTTGCAAGACGAAGACCTCGCTCTGCTTGGCGACAATCCCATCTATAGCTTTACCATCACCACCGACAAGGAAATCAGCCAGCTTGGCGGTACGGCAACCATCCGTATCCCCTACACCCTCACCGAGGGACAAAACCCCGACCAGATCGTGGTATGGTATATCTCCGACGGAGAGCTGGAGCCCATGCCGGCAACCTATTCCGAGGATGCTGACGGCAACGGCTACGTCACCTTTACCACCACGCACTTCTCCTACTACGTTCCCGCCGAACTGACTCCCGATCAATACTGCCGTGCATTCGGTCACAGCAAGGATGTCCACAAGGTGGAGCCCACCTGTACCGAGGGCGGCTATTCGATCTGTCTCCATTGCGGAAAGCAGATCCCCGGCTCTTATACCGCACCTACCGGACACAACTGGCACAGCAGTGTTGTCACCAAGACCTCTTGCTCTGCCAACGGTACCATGCACTTTGAGTGTGAGGACTGCCACACCCAATACGACACGGTGATCCCCGCCATCGGACACCTCTATGTCCTGCACGATCACAAAAATGCGACCTGCCAAGAGGCGGGCAGCAACACCTTCCGTTGCATCTACTGTCAAGATGAATATACCGTAACACTCCCGCAAACCAACCACAAGCATACAACCACCATTGTGGAGCCCACCTGTACCACAGCAGGCTACACCCAAAAGGTTTGTACCTCCTGCGGCGACACGGTCATGCTCAACTACACTCAGCCTACGGCGCATACTTATTCCACCGCTTGGAACAGCGCCGAGGAAGGTCACTACCACGTTTGTACCGTATGCGGTGAACGCGGTGAGCTCAATGCACACACGCCCGGTGCCGAGGCAACCGAGCAATCGGCACAAATTTGTACCGTGTGCGAATATGTGATCACCCCCGCCATCTCGCATACCCACCAACTGACGGCTGTCGCGGCTGTCGCTCCCGACTGTACGCACAGCGGTAATATCGCTTACTATACCTGCGCTTGCGGTAAATGGTTCCTCGATGCCCAGGCTCAACAGCTCATTACCGACCACACCACGGTAATCGACCTTGCAAAGGGACACACTCCCGTGGCTATGGATCCCGTAACACCCACCTGTACCGAAATCGGCTACACCGCGGGTATCGAGTGCTCTACCTGTCATACGGTGTTGACCGGTCATGCACCGATCGACGCTTACGGTCACCGTTACACCGCTGCCGTTACCGCACCCACCTGTACTGCGGGCGGTCATACTGTCTACACCTGCGGATGCGGCGATACCTACACGGATGATGAAACCGAGGCTCTCGGTCACAGCTACATCTCCGAGGTTACCGCACCCACCTGTACCAAGGACGGTTACACCACGTACACCTGTTCCCGTTGTGAACATACCCACACCGATGACGCGACCGCGGCACTCGGACACAACCCTGCTTCGAGCCTCAGCTGTGACGCCGACGGACACTGGTACGCTTGTACCCGTTGTAATGAAAAGCTGGATCAAGCGGCTCACACACCCGACTATGACGAGGCTACCACCACGCACGGCATCACCTGTACCGCGTGCGGATATGTGATCGAAGAGATCAAGGAGCATACCCACAGCGTGGCAAAGACGGTCAACGGCAAAGCGCCCACCTGTACCGCCTCCGGCGTCAAGACCTACTACGTCTGCGTTTGCGGTGCATGGTTTGAGGATGAAGCTTGCACCACGCCGATCACGGAGCCCACTTCGGTGATCCTGCCCGCAACCGGACACAGCATCACCACGGTTCCCGCAACTAACTCCACCTGCCAAGAGCACGGGTACTCCGCAGGCGATTACTGCGAGAACTGTCAAAAATGGCTCTCCGGTCATGAAGAGCTCCCGTTGGCTGACCACAGTTACGAAAACGGCGCCTGCACGATGTGCGGAAAGGAAGAGCCCGTAGTAAAAGAAATTCTTTACACCTATACCGACATCTGGGACGGTGGAAAAGCAATCTATGAGTTTTACAACGACTACACCGTTCGTGGGTATATGGAAAGCATTAACATCGACGGTTCTGTTGAAACAGAAGAAGACTGGGCAGCTTGGGAATATGACGATAAGATGATTGTACTTCTCTATGAGGGAGAGGAAATAGAACGCTTCACAGTCAGCGATGACGGCAAGACATTGATTCTTTACGTTTGCCCGCATGAACACCAAAACAGGGTTGAAACAACTCCCGCCACCTGTACCGAACGCGGTTCCGGTTATGTGGAGTGCTTGGATTGCGGCGATATCATGAACTTGTTTAGCACCGACCCGCTCGGACACAGCTACGTGGACGGTGTTTGTGAGCGTTGCGGCGAAGCCTCTGAGGAGAATCCCGACGTTCCCGATGAAAAAGCTACCGTTTATATCTTTACCATGACCGAGGGCAGCTTATATGTCCGTTATGAGTTCTATTCCGACTACACCGTTTACGGCTACGGAGAAATGACCGGCAGTGACGGAACCGTAGAAAAACAGGAAGCTTGGGCAAAATGGGAATACGACGGTGATATTGTTGTGCTCATCTACGAGGAAGAGGACGGCGCGGAAGAAATGCGCTTTACCGTCAATAACGACGGCAAGACCTTGTCCTTGTATATCGAGGAAACCTGTACACATGAAAATATCCGGTACGTGACAGTGCAAGAGGCAACCTGTACACAAAACGGTATCACTACCCGCGTTTGTGCCGATTGCGGAGAAAAGATCGATGATGGCTTCGGCGATCTCATCACACCTGCACTCGGACACAGCTATGTAGACGGTGTTTGTGAGCGTTGCGGCGAGTCCGAAACCGAAAACCCCGATACTCCCGATGAAAAAACTATCATTTATATTTATACCGACACCGAAGATAAGTACACTCTGATTTACGAGTTCTACGCCAACAAAACAATATATGCAAGAGTTGAGTGCAAGAACGAGGACGGTTCTGTAAGCATCGATCAAGAGGCTTGGGCAGAATGGATAGAAAAAGATGGAAAAATCATCATTGTTTTTGAGGGTGAAGAAGTAGAACACTTCACCATCGGCGATGATGGCAAAACCTTGGTTCCCTACGTTTGCCCGCATGAAAACAAACACACCGTTGTTGTAAGCACCGCTACCTGTACCACAGGCGGTAGCAGCTACGTAGAGTGCTTGGATTGTGGCAGAACATTGCAATCTACTTTCTCCGAAGCACTCGGACACAGCTATGTGGACGGTGTTTGTGAACGCTGCGGCGAGAACAGCGGCTCTGTCGAAGAAAAAGTAATCGTTTATCTCTACACCGAAAAAGGCTCTGACTACTATCTGAATTGGGAGTTCTACACCGACCATACCGTTTGCCTCAGAATCGAATATGTGACCGAGGATGGTACATGGACGAAAGATGAAACTTGGACAGAATGGAAGCAGGATGGCGAAGAGATCGTGGTTTCCATTGGCGGTTCCGAAGCACGCTTCACCGTCAATGAGGATGGCAAGACCTTGACGCTTGTAGAACAAGAGGAAGAGACCTGTCTGCACGAAAACACGCAATCCGTTACTGCTATGCCGGATTGTACCCACGAGGGTTCCACTTCTATCTACTGTACCGACTGCGGTAAGACAGTAGAGGAAATTTACTTGGCTCCTCTCGGACACAGCTATGTGGACGGCGTTTGTGAGCGTTGCGGCGAGAGCGAAAGTGACGAGCTTGCAAACGAGATCGCACTCCGCATCAAGGAAACCGAAGAGACTTGGAACAACTTCTACAAGGACTATGACCTTGAAAACGCACTTGGCAGTGATCACTTCTACTGCAAAAAGTACGCGCTTCTCTTGGATGAGATGAACAATGTCACCACCTTGGAAGAGTTGGATGCCCTTTCTGCGGAGATCCATTCACTGATTGCTGCGATCAAACAAGATCTCGGCATGGAGGAAGAGCAGCCCGACACGCCCGATGATAAAGCCATCGTTTATTTCTTCACATATTCCGAAGACGGTTACACGGTTACTTATGAGTTCTATTCCGACCGTACCATTTATGGCAGAGTCGAATATGTGAATGAAGACGGTGTCACGGAAATCCAAGAGGCTTGGGCAACTTGGGAATATGACGGTGACTATGTTGCCATTATCGATGGCGGTTATATCGTTCAACGCTTTACCGTGAACGATGACGGCTACACCTTAAGCATGGTGGAGCGTCCCGATCCCTCCGAATGCGACCACTTGAATGCAACAACCACCATCAAAGAGCCTACCTGTACCGAAAGCGGTTCGGAAATGACCCACTGCAGCGATTGCGGTACCGGTTGGGGAACCTCTTTCCCTGCACTTGGACACTCCTTTGATACAAACGGCATCTGCGAGCGTTGCGGTATCTCCGAGGGAGATGCCGACAACGAGCTGCAAGTATACATTGAAGAAATGTTGCAGGATTTGGAGGAAATTTGGAACTCCTATCTCGAAAACGGCTTGAAGGAACTGGATAATTTTGCAGCCTACGAAGCGAATTATCAATCTATCTATCAAACAGTCAAGTCGGCAACCTCTACCGATATCATTGATGCGATGGAGAATGAATTTGCTGTTATGGCAGATGAAATCGAGTCGTTGCTGGAGGGCAACGGTTCCGACACCGACGATCTGCAATCCATTATCAATGACCGCGTAGATCAAATGGAAAGCCATTGGAACGAACTCCTCGGCACCTACGGTAATGTACTGAACTCTTTGGAAGAATACGCTTCCTATAAGGAAGAACACACCGCTTATTTGGAGCAAATCTATACGGTTACCACGGTAGAAGATGCCGATACCATTTTCATGAAGCATCTTTCGCTGACTGACCGCATTCGCGCTGTTCTTTCAAGCTCTGTCATTTACACCTACAATCAACAGGTAACGCCGCCCATGTATGACATCGTATTCTACGGTAACGGGAACCTGGAGGCTACCATCGTCTACGTCATGGAGGATGGTACCTACAACACCGTTATCAGCGGCGGCTGGTGGGAAATGTATGAGGACGGCAACCTCCTCCTTGCCTCTATCGGTGAGTACAAATATTATTTCACGATTGGCATGGACGGCGCGCTGAGTCTGGATAGCATTGAGGAAACTTGCAAGCACGAAAATACAGAAACCAAAACGCAAGATCCCACCTGTACGCAAAGTGGTTTTGAAGAAACATATTGCCTTGATTGCGGTATGGGTTGGGGCGCTGAGCTCCCCGCGCTTGGACACAGCTATGTAGACGGCGTTTGTGAACGTTGCGGTGAAAGCGCAGATTCTGAAGATCAAGAGCTTTCCTCTGCCATCAGAAACACCATCAATGACATGGATATTACTTGGGAGAAATACAGCTCCCATGAGAAATTCTACATTGTCCTTGAAAACACCGACTACAAGGATAGATTCTGCACTTTGCAGGAAAAAATCATGTCTGCTACTTCCGTCGTTGAAATTAAACTCTATTATACCGAGTTTGAGGCAATGATGACGGAAATCTCCGAGATGCTTGAGGAAATCAGCGATATCGAAAACCAAATCGAACAACTGCGCGTCGAAATGGCGAATGCGTGGGCTGCTTACAGCATCCTTTTGGATATGACTGCAGAACCCTACTGTCAAATCAACGACAGATTCTATGAGTTTTACAACAACTTGTATGACTATGTCGATGTCAACAACATTGATGCGTCTTACGAAGAGTTTGAAATGCTCAGAATGGAGCTCACCGATACATTTTACGCTTGCGGCGGAGATGTGGAAAGCATCCGTAAAACCTTAAATAATTATTTCGCCACTTCATGGAGAGTTTTCGCAACGGATGCAAACTTCAAAACGCTGGAAAACTACAAGACCTATATGACTGCTCGCACTGAACTGAGGACTCGTTGCACAGAAGCAATGATGTTTGAGGAGTTTTTTGAAATTGCCAAAGAGTACAATGCGCTTGTAGAACAAATAGAAGCCGACTTGAGCAATATTTGTGTGCATGGAAACGCAGTCATTGCAGAAAGTAAGGAAGCCACCTGTACCGAGAGCGGCTATACTCTCTACCAATGCCCCGATTGCGGTGAGAAATGGCAGGAAGGCATTCCCGCTACCGGACACAGCTATACCGACGGCAAATGCACGGTTTGCGGCGCTTGCGAACACTTGAATGTCGTTACCATCTCCATTCCCACCAATGCAACCTGTACTACTGCGGGTGAGTATGTGTACATGTGCAAGGACTGTAACGAAAGCTGGAGCGAATTTGTGTATGGCGACCACAGCTTTGTCGATGGTATTTGCGAGCACTGCGGATATGTAAACGGTGCAGAAGTAGATATAGCAGCATACAGAACAGAACTGATCAACAATATCAATACGACTTGGAAAACATATACCGCCGATGCTACCTTTACCGAGCTTGCGGAATATGACGACTTTAAAACAATTCGTTCCGATATCTACAGCCGTGTAAAAATGGCAACCACCTATGATGAGCTTTATATGTTGTCCAAAGAATTTGACAGTTTGATTGAAAAAATCGATATGGCGCTCAAGGACTACAACGCAGGCGAAGCAGAAACGCCTTGCACGCATCCCAACCTTACCTTGGTCGAAAAAGTGGACTCGACCTGTATTGCCGGCGGTTATGAGACATACAGTTGTCCCGATTGCGGTATCGGGTATCAAAAAATGTTTGCTTTGGCAGATCACACCTACGATGACGCCGGTATTTGTACCGTCTGCGGCAATTGCCAACACATGAACTCCGAGATCATCGAGTCTGTTGCGGCAACCTGTACGGCAAGCGGAATCGAAAAACACGCTTGTCTCAAGTGTGGTGAAACATGGGAAAAGGTTCTTGTCCCCACCGGTCACAACTATGATGCAAACGATTTTTGCGCCAACTGCAACCAAGCGCGTCCCGATATGCTTTATATTTATACCGACTCGGGTATGGTCGCAGAAGATGGTTTGGATTACACTCTGATTTACGAGTTCTACACCGACAAAACGATTTATGCAAGAGTTGAGTGCAAGCACGAGGATGGTTCTGTAACCGTCGATGACGAAGCTTGGGCAGAATGGATTGAAAAGGACGGCAAAATCATCATCGTTTTTGAGGGTGAAGAAGTAGAACACTTCACAATCGGCGATGATGGCAAGACCTTGGTTCCTTACGTTTGCCCGCACGAGAACACACAAACCGTTGTTGAAAGCACCGCTACCTGTACCGAGGGTGGTTACAGCTACGTAGAGTGCTTGGATTGCGGCAGAACATTGTCAAGTACTTTCTCCGAAGCACTCGGACACAGCTATGTGGACGGCGTTTGTGAGCGCTGCGGCAAAGCCTCCGAGGGTGAAACCGACAACAACACCGGCAACAACGGTGAAACCGATGCTCCCGACATCGGCGACGATGAGCCCGACGTATCCTATGATTTTGACGGTGCCGAGGTTACGATCATGGTTCCCACCACCACCGGAACGAACTGGGATATGGTAACAACCGAGGATCTTTCCGATATGATCAACGCCGCAGTCTACGAGCGTAACTGCTACACCGAGGAAAAACTGAATGTGTGCTTGTCTTATGTACAGGTTGCTCCTAACGAATACACCACACAAATACAAGTCATGATGAATAGCGGCGCGTGTGACGTGGACTTTGTTTCCCAAAGCGCACGCTTTGTCCCCAAGTTGGTCACCAATGGCTATTATGCGGACTTGAGCGCAGCCGAAAATCTGCAGCTTGATGCCGAGTGGTGGAACAAGAGCTACAACAACTCCGCAAACCTCCTTGGCAAGCAATACACCGCAGTCGGTGATATCACCATGTCGGCATATGACATGACCTCCGCCATTTACTTTAACGTTGAGCTGATGAATAACTACGGTTTTGAAAACTTCTACGAAATCGTGATGAACGGCGAGTGGACCATGGAAAAGATGCAAGCGTATATCGCGGACTTCTACAATGATTTAAACGGTGATGGAATTGTCGGCACGGAAGATCTCTTTGGCATCGTTGGTTTAACAGGCGGAAATATCTACAGCTTTGCACAGGTAGGCGGGTTCTCCTATGCCACCTATGATGAGACCGATGGCACCATGACTGTCTCGCTCTCCGAGGGAATGGTAGACTTGATGTATCGCTTGGTGGATATGTGGCAAATGACAGGCGCATACCAGACCACGGCAGACGAGATGTATACGATGATGGCAGAAAACCGTACCCTGTTCTTGAGTGACATGCTCAACCGTTCCACCACGCCCCGTCAGAACTTGACCGATACTGCTTACGGCATTCTGCCGCTCCCCAAGTATAATGAAGAGCAAGCAGAATACTCAAGCGGTGTTATGGCAGCGCACAATGTCATCGCCGTTCTCGGAAATGAAGTAAGCGATAAGGTCGGCGCGGTTTTGGACACCATGGGCAAGTACAACCATGAGGAGCTGGTGCCTCTCTATCAAGAGCAGTTGATGAGAACATCGACAGCGGATTCCGAGATGGCAAGAGAAGTACTGAACATTACCATGAACAGTGCTTCTTGGGACTTTGTGGCTGTCTATGACAGCGCTTTGGGTAGCGCGCTTGACTTGCTTTGGGTAAAACCCTACCAAAGCGGCGGAAACTTGGCTACGCAATTTGCAATGAACCAAGCCATGGTACAGGAATACGTCAATCAGCTTGTAACCTATTTACAATCTTAAATATTCATGATACCATAACATAACACAAGCGCCGCGGGCATTGCCCGCGGCGCTTGTGTTATATAGTCAGTAATCGGATATAATGATTGGCTTCTCTCAGCACATGGTCGGCAAGGAGCGGTAAGATCACCGAACGGATTCCGCACCCGGTAATCCCTTGCGTGCCCGCAGCCTTGAAATCTCTGAACTTCAGCGTTTCCTCCAAGGAGGTCCCCTCCATGGCCCGCGCCTGCGCTTGACGGCAGGTCTCCAGCAATTTTGCATAGTCCTCCGCAAATTCGTCCGCCGTATGGATCAGCTCGGTTTCGGAGGGATCCAAAAGTCCGCGGATAAACAGGGCATGCTCCATCATAATTTGATTCCAAAAGCATTCGGTGTCCTGCATGGACGCGTTTGACAACCGCCCCTCTTTTTCCAACATTTCCACATACCCACGGTAAAGCTTTGCCTCACGGATGATGTGTTCGATCAGCAACGGGTAATTTCCCGTAAACATTTTACAGCTCAAAACATTTTTCAAAATTTGCTCTTTCAAGGCAATCAAGCCGTCCAAAAGCTCCAGGGCTCTTTGATTGAGCTGTTTGACGCGTCGGTGTGCCTCGGCACCGAAATTGTTGCCGCGGGAGCCGGGACGCAAGCGCTGTTCCCGTGCGGTGATCTCTTTGTTGATGGAAATGGCGGTAAAGGCTTCGGTCTGTTTTTCCGCCAACGCCGTAAATTTTGTGACCAGCTCTCCCGAGCGCAAAACCTCTTGGCTGACAACACCGTTCCCAAGCGCTACGGCACGGCTCAGCAAAGCTTCAAATTCTTTTTTGTAATACTCCGCTTTGTCCGAAAAAGACGGGTCGGCGGGAGTAAAGCCGGCTCTTAAAAACAGGGCGTGTTCTTTCATAATACGCCCAAAAAACAAATGCAATTCCAACGATCTTACAATATAATTATCCGTATACATGCGTTCCTCCGTAATCAATCATAGATATCGGTACAGTATATGTAAAGGAAACGTTTTTTGCGACGCAAAAACATCAAGAACCAACGATATGTATGGAACGGATGGCAAAACTGCCACCGTGGGTTGCATAACACCGCAAGCCACCCTTTTACAAGGCATATTTTCGGTTAAAAAATATTGACAAGAAAAATGATTTATGATATACTTCCCTTAAAGAAGCCCCCAAAGGCGACCGCCTGAACATCCCAACAGGAGAATGAAATATCGAATATGAAAAAATTTCAATACTACATTTTTGATTTTGACGGAACACTTGTGGATTCCATGCCTGCCTATTGCAGTACGATACTTGAGATCCTTGAGGAAAATCACGTTTGTTATCCCTCCAACATCACCGACATTACCACCCCCTTGGGCTATATCGGAGCCGCAAAATATTTCCGAGAAACACTCGGCGTTACGCGCTCCGAAGAAGCTTTGATCGAGCGCATGTATGAGCTGGCATATCATAAATACAGAGACGATGTTCCCTTAAAAGCCGATGTGGAAAGCTGTTTGCGTCTTTTGAAAGCACACGGCTGTAGCTTGAATGTACTGACAGCAAGCCCCAAAAAGGTAGTTGACGTATGTCTGAAGCGTCTCGGATTATATGAGCTGTTTGACAACGTGTGGAGCTGTGAGGACTTTGGAACCACCAAATCGGATGTCCGTATTTACCCTGCGGCTGTGGAACGCATGGGCGGGACGATGGAGAAAACAGCCTTTTTGGACGACAACATCGGTGCGGTAAGAACCGCAAAAAAGGCGGGGCTTTATACGGTAGGTGTATATGACCGCTCGGGCGACAGCTTTCGCCGTGAGATCATGGAGGAAAGCGACCTTTATATCAACAGCTTTGCCGAGCTGTCGGCATCCGTTTTTCCTCAAGCATAAAATGTATCGAAAAAGAACGCACACCTCAACGGGACAGAGGTGCGCGTTCTTTTTACTTTACTTTTTCATATGTATCATCGTGTGCTCCGCCAAATCACGGATGCTGACACGTCCCACACCGAATATGGAAGTGTCCAGCATACCGTTTACGGGACGGCTCCACTGTTCTCCAATACAATTGGAGCCTCTGCGCATACCGAGGATCGACCCCACCGTGGCACCGTTGCAATCGGTGTCAAAGCCCGTGCCGACCGCTAAGCAGATCGATTTGCCGTAGTCGCCGCATCCGTACAGCAAAGCCGCCGTTACGATCGCGGCGTTGGAGATCGTATGGCACCAATCATGGCCGTTGTGCTCATCAAAGGTTTGGTGAATGAAACGGAAGCAATCCTTTTCGTCCTGATATTCGCGGAACTGCTTTAAAATCTTGCGCACCGTTTCCGCAAGCCTGCTTTTCTCGGGGATTTGGGAAAGTCCCGATCGAATGATCGTTTCAATATCGGTCTCCACCGCAGCGGTGGCAATCATGGCGGCAACAAACATCTCGCCGTAAATTCCGTTTTTTACATGGGAGATGCTGGCATCTCGCCACGCCATTTCTGCCGCCGTTTCGGGATCCCCGGGGTTGATATAACCGAAATAATCGGCTCTGATCTGCGCACCGATCCATTCACGGTAAGGATTTTTATATTTGGCGGAGTTGGGCGGCAGATAACCGTCGATAAAATTGCGGTAGGCAACGCGCTCGGCGGTACAGTACGCGCTTTTCGGTTGATATTCCAACCAAATACGGGAAACATCATAGGGGGTAAACTCGCGTCCATAGGTGTCAATGAGGATTTGAGAGAGCACCGTATAGTTTGTATCGTCATCCACAGGGGCACACTCCACTGTGTCCGCAAAGCATTTTCCGCGCAAGCGGAAGGATATACGATCGCAAAGTGCCTCGGTAATATCCTTGCTTTCAATATAGCGGCCAAGAGGGAGGTTAGAGGATTGCTGTAAGACTTGATTTAATTCATTGGTGCGAATGCCCTCGATCGGCTTGCCCAACAGACAGCCGCAAATGCGCCCCAACCAAGCGGCGTAGACCTTATCCTTGAGTGTTTCGGCGTCCGGAAGCGGATGCGCGGGAACATATCGGTTGGCGGGACGGCAACGGCGAATGGCGTCCAGATCCGATGGTTCCTCATAGGGATAGTCGGGAACGGTGGGAGCATTCAAGGCAAGACAAAACAGGATATCCGCAATCTTTTTGCGTTCCTCGGAGGGCGGCATTTGCTCCACTACGCGGAACAGCTCTTGATAAATCTCCAAATTCTTTCCTTCCTCGGTGCATTGGCGATATTCCACCGAAAGCTGGGAGGCATATGACTCCCACTTGTGTACACTTGCGTATTCCGGTTGGATCTTTTTATCGTAAGAAAGCTCCTCCGCCACGCGTTTGTCGGTGTCCAACAGCAAGGCGTCAATGGAGATGTGATAGCGCTTCGCGATCTGAATGAGATTTTTGATGTCGGGACGTGCCGTGCCGTTCTCCCATTTTTGAACTGCCTGTCGTGAAACACCCATCTGTGCCGCGAAAGTTTCCTGTGTAAGGTTCAGTGTTGTGCGTAATTTCAACAAATTTTGCTCAATGCTCATTGTTCGGTTCCTCCCGTGGTTGATAATAAAGCAATCAATACTGCTCTCTTATATTGTATCATCTTTCACAAAGAAAAACAAGCATTCCACAGTTTCTTTTTTTGCTACTCTTGGTTGCACTTGTTTTGGCGTGATATCAAAAATTTTATATGGAAGTCATTTGCTTTTACAAACATATTTTTATTTGTTTGTGCAACATGACAATAAGCTCGGGCTCAAAAAAAGCAATTAAATACATTTTTTGTAATATCAAAATCGGCGTCAAAAAAACCTTTTTGGTATTTGCTACTATTGGTTTGCGTATTTTTTGAAAAAAGCAACTCGGAATATTTTGGCTGAAAAGTATTTTTTGCAATCTCTGTAAAATTCGATTTTGACGCATTGACATTGCAAACCGAAAATGTTATACTGAATTTGCGCAAGGACGATATCCCATGTGCGCAAACACAAAAATATTTTTTACAAGGAGGCTCCGTTATGAAAAAAGTCCAAAAAATCCTCGCACTGTTGATAACCCTGGCAATGGTATTATCAATGGTTCCGGTCGTGTTGGTTTCCGCGGCAGAAAACATCGACATCACGACCGACAAAGCCACCTATACGGTAGGTGAAAGCATTATGGTCACGGTCACAGGCACCCTTGGCAGTACCACCGACTGGGTGGGTATTGCACCCGAAGGTGCTACCTCTTCATGGTATTATTATTACTTGACCGATGCGGATATCGGAAATCCCGTCGATATAAACGCAAAGTACAAGTCCTATTGGTCTGCCGACATTCCCGCAGGCAAATACAAGGTTTATTTTGTACCTAACAATGGTTATGCAACGTCGATGACCGATTGGGCGGAGATCGAGGTGGTAGAAGCCCCCGCGGCAGACGGTTGGAACGGTACCGACACCGAGGCTCCTACGGGTGAGGGAACCGAGGCATCTCCTTACCTCATCGAAAAAGCGGCGCATTTGGCATGGATGTCGGCACAGATCGGTGACGGCACACAGCCGACAGCGGTCAGCGATCCGTTCGACGGAAAGTATTTCAAGCAAACCGCCGATATCGACTTGAACGGCAAAACGCTGAACTCGATCGGTTACTACTTTGCATCCAAAACCGCGTATGCCGCATTTGGCGGTCACTACGACGGACAGGGTTACCGTATCATGAACGGTACCGTATGCTCCCCCAACACCGCGCATGAGTTTTCCACTGCATGGGGTTCGGGTCTGTTCGGCGCGATCTACGGAGCAACCGTCAATAATGTCAATCTTGACGCAATCACCGCCACGGGTATCAGCGTAGTCGGTACGGTCGTCGGCATCGCGGCGGCAGATCCTACGGACACCCCCGACGCAAGCTTTAACACCATCGCCAACTGTACGGTCAGCGATACCTGCTCGGTAAAGGCTACTTATGTATTTACCGACAGCGGCAAATACAACGCCGCAGGACGCATTGGCGGTATTGTAGGTATGGCATGGTCCTCCACAATCCAATTTTGTGAAAACAAGGGCGCAGTCAACGTCCTCGGAAACATCAACTACGCGGGCGGTATCGCAGGCACCGTCGGTCTCGGCGCTACGGTAAGCTACTGTGCCAACCACGCAGACATTGCATTGGATAACCAAGCCAATGCCAACAAATCCGAAAGTGCCTTTGGCGGTATTGTGGGACAGATCTCTCAGTCCGATCCCGCAGGTAACGCTTACAACGGTGATATTTTGATCCAAAACTGCTACAACACAGGTTGCTTTACAATGAACAGCGAAACCTCCGCGGCAATCTCCTACGGCGGTATTCTCGGCGCTTTCATTACTTTAAAAGACGGATACAGCTATGTGGTTGAAAATTGCTACAACCTCAATGACAAAAACACCCTCATCGGAACCGCGTTTGTAGACTGGACCACCACTCCTTGGGGTGCCTCCTCGGACGTTCGCGTCGCCGGTTTGGTAGGTTGTGGATATCAAGCGGCAAATGTTGCTTCGGAGCAACTGATTCTTCGCAATTCTTTCTCTGTTGAGATCACCGAGGGCGCGTGCCTGTCTTGGTATAAATCTTTGGAGGGAAGCTGCAACGAATACATCGTTCGTACCAACAAAAACACGGACGGCAATATTGAGATCGCCGCCGAGAACGTCAGCACAAAGAGCGCAGATGAGATCGGCGTGCTGACAGCCAAAATCGATGCCGCAATCGAATCCGGCATTGCGGAAGAGACCTCGATCCTCTCCACCGATAAAGACGTCTATTTGGTAGGTGAGAGCATTTGGGTAACCGCATACGGCTCTGCCGAAAACAAGGACTGGATCGGCATTCAACCCAAAGATGACACCGGTAACTCGATTTATTGGTACTACATCACCGACGCCACCAACGGTGTTCCGGTTGACATCAAGGCAAGCGGAAGTACCTCCACCCGCCCCGACGCAAACGATTATAATCTGCCCGCGGGTGATTATGTCATCTATTTGGTTCCCAACAACGGATACGCAAAAGACAAAACCGAGGTCATCGAGATCACCATCACCGAGCATGTGGCTCCCGCCAAGAGAGTCTATCTCGAGGGCGAGCCCGTTTGGGTATACGGTACAGGCTCCGCCGCCGCAAAGGACTGGATCGGCATTCAGCCCAAGGATGACACGGGATATTCGATCTACTGGTATTATATTACCGATGAAACCAACGGTGTTGCCGTAGATATCAGAACCGGTAGCAAATCCGCCAGACCCGATACCAACGATTACAATCTCCCTGCAGGCAAATATATTGTATATTTTGTGCCGAATAACGATTATGCAACCGCAAAAACCGAGATCGTTGAAATCGAAATTGTAAGCAAGACCGATGCCTCTAAGTCCTTGGAGGCTCCGATATCGGCAACCTACACCTTGGAGGATGCAACCAACGGCATGGCGGACGGCACCATTTCGGTCACACTTTCCGAAAACAACAGCGCCACCTCGATCCTCATGTATTGGGCGGATGACAACGGTCCTTTGGAGGGCTACACCGCACTTGCAAAATTCAAGGTCACAGGAACCGTTACCGAGCATGCGATGACTCCCAATACCATGATCCCGCAGGGCGCGACCAAGCTGTTGGTGTACACCATGAAAAATTCCGAAATTTCCGAAACCTATGTGGAAGCGGCACTGCCCACGGGCACCGCAGGAAAGGACTACGGAGCACCGCTGATCGAGTTCCAAGTCATCAGCGATATCCACATCAACGTATCCGACACCGACACCTACAACAAGAACTTCCAAAAGGTTTTGGAGGACATTGCCACCAACAGCCCCAACAGCACGGGTATTTATATCAACGGCGATATGGCAAACAACGGCAAAGCCGAAGAGTATGCGAACATGTGGGAGATCTACAATGCCGTCAAGGCAAACAGTACACTTCCCGGACTCTTCTTGGCGGTCGGCAACCACGATTTTTACAATGCGGTTTCCTATAAGGACGGTGTCAACCTGTTCCTTGAGAATACATATCTCCCCGACGGAACACACCCCGATAAGATCTACTACGACTTCTGGAAGGACGGGTATCATTATATCTTCCTCGGCACCGACGTCTATCCCGTCAGCAACGTCAACGCTTATCTGTCGCAAACACAGCTCAATTGGCTGGATGAAAAGCTGCAGGAAAGCCGCAACGTCAACGCCCCCACCTTCCTGTTCCTGCATCAGTCCTTGTACAACACCGTAGCAGGCAGTCTTGAGGGACAGGGCTGGAACGGTGCAACCCCCGAAGCGGGCTTGCGTGCCGTTCTCGAAAAGTATCCCGAGGTCATCATGTTCAACGGTCACAGCCACTGGACATTGGACAGCGAGAGTACGATGTATGAGCGCAGTGACGAGCTGCCCACCATCTTCAATACCGCGTCCACCGCTTATCTGTGGACCAGCTACAATAAAGCAAGCGGCGAGGCTTTGACAGGCAGCCAAGGCTACTACGTCCGTGTATATGAGGACAAAGTTTTGGTCATGGGACGCGATTTCTCCACCGGTGAGTGGGTATCCTCGGCAATGTTCTATGTGGACTACTCCGATATGGAACAATATCAACCCACCGATCCCGGCACGACCAATCCTCCCGACAACACCGATACCGAGCCCGCAACCGATGCATCTACCAATGAGCCCGGCACCAATGCACCCGTCGATACTGATGAGGGCGGTTGCGGTTCCGTCATCGGTATGCTCCCCATGGGTATTATAACAGCGGTTGCATTCGCGGTCATGGCGGAGAAAAAGAAGAGAAACAGATAACCAATAGCATCTTTGAAACCGATAAAAAACAGAAATGGGGGAATGTTGATGAAGAAAACGATATTCCGAAAAACAGTTGCACTCCTGCTGGTGACAATACTTGCAGTGTTGGCATCGTGCGGCGGCAACGGACAAGGAACCGAAACCGATTCTGCATTTCCCCAATCGGAGGAGACAACAACGGCTCCCTCACCAAAAGGATTGTTACTTGCCGCAAACGGTGCGACCTCTTATCAAATCGTCTATCCGGAGGGCGCGAGCAGTGTGGTGATGAGCGCCGTAATGGAATTAAAAAACGCCTTTTCGGATGGATACGGTGTCTCGATCTCCTACGGGGATGATTACTTGAAAAAGGGCGAGACCGCGGATGAGGGGGCACTTGAGATCCTAGTCGGCAAAACCAACCGCCCTGCAAGCAGCGCGATATACGAGACCTTACAATACGGAGATTATACCGTTGCCGCAGTAGGAAAGCAGTTGGTCATCTTGGGTTACAACGAAGAGGGAACCGCCAAAGCGATCTCGGAGCTGATCGCAAGATTATTCACCGAGCAACGCACCACCCTTTCCTTTACGGAAGCGGACAGCTTTCGGCTGACGTCGGAGGGGCAGATCATGATCTCCTTTTACGGAGACAGTATCACAACCTATACGGGATACTCCAACGCGATCGATTATAATGCCACGCTTGCGGAAAATCCGGTTTGGTATTCGTCCTCCAAAATGGCAGTCACCTCTACCTGGTGGTACCGTGTTCTTACCGAAATGGACTGGGATTTGTGTGTCAACAACTCTTATTCGGGCGGTCGTGTCTCCCATCCTTATTCCTATGAAACACGCGCGGTCAATCTGCACACCGACAGCGGCGTGATGCCGGATGTTATCGTGATCTACTACGGCATCAACGATTATAACAACAAGGTCGAGCTTTCACTTTTTTCAAGCACCTATGACACCATGTTACGCAATATGAAAGCCGCATACCCAAATGCACAAATTTACTGCTGTACCCTCAACCCCATCATTTGCACGGACAACGGGCGCAATACAAGCTTGGAGCAAAACGGTGCGGGGGTTGCGATCACTGCCTTTAACAGCGCCATCGTTCGCTTGGCTGATGCGAACGGTGCCCGCGTGATCGATTTTTATACTACCATTGGAAGCACCTTGTATCAGCACACTTACGACAACATTCATCCCAACGCAGACGGGATGAAGCTGATGAGTGATGTTGTGACCGAACACTTAAAAAGTGACTACTCTTGATGATTCTCAGTTCAAAAAGAAATAATTGAAAGGAATGATTATGATGGTAAAGAAAATACTTTGTTTGCTTTTGGTAATGGCAATGCTGTGCGTTGCTTTTACAGCTTGCGCCAAGGATAACGAACCGGACAACCGGGAAACCAACCCACCCACCGTCGATGGAGACGAAGATGAAACAGAGGGGGAGACCGAAGAGCCTTTGGCAATCGAACGCTTTGGCGAGGATGACATGCCTGTGGAATTTACCATGATGGTACGTGCCTCCCGTTACGACTATTTGTATTGGGACAGTGACGCAACCTCCGACGCAGTCCAACAATCGGTGTTTGAAAGAAACGCTTACATCGAAGAACAGTTCAATATTATATTCAACATTGCCGAAATCACCGACACCGCCAACAGCTTCACCACAGCGTTGACAGGTGGTACGGGTGAGTACGACCTCGTCTGCTACGACTACTGGTGGGGGCTTGAGACCAACGGCTTCTTCCATAACATCGGCAGTATGGAGGAAATCGACCTCACCGATTCCTATTGGTACAGCGGTTGGAACCAAAACTCCACCATCAACGGTGTTTCCTACTCGGTAGTTGGCGACGCTTCGCTGGAGGTGCTCCAAAACATCGAGGTCATGTTCTTTAACACCGAGATTGCAAAAGGCTATAGTCTGGATCTGTATGGGCTGGTCGACGAAGGCAAATGGACACTGGATAAGTTGATGGAAATCAACACCCTGGTTGCCCAAAACCTTGATGACAATGACACCACCAACGATGTTTACGGTACGATGTTTGATGTCCACTCCACACGTGCACTTTTGACCTCCGCAGGTCTGAGAGTGACGCAGATTGCCGAGAACGGAGCTGTGGAGATCATTGCTTCTCAATCAAAAAACATTGATATCTGCGACAAGGTAACCTTACTGATTAACAACCCGGCAATCGATTATTCCTCCACCAACACCCGTTGGCGTGATTACACGCTCTTCTCGGGCGGCAGATCGTTGTTCTACGCAACGGCGTTGATCATGGGACGCACGCTCAAATCCTTGGATATGGACTTTGACTACGGTGTGCTCATCACGCCCAAATACGACGAGGAATCCGACTATGTTTCCACCAACTACGGTGCGTCCGTGTTCTCGATCCCGCTGGATGTCAAGGACAGACATATGTCCGCAATGATCCTCAACGCAATGAATTACCTCAGCGCCGACAGCATCGTCTACACCTACTACGATGAGGTCATCAAGGGACGTGTCGCAGAGGCACCCGAGGATGCGGAGATGATCGACATGGCGCGTGAAAACATGTACATGGACTTCGGATTTATCTATAACACCGACCTCGCGCTTCTCACCGCCTTCTACAATGCCGTATTGAGCAACACCAGTGTGGCAAACGACCTCGCAAGCGTAGAGCAATCCGCACAGGAGGCTTTGACCGAGCTGATCGCATCGTTCCACCAATAATCGGAGAAATCACGATATGTGGAAACGGATATTCCTAATACTTTTGACAGCAACCGTCCTTTGGGCGGTTGTTGCCTGTGACAAGCCGACCTCCGACCCTCTGAGCAACACCGACACCGACGCTGAGGAAACCACCGCAGAGCCCGCATCGGTGTTACCGTTGGAGCTTGTCAGCGCGGGTAGCGGTAATTACACCGTCATTTATCCCGAGGGCGCCGCAAGCACACTGATGGCGGGCGTCAATGAGCTTGTCAATACGATCAAAACCTATACGGGAGCAACATTGACCGTGCAAGATGATTATATCGGAGCAACACAACAGGAGACCGCCCGCGAGATCTTGATCGGCAAGACCAACCGCGAAGCATCGACCGCGGCTTGGGAACAGCTCCGCAAAGGTGAGTACGCGATCACCGTCGACGGCGATAAACTGATCCTGTGCGGTGTAAGCGATACCGAAACCGTTGCGGCGGTCAACTATCTTATTGAGCTGATCAAGTCACGCGACGGACTTTCCGCAGGCACCGAAAACGGCTCTCTGATCTTCTCGCCCGACGATCAGTATCAAAAGATGGGAACCTATTACATTCAATCCTTACAAATCAACGGCAAAAGCATTTCGGCTTACCGCATCGTTGTCCCCAAGGAGGGCTATGTGGAGTGGTATATCGCAAAGCTGTTGGCACAATATTTGCAGACCTATTCGGGCTACATGGTTGAGGTCGTTACCGACGAGGAACCGACAAAGAATTATGAGATCTTAATCGGTAAAACCAACCGCACATCCGCAATCGAAGCCCCCACTGCGGGTAGCTACCGCATCGCCGTCACCGAAAAAGGGCTTGAAGCATTGGCAAGCTCGGATTACGGGTATCTTGATATTCTGGACGCCTTGCAAAAGAATATCATAAAGTACACACAAAGCGCCGTTTCTCTGCAAAACGGAAACATATGGGACGGCACAGAGACCGCCTACGCAGACACGGCATGTCAAGGGACCTTGCGCATTATGTATCACAATGTGTGGGGATACCTCAATGCCGATGGCAGCAATCCCATGGCAAACCGCTCGGACATTGCCATCAGCGTTTACGAGCGCTATGCGCCCGATGTTTTATGTATGCAGGAGGCAGGTCCTTATTACCGTAACAACTCAACCGCCATGGTTGCTTGGTTGGCAGAGAATTACACCGAGATCTGCTATTCTTCGCAAGGCGGCTCGGGAAATCCCATTTTCTACAGGAATGAGACCTTGGAGCTTGTGGAAAGCGGATATGAAAAATCACGCAATGGCGACAAGGGAACCACTTGGGCGGTATTCCGCGAACGCGCAACAGGCAGTTTGTTTGCCATGACCAATTCGCATTTTGCCGCAAATACCAATGCGGGAGATGACCCCACCTTGGGGAACACCTACCGTATGCAGGATGCGCAGACGGTGGTCAATGTTTGCACCGACATTGTAAGCAAGTACGGCAGTATTACAGTGTTCAGCGGCGGCGACTTTAACTGTATGATCGGCAACGACCCTTATGCCATCTTAACAACCAACGGCTACCGCAATATCCGAGATGAGACAGCCTCGGCAGATGCAAAATCACCTTATCACGGCAGTTATGCCTACAACGAGGAGCTTGAAATTTATCCTCTGCAAAGCAGATTGCCATATGACAGCAGTCTTGCCATTGATCACATCATGACAACCGGAAGCGCCGCAACAGTCCACTGCTACAATGTACTTGATGACCGACTTGCTTTGACAACAAGCGACCACGCACCACATTTTATTGACATTACCTTACCGCAAAATTAAGAGAGGGAACAGTTATGGATTTGTCCTTTACAATGGGTTGTATCGAATATCGTTTCGGCTATGAGAAGTCCATGGAATATATCCGCAATGCGGGCTTTTGCGCCACGGATTACAGCTTGGACAGCATGGTGCAGGACGCATCTCCTTGGAATGGCGCACAATGGCGCGCGCACGCCGAGGCGGTTCGGGCTTGTGCCGACCGCTTGGGGATCCGCATCAACCAAACACACGCGCCGTTTTCTTTTTCCCACCGCCTGTGGAAGGATGAAACCTCTTACCGAGATATCATTCTGCCGCGCATCCTGCGGGCGCTTGAGATCTCCGGCATTTTGGGCGCCAAGGTCGCGGTCGTGCATCCGATCCACCATGATGTTTATCAAGGGCACGAGGAGGAAATGTTTGTAAGGAACATGGATTTTTACCGTATGCTGATCCCCTATGCCCGTGAGTACCGTGTGAAAATCGGGGTAGAGAATATGTATCAAGTGGATGCGCGTCGAAAATGTATCGTCGATGACACCTGTTCGCGCAGTGAGGAATTTATCCGTTATATCGACACCGTGGACAGCGAGTGGGTAGTTGCCTGCTTGGATCTCGGACATGTGGGATTGATCCAACGGAAAGACGAGGCATGGGATATGATCCGCGCATTGGGACATAACCGCTTGCAATCGCTTCACGTACATGACAACGACTACCGCGGCGACCAGCACACCATCCCATATCTCGGTACCATGAACTGGGAGGAGATCACACGAGCTTTGGGAGAGATCGACTATCAAGGCGATTTTACCTATGAAGCGGGATGGAGCTTTCTCCAACGTGTGGATGATGAATTTTTGCCTGTTTCGATGCGGTATATGTATGATCTCGGACAGCATCTGATGGAAAAGATCAACCGCAGTCGCCCGCAAAAAGAAAACTAACACGGAGTAAAAACGAACAAAACAGCAAGCCTTTTTGGGGGGCTTGCTGTTTTTGATATTTTCCAAAACGTCTGCGGTAAGGGGTCATTCGTTCGGGAATGAGATTCTCACAACCGTTCCGATACCAAGCTCACTTTCAATCTTTAGGTCGGCGTTGTACAGGGCGCAAATGTGCTTGACAATAGCGAGTCCCAGTCCCGTACCGCCCGTCTTTTTGGAGCGGGATTTATCGACACGGTAAAAGCGTTCGCAAAGCCTTGGCAAATGCTCCTTGGCAATGCCGATACCTGTATCGGACACGGTAAGCACGGTTCGGTCTTTGCTTGGAGTAATGTCAATATGTATGGAACCGTTCTCCTTGTTATAGTTTACGGCGTTGGAGCAGAGGTTTTCGATCAATTCATATATCTTCTTTGCATCAGCCCGCACCTTGCCCTCGCCCAGTACCTCTACGGTGATATTTTTTGCCGTACACGCGGAGGCAAGCTCGGAAACCACTTCGTCGGCAACGGCGCGAAGGTCTACGGGAACGGCGGTAGGTTCTTCCTCATGACGCTCCAAACTGCTGAGATTCAACATATCCGAGATCAGTCCCGCCATTCGCAAGCTTTCTTTGTGGATGCGTTGCACCTGTTTTTTTGAGGAGTCATCCAATTCCTCTTTGGAAAGGATCAGCTCTGCCATCCCCTGCATCACGGTAATAGGGGTTTTCAGCTCATGGGAGGCATTGGCAAAGAAGTCGCTTTTTTCCTTTGCAATGCCCTTTTCTTTGGTAATGTCGGTCACGATAATGATAGAAGATATGACATCCGAAAGTGTTTCATCGGAAATGCGCCGCACGGCGATTACAAGCTCTCTGCCGCCGAGAGAATATTCAAAGCTGCCGCCCTCGTTCATACGCTTCCCCATTTTGCGGCAGAGTGCGGAATCCTCGATCAAGTAGATCAGCTGTTTTCCGATATCCTGCCGTGTTCCTCCAAACATTTCAAGGGCACTGTTGTTGGCAAAGGCAATGTTCTCTGCGGGATCCAACGCAATGATGCCTTGAGAGACATTATCAAGCACGGCATTGAGCTTTTCCCGTTCCTGCTCCTCGGTCCGAATGTGTGAGTGCGTGCTTTCATTCAATTCGTTAATCTCACAAAACACCGCGTAAAACTCCGCCTCGCCGCTATCGGTTTTTATGGGCTCGTACTTGCCATCTCTCAAAGAACGCAAGCTGGTGGCAACCTCGCGAACTTTCTCGGAAAGGCTGTTGGAAAGTCGGTTGGACAGCACTCCGGAAATGGCAAGAGACAGTACCAGCACAAGCAATAAAAAAGGGATCATGGCGGCAAAATATGATGATATTTCACTGCTGTGAACCGCAACGCGGAGAACGATCATCTCTCCGTTTTCCAAAGTTGTGCTTACGGCGTAGTAGGTCAATTTACAGCCAAAGGTCTCGGAATACCGTTCTACCGCCCGAGGCGTTCCCGCAAGTGCAAAAATGATCTCTTCTCGATCGGCGTGATTTCCGGGATTCTCCGCGATACTGCTTTCGTATAAGACAGTTCCGTCCTCCCGAACCACGGTAATTCGGGTTTCATGCCGGGGTTGGTATTCTCGGAGCCGCTCGATATCGTTTTCCGATCGAATCATACAGGTCAGCATTTCGGCTTCCACAGTCAGTCTTTCGGCAATGAGCGCTTGACTGTTTTGGTGGACTGCCCAAAGACCGACCGCAAACACAAACGCCACCGAAAAGAAGAGCAAAAGAAAGACCCGTAAAAATATCATCTTTTTCATTTGCTTTCAAATCGGTATCCGATACCGCGCACCGTCACGATACAGTCACCGCCTCCTGCTTCTTTGATCTTTTCGCGCAGGGAGGCAATGTGCATGTCAAGTGTTCTGGTCTCCCCCATGTAATCCTCCCCCCATACCTCGCGGAACAAGGTGTCACGTTCTACCGTGATGCCCGACTTGCCTATGAGCAGATCCAACAGCTTATACTCCTTGAGAGTCAGTCCCAGGTCGTTTCCGTCAAAGCGGATCTTATACGTATTGCGGTCAACCGTAAAACCGCCCGCCGCCGACACATAGAGATTGGCGCGGCGAAGGTTGGTCTTGACACGTGCCATCAGCTCAAGGATGGAAAAGGGCTTTGACATATAGTCATCCGCCCCCTTGTTGAGTCCCTTAACAAAGCTGATCTCATCGGATTTTGCGCTGACGATGATGACAGGCACACGCTCGTTGCTCTCGCGGATCTTTGTTAGGATCGTGTAGCCGTCCATGTCGGGAAGCATGATATCAAGAATGATCAAATCGGGATGTGCCCCCGAAAAGACCTCAAAAAAATCGTTTCCGCACTCAAACATGCGAATGTTGTATTCTGCCTCGAACGCGCCCTCGTATACCTCGCGGATACCTTCGTCGTCCTCAACGATATAAATCATAGGTCTCCTCATCAGAATTTTTGGTGTACCCCCGTTTCGTTGTATTTTGTCCACTCGGCAACATTGACCGCGTGGTCGCCGATGCGTTCCAGATATTTTGCAACCATCATCAAGGTAATTGCTTGATCGCCGTTGCTTTTTCCGTCCAGCCGTATGAGCTCGATCAGCTCGTCCTGCACCGTGACAAACAGGTCATCCATTTGGTCATCCAGTGCAATGACCTCATCGGCAAGCACTTCGTCATTGCGGATAAAGGAGTTGACACTCTCCTTAACCATCCGCACGGCGAGCTCCCCCATAGCGGTTATGTGAGTCAGCTTTTTGATATAGCTGTCACCCGGCATGGTATAGACAAGGTCGCCAATGTCACTCGCTTGATCGCCAAAGCGTTCGATATCGGTAATCATTTTCAGTGCAGTGGACACCTCGCGGAAATCCTTTGCCACAGGCTGTTGACGGATCATAATGCGCATACAGCGCTTTTCAATATCCATTTCGTATTCGTCAACACGCTTGTCAAGCTCTCCGATGCTCTTGCCAAGCTCACGGTCAAAGGTAACAAGGGCGGCGGTAGCGTTTGCAATCATATCTGCTGTCAGACGGCACATTTCAACAAGCTCTGTTTTCAGCTCTTCCAGCTCTTCTTCAAATTGTTTTCTTGCGGACATATCTGCCCCTCCATTATATCACATTTTTATTAAAATTTCAATATCAACCGAAACGACCGGTAATATATCTTTCCGTGCGTACATCGACGGGGGAAGTAAAAATATCATCGGTATTTCCAAACTCAACCAACTCACCGAGAAGAAAAAAGCCGGTCTTGTGGGAAATTCTCGTGGCTTGTTGCATATTGTGGGTGACGATGACGATGGTAGTGGATTTTGTCAGTTCATCGCAAAGCTCCTCGATCTTACCTGTCGAAATGGGATCGAGCGCGGAGGTAGGTTCATCCATGAGGATGATCTTCGGCGCCACCGCCAAAGCTCTTGCAATACAAAGCCGTTGCTGCTGACCGCCCGAAAGACCGAGCGCGGACTTGTTAAGGCGGTCCTTCAGCTCCTCCCACATAGCGGCTTGCTTGAGTGATGTTTCCACGATATGATCGAGCTCCGAACGCTTGCGGATACCGAAGGTACGGGGACCGTAAGCGATGTTGTCGTAGACACTCATGGGAAAGGGATTGGGCTTTTGGAAAACCATGCCCACGTTCCGACGGAGGTCGTTGACATCGGTCTTGCCGTAAATATCCGCGTCACCGATGCGAAATTCGCCCTCCACGCGGCAACCGTCCACCAAATCGTTCATGCGGTTAAAGCACTTTAAAAGCGTGGATTTCCCACACCCCGAGGGACCGATGAAGGCAGTAACTTGCCGCTCGGGAATTTCCATACTGATATTTTTAATGGCTTGAAAATCGCCATACCAAAGATTGGCGTTTTTGACCGAGATGTTTTGACCGAACGCAACACTTTGCGACGCTGTTTTATTTTTTGCCATTGGTTTCTCCTTTCAGTTTGCGCCCCAACCTTGCCGCACACTGTTGTGCAAGCAAATTAAGCGCCAGTACAATTACAATCAGCACAACCGCAGTGGCGTATGCTTGGTTCATATACCATCCCTCGCCCGATAGCTGATAAAGCGCCACGGCAAGTGTAGCGCCGCTGTCAAACAGACCTTTCGGTACCGCCGTAATGACCGAGCCCATGGTATAAAGGAAAGGCGCCGACTCACTGATCACCCGTCCCATACTGAGAATGATGGCAGAGAGAATACCGGGTAGGGCGGAGGGAAGCACGATCTTGAATATGGTGCGAAGCTTCCCCGCGCCAAGCGCCAAGCTTCCCTCTCTCATCGCGTCAGCCACCGATTTGAGGCTTTCCTCGGTAGAGCGGACAACGATAGGCAAAAGCATGATGCTGACCGTCAGTGCCCCCGCCAAGATATTACTTGATCCGCCAAATATTTTGACAAAAGTGATCATACCGAACAAACCGTAAACGATGGACGGAACGCCGCTCAAAATATCTATGGCAGAACGGATAAGGCGGACAAAAATATTTTCTTTTTTGGCATACTCATTGAGAAATATCGCTGTCATGACCCCAATGGGAATGGCGATGAGGAGACTGATCAATACCGCATAGAGCGTGGTCACAATGGCGGGAAGAATGGTGATATTGTGACTGCCAAACTCATATTTGCCGTATATCAGAGAGGGATTTTGAAGCAGATACGGCAATCCCTTGATAAAAATAAAGCCAATGACCAACAAAAGCACCGCACCCGTCAGGATCCCGGAGCCGATCGCCATCCCCCGACCGAGCTTCACCGCGTGCAGCTTGTGGGCGAGTGCACCGATCGTATCCTTGATGCGTATACCGCGGGAGCATCGAGCCTTTGCCAAACGCCGCTCCTTTCTTTTGCCCACGACCGCTCCCGGCTTCCTACCCGATATGGCACCGAAAATCAGATTGACCACCAGTACAAACAGCAACAGCACCACGCCCGTGGCAACCAACGCTCCCTCCTGTACCTCGCCCGCATATCCCATTTCCATGACAATGTTGGAGGTAAGCACACGGAAAGAGCCGAACAATCCGTTCGGGTATGTGGGGGCGTTGCCCGCCACCATGACGACCGCCATGGTCTCGCCGAGGGCGCGTCCGATACCGAGAACGAGAGACGCCGTAATGCTCGAGCTTGCCGCGGGAGTCATAATGCGAAAGACCGTTTCGGAATGCGTCGCTCCCATGGCGACCGAGCCTTCATAGTAAGCACGCGGAACAGCCTCCAAGCCGGTCTCGGAAAGAGACACCACGGTCGGTAAAATCATAATACCGAGAATGATAGAGGTCGCAAGCAGCCCGCTCCCGTTGTTGGGGGCAATCCTTGACAGCATTGGCAAAAGAAACACAATTCCGAAAAATCCGTACACCACCGACGGGATCCCCGCCAACACTTGGATGACCGAAGTGAGAATACGCTTTGGTCTTGCAGGGCAGTAAAACGCAAGGAATACCGCCGTAAAATAACCGACGATACCGCCAATCAACAGCGCGCCTGACGTTGCGGCAAGCGTGCCAACGATCATGGTAAAGATGCCGTAGGTACCCGACAGAGGGGAATCATAGGTATCCAGACGATCGGGAGACCAATGATCCCCAAACATAAATTCAAGAATGCCCAGCTTTCCAAACGCGGGAATGCTTTTGTAAATCAGAAATGCAAAGATCGCGACCACGGCAATCACGCAAATGATTGCCGCTGCCGCAAAAACCGCTTTTCCGATTTTTTCTTTTGTTTTTGTAGAATGAACGGTCATAATTCCATCCTTTTATCAGTTTAACTCTGAGAATTTTGTGATCTTTCCGGAGAAGATATCATAGAGCTGACCGAGCGTTAGGTCGGTGACCGATGTGTTTTCCTTATTGACGATCACAACAACGGCATCCAGGCAGACCTTCAAGCTGTCAATGTTATCTTGATCGACCGCCGCCGATGAAAGACCGATGACATTTCCTTTTGTGTCATCCTCAACCGCTTTCCGTCCCACCGAGGAGCCTTCCAGCTGAATATCAAAGATATCCTCGGCTTTCGCGCCGTACATCTCGGCGTAAGCCTTTGCCGCGGAATTGATGAATTTTTCCATGGAGGTGGAGCCGCGAATGACAATCTTGTCGCCTGTCGGCAGAGCCGCCTGCTTCTCATATGCAACCACTTCTATGGGGGTGTCACCATCATTGGCGCGTTGGGTTGCGTCACTTAGGAAGATACATCCCGCCTCTTCGGAGTGAGCCTTGGCGGCGTCGCTTTTGAGATAGTTCATAAAGTCGGCGGTCCTGTCGGTCAGGGTCTGTCCCGCCTTGGTCATGACCACAAAGGGACGCTGAATTTTGTAGTCTCCGTTCAAAACCGTTTCCTCGGAGGGAACAACACCGTTTACCTTGATGACATTGATGCTGTCATCCACCGAGCCGAGGGAAATGTAACCGATGGCGTTCTTGTCGGATGCCACCGAGGACAGCACCGTACCGGTCTTGGTTTGCTGAACAGCTGTAATTGTTGTGTTGTACACTTTTTTGCCGTCCGCGTCCTTTTCTTCAAGGAAGTGTGTGCCGTCGGTCACCACCTTGTCAAATGCCTCACGCGTGCCGCTACCTTGCTCACGAACGACCACCGTAATGTTCTTTTCGGAACTGCCGCAGGATGTGAATGCGGCAACCGATGTGATCATCAGAATGCCCGTGAGAATGAGTGCCAATACTTTTTTCATGTTTTTAAATCTCCTTTTCTTGTTTTGGCATACTTATTATACCTCGAAAATCGATTGATAACTACCGATTGAAAGTTTGAGGAACGTAAAAATTATGTAAAAAAACAAATCATTTGAAACCGATCTTTTTGGCAAGTTCCTTCCGTTTAAGTCAAAAATATTACCGATTTGTTTAAAATGATATAAATTTTAGTAAATTGGCACAAATATATTGACTTTGTCAATTGCTTATGATATAATTAAATGATGAATATTAATTTTTAAGGAGAATTTATGGGTGAAAATTTTTCCAAGCTAAAAAGCAGAGCCTTAAAAATTCGTTTGCTGAAATCTGTTTTGGCAGGGGTAGCCGTTGGACTTCTGTGTGCCGGTATGCTACTGTTGCTGTCAAAATTTGAAGTATTGGCATTCACCCCGATCCTCGCTTTGGCAATCGGAGCTGCCGTCATTCTTTTGATGGGAACGGCAGTGTATTTTCTGCTTTACACCTCAGACAAAACCCTTGCAAAAAGGCTCGACCGTCAGTATCGGCTAAACGAAAAAGTTCAGACCATGCTGGCATATAAGGACAAGGAAGGAATCATCTACGAGCTACAGCGTGAGGATGCGGACGCATCTCTTGCCGCGGTTCCCAAAAAGAGCATATCCTTCAAAAGGCTGTGGATATATATCCTGTGTTTTATGATCGGTGCGGCGGTATTTACAGCTTCTTTTGTTTTATCCCCGGAGGAAACACCTCCACCCGTTGTCCCCGATGAGCCGTTTGCCATCACGGAGCTTCAAATCGCGGCGCTTGAGGAACTGATAAAGCATGTGGAGACCTCCGAAATGGCGTCTCCGTATCGGGAAAATGTCGCACAATCTCTGTATGACCTGTTGGATGAGCTCAAGCTTGCAACCACCGAAAGCGAAAAAGACGCATCACTTTCCAAGGCAATGGATGCCATATATGAGCAAACGGGCTTATCGTCATCGGCGTTGGAGCTGATGAACGCGCTGTGGAGCTATGATGCGGACAGCACCAAGCAACTGGCAAAAGCGCTGAACTATTATGAATGGCCCACAGCCAACGCGTCGGAAAAATTCAGCGGGAACATCACGGATGTTCGCACCGAGCTTGCGCTTGTAAATTCCGTGACCGAAACACAGGTGCTTTTCATCAAGGTCAGCTCAAATATCACGGAGGCTCTGACCAAGTCAAAAATCGAACCGACCGATCCTCTTTGTACCGTATTAACAAGGCTTGCCACCGCAAACGAAACCAAGGAGGACGGAACGCGCGTATACGGCTTATCCACGCTTTCGGCACTTTCCGAGACGCTCGGAGCTACAGATACGCAAAGAGAGCTTGACGCGACCTTTACCGCTTTGAACAGTGAGCTCTTTGGAGCACTTTCACAGCACGCGGAAAATACCGGCACGGGCGAATATGCAATGACCCGACTTTCCGAGCTGTTCGGTTGCCAATTGCCGAAATTTGAGCGTCCGCAATTCTATGAGTCCTCCTCCGGTGACTCCTCGGGATCAAGCGGCAGTGATGAGGGCGGAGGCGGTGCCATCGGCGGAGGCGCTGTTTACGGCAGTGACGACATGGTATTTGACCCATACACCAACCAATATGTCGAATACGGAACGATCTTGGATAAATATTACGCATTGATGTTCGGCAAATTGCAGGACAGCGATTACACCGATGAAGAAAAAGCAGCCATGGAGAAATATTTTGATATCCTTTATGGCGGATTTGATCAAGAAGATGAAGAATGAGAGGATTTGATAACATGAACCATACAGAAAACAACACCGCCGAAATGGAAAGAGTAAAAATGTTCAGCGAAAAGGTCGCAAAAGTAAAAAGCGAACTGAAAAAGGACGTCGTAGGTCAAACAGACATCATCGAAAACGTGATCATTGCCATTGTTGCCGGAGGCAATGTACTTCTGGAGGGGGTTCCCGGCGTCGGTAAGACCAGACTTGTCCGCTCACTCGGCAAGGTGCTCTCCCTTCCGTTTTCGCGCATCCAGTTTACCCCCGACCTCATGCCCTCGGACGTGACCGGCACCAATATCGTGGAAAAGGACGAGAACGGCAAGCTGGTAACCAAGTTCCGCCCGGGCCCCATTTTTGCAAATCTTGTGCTTGCCGACGAGATCAACCGTGCAACCCCCAAGACGCAATCCGCAATGCTTGAGGTCATGCAGGAGCATAAGGTCACCGTTGCAAACACCTCCTACAAAATCGACGAGCCCTTTTTCGTTCTTGCAACCGAGAACCCGATCGAGCAAGACGGTACCTATCCCCTGCCCGAGGCACAGATGGACCGCTTTATGTTTAAGCTGATCGTCGGTTTCCCCTCTGCGGAGGAGCTTTCCTCCATCGTAAAAATGACACAGATCACCATGGCGGAAACCGCCGAGGCTGTCATTAACGGCAAGGAGATCCTCGATATGAGAGCGCTTGCCTCCGCTGTTCCCGTGGTCGACGAGGTCCTTTCGTACACCGTAAATCTCGTATCTAATACCCATCCCGAGCTCGAAACAAGCACGGCATCCACAAAGAAATACGTCAAGTACGGCGCCTCTCCCCGTGCCGCGCAGGGTCTGATCACCGCCGCAAAGGTACGCGCACTCATGAGCGGACGCTACAATGTATCTTATGAGGATATCAACGCCCTTGCATATCCCGTTTTGAGACACCGCATCAAGATCAACTACACCGCCATCAACGATAAGCTTACGGTAGACGACGTCATTTCAATGATCATAAAGGAAACAAAAAAGGTTCGCTAAATGGGAAAAATGGTAATAGATGAGGCGTTTCTTTCGGAGATAGAAGCTCTGCAAACGTTACTCAAAAACAATGTTGCCGGTATGTTTGGCGGAAACCATCAATCCAAAAATTTCGGTTCCTCGTGCGAATTTGCCGATTATCGCGACTATGTTCCGGGCGATGACATCTCTAAGATCGACTGGAACGTGTATGCGAGATTTGATAAGCTTTATCAAAAGCTCTATCTTGACGAGCGGCAAATGCACACCAAGATTTACATTGATGCCAGCCGCTCGATGCAGCACGGCAGTCCCGAAAAGGCCGACCAGGCAATCCGCATGGCGGCGGCATTTGCATATCTTTCGGTCAGCGAAATGGACAAGGTATCGGTATACGCAATCCATGGTGATCAAGTGGACGAGGTCATATCCGGCATGGTGGGTAAGGATTCTTATTTGAATTATATCAATAAGCTCAATGAGATCGAATTTACCTCCGATGTTTCGATCGGCAACGCGATCCTGCAATCAAAGGTGGGAATGGGGGACGGATATTCGATCCTCATATCGGATTTTCTCACGGATGAAAACTATGAGTCGGCAATCGATAAGTTTGCCGAGCAAAAAAGGGATATCCTCTGTGTTCAAATTTTGTCCCGCGAGGAGTTAAACCCGCAGTTCCGAGGAAAAATGCACCTTTTCGATTCGGAAAACGTAAGCAACTTCTTTCGCAAAAAGATTGACAGGGACCGCGTGAATGCATACAAAGCGGCACTGAAATATGTGACCGAAAGAATCAAGAACTATTGTGAGTCGCGCGGAGGTTATTATATGTTGATTCCCGCATATCAAAAGCTCTCCGATGTGTTCTTCGGCAATATGGTGGATCTGGGGGTATTGAAATGAGTTTTACAAATCCTCTCGGTCTGCTTGGTCTGATCGCGATTCCGATCATCATTGTCATTTACATCCTGCAAAGCAAATATACCGAGCAAACGGTAACGTCAACCTATCTTTGGCAGCTCAGCGAAAAATTTCTCAAAAAGAAAAATCCGCTCAGCGGTCTGACGGGTATCATCAGTCTGATCTTGCAGATACTCACGGTAACGGTCGTTTCTCTTGCCATTGCCCGTCCCGTATTTACACTGCCGGGCGCCGCAAATAATTATTGCTTTATCCTGGACGCCTCGAGCAGTATGAATATGCAGGAGGGCAGGGAGACGAGATTTGAAAAGGCAAAGGATGAGATCATTGACGTGATCAAGGACGCCAAAAGCGGGAGCTCTTATTCTCTGATCTGCGTGTCCAATGAGACGGTCACCGTCTTTGATTCCGTCACAAGCAAGGCTTCTGCCATTGACTTGATCAACAGTACACAGGCAAGCCATACAAGTGCCGAGTACGCCGATCTGCTCGGCGCGGCGCAAAAGGCGTTTGACAAGTCCTCATCCTCGCTGATCTATTTGGTTACCGACAAAAGCTATACCAAGCACGAAAATATCGAAATCATCGATGTCGGCACCGACGACGCGGAAAATTACGCCGTGTTTGACGTCGAATACTCCCACTCGGGCGGTCAGCTCAACGTCACGGCAAAGGTCATCTCCTACACAAAAGCCGCCGAGCCGGAAGTAACGCTTTCCGTTGACGGCGAAAAGGTGGCATCCTCCACGGTTGCGGTCAACACGGGAGAGTTGACACAGGTGTCCTTCAGCAGCCCTTGCGTTCGTTTTGATTCTTTTACGGTAGAGGTTGCAAGCAAGGACGGTTATCTCCTTGATAACCGCATTACAACCTACAATTTGGAAAGCGATAAGACATACAGCACGCTCATCGTCAGCGAAACCGGATTTTTCTTTGAGGCTGTCATCGATGCGCTCGTGGACTCCGAGGTAAAAACCGTAACACCCGAGGAGTATGAGACGGTTTCCGAAAAGTACGGACTTTACATTTTTGATTCCTATGAGCCAAGCACGCTGCCCGACGGCGCGGTGTGGCTCATCAATGCGGACCAAAGCATTGAAAATTCCGGCTTTGGCGTCAGAGGCAAAACAGAGCTCAGCAACGCCGATGTGATAGAAAAATCAAAATCCACCGCCACCAAGGTCCGCAATCTTCTGCGCAGCGTGGACGGCAGTGACATTTACATTACGAATTACGTAAAGTACAGCGGAATGTATCTCAATTTTTACACGCTTTTCTCCTATGACTCAAATCCGCTGATATTTGCGGGAGAGAACGGATTGGGCAACCGTCAAGTTGTTTTCGGCTTTGATCTTCACGAGTCGGATTTTGCCCTTTCGACTGATTTTGTGATGCTGCTTCGCAACCTGCTTGACTACTCCTTTCCCAATGTCATTGACAAAACAAACTACACCGTCGGGGAGGATGCGCTCATCAATATCGTTGCAAATGCCGAAAACCTAAAGGTGCTATCCCCCTCGGGCGATGACCTTTACATAGAAGCCGACGGAACCACCGCAACGCTGACGCTTGATGAGATCGGTACATATGTAATTAGTATGACCTTGGCAGGGCAGGAAACCACGTACCGTATCTATTCCAGTGCCAATGCGGAGGAAAGCAAGCCGACAACCGAGGAAAACGAGTTTTCTCTTTTCGGAGAGAGAACCTATGCAAACATAGACGGAGAGTACGATCCGATTATGGTACTCTTTATCTGTCTTGCAATCTTATTTATTGCGGATTGGGGGGTATATTGCTATGAAAAATATCAGCTTCGATAATCCGTATCTGCTCCTTTTGGCAATACCGCTCGCGCTTGCAATCATCATCCCGTTCTTTCTGATCAAAAACAAGGACAACAAAACCGTGGGATGGACGGTGTCACTGTGCTTACATATCGTCATCATCGCACTTGTCATCCTTGCGGTGGCGGGTCTTGCATCAACCAGTGTGCTCACCAAAACCACCGTTTATGTGCTGGCGGATGTTTCCTATTCCTCTGACAGAAATTTAGATGAGATCGACGCATATATCGCACAGATCAAGGAAAACCTACCGGAAAATTCCTCTTTGGGAGTGGTCTGCTTTGCCAAGGACAGCGTGGTGCTTACGCCTGCGGGCAGAGCGCTCAAGAGTGTTTCCGAGGCAAATGTGGACGACAGCGCCACCGACATTGTAAGCGCACTCAATTACACCGAAACACTCTTTCCTACCGATTCTCTCAAACGAATCGTCCTCATCACCGACGGTAACGATACCGTAAACCAAAGCACCGGCTCTATTGCCTCCACCGTGGAAAGGCTGACGGAAAACGGGATCAAAATCGACACGATCTTTCTTGACAATACACTGAAAGAGGGCGAGACCGAGGTCCAGCTCCTCGAGGCGGAATACGCCAAATCCACCTATCTCGGGCACGAAAATGAGGTAAAATTTCTCATTCAGTCCTCCGAACAGACCGAGGTCATGCTCGAGCTTTATGCAAGGGCACAAGCTACCGAAGGGGAAGCCGAGGCTGCGTATGAAAGGCTTGCATACACGGTCATAACGGCGGATACGGGGCTGACCACGGTCAGAATGCAGCTCCCCGCCGATGTCGCGGATACCTTTGAATACAAGGCAGAGCTGGTGACCGATCATGATATTTCGCCCTATAACAATACCCGAACCTTTACACAGACCGTTGTAGGAAAAGAAAAGATCCTGCTGGTCACCGGAAAATCCGAGGATCAAGACTTGATCGAGAGCGTTTACGGCGATTACGCAGAGATCGATTCATACGTGGTCACTGCCTCAGATAACCAAGTTCCGTTTATGCTGGAGGAGCTGGTGGTATACGACGAGATCGTCATCTCCAATCTCGATATCAGAGAGATCAAGCACGTCAACGCCTTTATCGATGCCCTCGATATGGTGGTCTCCCAGTACGGCAAGAGCTTGATCACACTCGGAGACCTAAGGCTTCAAACCAATTCCGACGATGCGATCTTCCAAAAATTCCAAGAGCTTCTTCCCGTAAACTACGGCAATACGGACAGGGACGGCAGACTTTATACCATCGTCCTCGACGTTTCGCACAGTATGTTTATGGCGTCCAAGTTCACCATTGCCAAGACGGCTGCCATCAAGCTGATATCGATTATGGATGACGATGATTATGTATATCTGATTCCTTTCGACGGTGATATCAGATTTAATACACCGACGCCGACACCCAAAAAGGTGAAAGACTGCAAGCAGGAGCTTATCACCTATATCGATTCTCTTACCACCGGTCACGGCACCGAGATGGGGATCGGCTTGGAAGAAGCCTTAAAGACCATTCGTGCCATGAACCTCTCGGAAAATCAAGTCATGCTGATCTCCGACGGCTTCAGCTTTGACAGTGAAAGAGACGCGGTCGAGGTCGCGGCGGATCTCTTTAACACAGGGACCACCGTCTCGGCAATCAACACCTTTATCAACTCCGACGGGCAGAACGGCAGAACCAAGCTGCAAAATGTGGTCAACGCGGGCGAGGGGGGAAAATACTACGAAATCTCCACCCCGGAGCGCGTCGAGGATGTCGTTTTCGGCGACATGGCAAACGACGTCGGCAACGTGATTGTCGAAAAGGACGCGGGCGTAAATATTGCCAAGTATAAGGACAGCATTGTACAAGGCTTTTCCAAGCTCCCCACGGTTTCGGGCTTTATCATCTCCATGGAAAAGTACGACGCTACGGTCCCGCTGACGGTGACCTATCAAAAAGCAAACGGCTATCAAGAGACGGTTCCGCTCTATGCGTACCGATCACACGGCAACGGCAGAGTGGCAAGCTTTACGGGCAGTCTCTCGGGCGAGTGGACAAAATATTGGAGCAATGAGGATAAATCAAGATTTGTTTCCAATATGTTTGTAAGCAACACGCCAGGCGAGAGAATAGACTATCCGTTCGCCTTGAATATGGAGCGCACCGAGTATGATGCGTATATCCAGATCGTACCGAGTATTCTCAATCCCTCCGCAACCACGACCCTAAAGATCACCTATCCCAACGGGAAAACCGCAACAAAAACGCTGACCTTTGATTCCACCAAGTATTTTTACACCTTGACCACGGACAGCACGGGAACCTATACGGTCGATGTCACGTATTCTTATGAGGGACATACCTACACTGCAAGCATCTCGTTTGAGATCCCGTATCTTCCCGAGTACAATGCCTTTGCGACCTTTGATAAATTCAATATCTATCGGTTTATGCGGGGCAACGGAAGTACAACGGTTGGCGAAATCCCAAGCCTTGAAAACGATAAAAACGAGGTCACAACCTACAAGCTGAGCTATGTCATTCCTCTGCTGATCGCCGCGGTGGCACTCTTTGTGATAGACATTCTGATCAGAAAGCTGAGATTCAGAAAAAAGAAAGCCTCGACAAAGCCCAAAAACGCATGAAAGGAGAAAAACACATGAAAAAGTTAAAAAGAATATCCTCATTTTTGCTTGTTATATTTGCGCTTTTCTCCTTGTTTGGGTGTAACGGAGAGTATCAATACGCGATCGGCGGGAACAAGAACGAGAACGACACCGACGGCGGTTATACGCCGCCCACACTCAACGACGATCCCACAGATGATTTCACCGTTACCGTCATGGCGGACGGCGAGCCATACAGCCCGAGAATGGACATGTATGTGTATTGGAACGATGGCTTTAGCGTGCATACAGCCAAGCTCGATGAGCAGGGCGTTGCGCGCATCGACGGACTGGACGGCGATTACAAGGTCACACTTTCCGCAGTTCCCAACGAATATACCTATGATCCCAACAGCAACCTCGCAACCAATGATGACCGCAACATCATTCTTGATCTGTACACCCTCAACCACCTGTCGGGCTCGGGTACAGGCTTGTATGACTGTTATTCCTTTACCAGTACGGGCGTTTACTCGGCAGTTATCGAGGACGCCGACGATGCCATCTATTTCCAGTATGCGCCGAGCACCAGCGGTACTTACACCATTGAGAGCTGGATCGACACCACCGAGGACACCGTAGACCCCTATATCGAGGTTTACGGCGGACATTCGCAATTCAAGTATTATGTCCGAACCACCTATGACGGGGGAGCCGTTGGCAGCTATACGATGAACTTTGTCCACACGGTGCAAATCGCCGCCGAGAATATCAGCGCGGGCGGACAGGCGACCTATACCTTTGCGGTAAGAGCCGATTCCAAAAACAATCAGTATCCGGTCACCGTCACCTTTGCGGTCAAACGCAACGGCGAGTTTGAGCTCAACTCTCCGAGCAAGGTCACAAGCACCGCCGTCCCGGAATTTGATTTTTCGGATTTTGTGCTATCCGACCACGAGTATGGCAGTGATTATACGCTCACCTATCCCGAGTATCGGTTGTCCGAGGGAAGTAACACTTATGTGTTTGACGAGGAACGCTTTCAAATTTGGGAAAAGGAAAAGGGCGGCGACGGCTTTTATCACGTGTATGACAAGGAAAAATACGCATCGACGGGCGGTTACGGACCCATCCTTTACGCAAACATCACCACAGCATGCCGCTTTATCGACAGAGCGTTTACGGAGATCGAATACCGAAACGGCGAAACCATCAACGCCGCGCTTTCGGTGGGAGGCGTCAACTATAAGCACTTTATCGAGGGTTACACCTTCCTTTCCACATACGGCAATATCAACGGCGGCAGTTATTATTGCGTTACCGAGTGCCCTTGCCACGATATCACGGTTTCTTTGGAGGACTGGGCTTGCACGAGCGAGTGCCGGACCTGCCATAAGGATTGCCGAAGGATCCCCGCAGAATTGATCGATAACGAGGGCTACCAAGCTTATGCCAACGCGGACGGCATGGTGCCTGTCACCGAGGAGCTGCAAAAGTTTCTTGCGGGATACTGTCAAAAAGAGACGTTGTTTTATGACGGCAAGGGGACGTTGGAGACCTCCGCCGTCAATGGCAAGTATTTTCAAGCAGTGGGAGATTCGGGATGGCTGTTTGCCTGTGCTTATTACGAACCGAACTGATGGAAATGACATTGCTTTTGTAACCATTCCAATATTCTGAAAAGCTCAGCCGCAATCAAAGCAGGAATTGTATGCTTTGATTGCGGCTGATTTTGCTTTTTTTCATCAAAAAAAGCCAATAGGGATTAGAAATGTTAAATTTTTTTTGGAAAGATATTGAACTTTCTAACAATATGTGGTATAATAACTGTATCTGATATTCTTTTTGAATAAATATTTGTATAATGTATGCACAAAAAAATGTATACATTGTGCAGATGGATATTTGTAAGATGTCGGAAAAATAATTTTGTTTTGTTTGAGCAAACAAAAAATTTTTAAAAGGAGGCTCTTTAGATCATGAAAAGAGTAATTGCTCTTCTTCTCGGTCTTGTGCTGATTGCATGTACGTTTACCGCATGCTTTAGCATGGCACCGGAAGAAACACACACGCATACTTATAGTGAAACTTGGTCGTCCGATGCCGAGGGACACTGGTATGATCCAACCTGCGACTGTGAGGACGCGCCTATTAAAAAGCTGGCACACGCAGACGCAAACAATGACGGTGCATGCGACGTATGTACCTTCACCAACCACACGCACACCTATGCCGAGGGTTGGACCGTAGACTGCACCAATCACTGGCACGCAGCCGACTGCGGTCACACCGTAGCAGGCACCGATGTAGCGGCGCACGTGGATGAGAGCGAGGACGGCAAGTGCGATGTATGCGCATATGTCATTGAGGACATCCATGTTCACTACTACGACGATGCTTGGAGCAATGATGCCGAGTATCACTGGCATGCCGCTCTTTGCGAGCACAGTGTGGAAGTGGCAGACAAAGAGGCACACATTTTGGATGCCGCAGGCTACTGCACAATTTGTGATGCAAAGATTAACGAGATCGACAAGACCAATATCGAGGCTGTTCTTAAGGCAGCAGTTGCACGCAACAACAAGGTTACCGGCGGTAAGGTAATTTATCGCAACGACATCTACGATTTGGTTGACGGCGAGTATGTTGCATCCTCCAAAATCTACAACGATGTCTACTACACATTGGGTAACGGTCACTCCTACATCAATTATATTACTATTGATGAGGATTGGGGAAATTCCGCTAACCAACAGTGGTATGAGCTTTTGAATGCCGAGACCGGAGAAATCTTCGGTGTGCAATCCACGGACGGCGGCTTGACCTTTAGCGAGGTAACGGGCGCTCCCGAGCATCTCAATGGCTACAACTACATGCCCTCTACACTTCTTGCCGGCTTTGATACTACCTATACGCTTGCGGACACCTTGTTGGCGATCTACACGCTTTCTACCGCCGACACGGCAGGTAATGTCGACATCGAGTATGACGAGGAGACCGGCGCATACGCAATCGCTTATGATTACGTTGCACTGAATGTTGTTGATTTCACCGATCCCGACACAGGTGACAAGACCACCACCTATGAAACCTCCTACTTTGTAGTCGCGGCAGGCTTTGTCTGCAACGAGGACGGTGTCATTACCGAGGCGGCTATCATCGTTGACTCCTATCAAGATGTATCATTTGATGATGACTATGATTATAATGAGAGAACCGGCGCGATTACAATGAACGACAACGCCGCTCCCGACAGATATGCTTACGTGGTAGCACAAACCTCCGGCGAGAGAACCTACACCACCGCATATCCCAAGGCATCGCTTATTCCCACAAGCTTTGACCTTACCTATAACAACGAGGTTGTTGGAGATGCGATCACCGTAAATGCAGGTAGTTTTACGCATCTGTATCTTGCAAATATCGCTCCTGCAACCAGTGATCCGTCTTTCCTCAGTGCGGATGATGTTACAATGCAGCTTGTCAACAATGATGCAAACTCCCAGTATACCTTTACACCTTACTTTAGTTTCTCCGGTGACAATATCTACTTCTATCCGCAACAGGCAGGTACCTTTACTCTGACCGTCACCTATAAAGAAATGGTAAAGACCATTACCATTACCGTAAATCCCCCCATTCCTCAGTCCATCGGCGCTTACGGCTTTAAATGGGAATCCGGTTGGGGTGACACATGGTATGAGGTAAGTGAAAATAACCTCATCAGCAATGTGAATTTGGATCCCGGTGAAACCCTTGATTTTGCAGTGAGAGTATCTCCCGCATTGGCTGACCAAGGCTTTACCTACACCATTGACAGCGATTTGGCAACCGTTAGTGAAATCACATTGAATAATGTGATGGTCTTTACCGAGAACCTTGAAACCTACACCGCACTGCAGTTTGTTTCCGATACCGAGGGTACCTACACCGTAACATTTACCTCTACTAAGGATGCAACCGTAACCGGTACACTGGTTGTGACTGTTGGTGGCTCGGACGAGGATGACAACACCGCCGGCGCAACATCTATTACACTCAAACCCACAGACACTTACAACCTTATGAATGATAATGATGTGTATGTTTACACTGCTGCAGCAGCAGGAACCTATACCTTTACCGTTCCCGCCGGCTACGGTGTTTATAGTATGGATTCCTACAACAACTGGGGTAACCCCGAGGTTGACTTGTATGATGGCGGCGGTTCGTTTGATGTCGAGCTTGAAGCAGGCGAAGAATTTGCTTTCTATTACGGTGGTATCACCAAGGATGAATTTACCATCGAAGTGACTGTTCCAGTAAGTGTACAGACCTCCATCACATTGACGCCTACTGACACTTACAACCTTATGAATGATAATGATGTGTATGTTTACACTGCTGCAGTAGCAGGAACCTATACCTTTACCGTTCCCGCCGGCTACGGTGTTTATAGTATGGATTCCTACAACAACTGGGGCAACCCCGAGGTTGACTTGTATGATGGCGGCGGTTCGTTTGATGTAACGCTTGATGCAGGCGAAGAATTTGCTTTCTACTACGGCGGTCTTACCAAGGATGAGTTTACAATTGAAGTTGAAGTATCCACCGGTGATGATAGTGGTGACAATGGCGGCTCGTCGGATGCTTCCGCAGAGCTTGTTCCCGGTACCAACTCTGTCATTTTGACAGAAGATGAAATGGCTGCTGACACTGCTTACAGAACCTTTACTGCAGTTACTTCCGGCGACCATACTTTCCAAGCAGGCAACTTGTTTGTTTCCGGTGTTACAGATGCAGACGGTAATCCAGTTACCAAAAATGAAGATTACAGCTATACCTTAGAAGCAGGAAAAACCTATACTCTGACATTTAGCATGCTTAGTATGTTCGGTGCACAAGCAAATGTTCCTTGCGAATTGAACATCGCGGCTCCTACAGGTGAGAACAGTCTCATAGTAGGTGCAAACACAATTACTGTTACTGACGAGATTATTGCCGAGGGCGGTATCATTTACACGTTTGAGGTTACCGATGAGGGTACTTACTCTTTCAACGGCGATTTCTTTGTAATCGTTAACGATGAAGATGGCAACAGACTTGGCACCGGTACTGTATATCTTACCGCCGGCACTTATAACGTCAATCTTAGCACGATGCTTATTTCCACGGCAAAAGATTATACTCTTACCATTGAGTATACAGCCCCCGAAACCGGTGACGATAATACAGGCGACAACACGGGAGATGATAATACCGGCGATGCAGTTGATGCCCCTGGAATTGAAACACTTTCCGGCTCCGGAACAAAGGAAGATCCCTTTATTATTACAGGCGCAGGAACCTACAAAATGACATCTGTTAACGGTTATCCCGGACAGTATATCACACTGACTGCTACCGATGCAATCACTTTCACCGTCAGTGCCGACGTTGCAGAAGTTTGGTCAGCAAGTTTTGGCAGTGAATATGCAAACGCAGGGGAGACCGCCACGTTTACACTTGCCGCAGGTGAAACCAAAGCGCTTACCATCGCAACAGAAACAGGCACCGCAGATGTTGTAATCCTTACAATTACTGTAGCATAATTAAAACCAACAATATCTGTTTAAAACTTAGCCCCACACCGCAAAAGCGGTGTGGGGCTTTCTTTCTTCAGCGAAAACACCATACAAAGTCGCTAAAATGCCATTGCAGTTTCACTTTGCTTATGATATAATTATGATGGAAATTTATATAGAAAAGAGGTTCTTTCTATGTTTAACAGTATCAAAAACGGACAACCTTGGTTTGATACCGAGGGCAAACGCATTCATGCGCACGGCGGTTCTATCATGTATCTTGACGGTTACTATTATTGGTACGGCGAGAACAAGGAAAAAACCAACGGTGTTGATGACATTTGGCACTGGGGCGTCAGATGTTACCGCTCAAAGGATCTGTACAATTGGGAGGACATGGGACTCTTGATCGCGCCCGATCAAGAGAACAAAAATTCTTCCTTGCATCCGACCTCCAAAATGGATAGACCGCATATCATCTATAACGAAAAAACCAAAAAATTCGTCTGTTGGCTCAAAATCATGGAGGGCGACGGTTGGACGCAGACCGAAACCATTCTTACCGCCGACAAATTTCTCGGTCCCTATACGGTCGTCAATCCCAGATTGCAACCTCTTGGCATGAACGCGGGTGATTTTGATCTTGTCGTTGATCCCGAGACCCAAAAAGCCTACTACTATTTTGAGCGTGTGCACAGCGAGACGATTTGCGCGGAGCTGACCGACGACTATACCGACGTAAACGGCACCTATACCGTGCATTTTCCGCATCCCGAGGGAACTCCCCATGTGCGGGAAGCGACTGCCCATTGCGAGCGCAACGGCAAACACTATTTGATCACCAGCGGAACGTCCGGATATTATCCCAACCCGTCCGAGGTGGCGGTTGCGGACAGTTATCACGGTCCCTACCGCGTGCTTGGCAATCCGCACCCCAATGACGAGAGTCATACCTCCTATCACTCGCAGATCTCAAGCATCTTTAAGGTTCCGGGAAAAAAAGACCTTTACATTGCCTGTGCCGACCGTTGGTTACCGGCATATAACGGCTTGAGCTATGAAAAGCTGTTGGAGATCCGCGCTTTGCGCAAGTCAAAGAAGTTTGACGAGATGAAACAAATGTTGGATGACCTTGGCGTGTCTCCCATTATGAACACCTCACTTGCCGAATACGTATGGCTCCCCTTACGTTTTGAGGACGACATGGTCTACATTGATTGGCGCGACGAATGGCGGATCGAGGACTACGATTGATCGAAAATGATCATCAAATAACAGAGGGTGTTGCAAGTAACAAACCGCTTGCAACACCCTCTGTTATTTGAATGCAATGAAAAAAGTTCGCAATTTGCGAATATAAAATATAATATTGTCTGCGCGCTTTTCTTTAGTAGTATAACTCAATCTCGGAGCTTTTGCGGAACTGTCCGGGAGTCATATTACATTCCCTTTTAAAGGCTTCGCTGAACTTACTGGCATTTTTAAAATTCAGCCTGTCCGCAATTTCGGCAATGCTCAAGGAAGTGTTAAGCAACATATACTTCGCCTCGCTGATACGCAAATAATTAAAGTAAGCATAAGGCGTGTGCCTTGTATATTTTTTAAACAGGTTATTGAAATATGAAAGACTGTACCCAATGTGAGACGCTACGTCGTGCAGAGAAAAATTCTCGGTCAAATGCTCCCTCATGTAGCAAATGGCACGGAACAGCTGTGTTTGATGTGTTGACGGGGTAGGGGAAGAGCCGTTTTCCCGATTTGCCCGTTCGGATAAATGCGCCAAAAGCTCGATCAGTGTCAAACACTCCTGCATTTCTGTGACAGGATTGCTTTTTTCCGTATGCTTAAAATACAATTTTTCAAACAACAAAACCGCTTGTTCGTCCGCCTCCGTACAGGGAGGCAATTTTTTTAAAATGCTTTCAAACAGCGATGAGTAGTTTTCCGAAAGATTTACAAAATGGACCAAACAGCATTTTGCGGAGGGGTCGGAAATGTTGTAAAATGTATTTTGAACAATATCGCCCGGTCGCTTAAAAAGGATCGAATTTTGGGAAAGAGGATAAGTTTGTCGGTTGATATTACTCTCCCCGTAATCCAAATAATTCAGCGTCAGCTCATAGGTCAAAACAAATTTCGGAGACTCCGTTTTCTTTCCTCTCCGATTATACCATTTATCGCAGTTCACAATATTGATCTCAGGTAATTTCATAACAAGCCATTCATCCTCCATCTTTGAAATCAAAATACGGTTTTGTGGGGAATTTTCATAAAAAAGTTGTTTTGGAGCATAAAAAAGAGATTTTGGGACTTTACAAAAAAATAGATTTGCGTTAAAATGATTGTAAGAACAGAATAACACATATTTTCAAAAAAGTCAATATATTTTTTCACATTTTTGTATATTTTGTGTGTTTTTCGGTTCATTAAAAACAAAAGAGGAGATGGTTTCATGAAAAACAACTCAATTTCGACGCGCATTTTTTCGGTATCGATGGTGCTGTTATTGATCCTTACTTGCCTCATAGGCTGTAAGAACAATTCGACGGGACCTGCGGAAAGCTCGGGCGAGGAAGAAAACACCAATGCCGATGACGCCCTTGTGGACGAAAACGGCTACAAGCTGGATTCCCTGCCCTCTATGAACTTTGAAAAGGATGAGGTCAACATCCTTTGTTGGAATTCCGAACAACCCGAATTTGAAACCGAATTTGGAGGCAATGTGATAGAAAACTCCATTTGGGAAAGAAACATGACGGTTGAGGAACGCCTCGGTGTTCTTTTAAATTTTGAGGAAACACCGGGAGACGTGAATAACACGGGCAATTACAGAGACAAGGTCCTCAATGCTTGGAGCACGGGCGATTACTGGGACATTGTCGCCGCCCACACCCGCACCACCGCAATTTGTGCAAACCAGGGACTTTTGAAAAATTTAAACGGCATCAACGGTAGCTATTTGGATTTTGACGAGCCTTGGTGGTCGGACGGTGCCATCGATGCAACAAAAGTCGGAAACGCATTTTTCATCTGCACAGGCGACATTTCCACAAACCTCGTTCAAATGACGTATTGCCTTTACTTCAACGCCGACCTTGTCAAAAACTTGGGATTGGAATCTCCTTACAATTTGGTAAAGGACGATGCGTGGACACTGGAAGCGTTGATGAACATGATCAAGGATACCTATGTGGATCAAAACGGCAGTGAGACCGTGGATGACGGCGACCGTATCGGTCTTGTAGGGGCATACTACGCGTGGCCCGCGTTGTTGCACGGGTGCGGTGTTCCGTTGACAACCAAAAATGAAGCGGGCAACTATGTGATCCATTCCGATCTAAAGGGAACCAAGGCAGACAGCCTCATGACAACGTTTGAAACCCTTGTTGAGATGAACAACGCGCGCATCAACGCATCCATCTCAGGGTTTACCGCGGGGAATGTCCTGTTCTTTATTACCGAAAGCGGTGCGGGCATGAACAAGCTCTCGGAAGCGGGATTTGAATACGGTTGTGTACCGTTGCCCAAATACGATACACAACAGGCACAGTACTACTCAACCGTCCGTCAACCCGCATCGTTTTACGGCATTATGAGTAATGTCCCCGATGAACGCTTGGAAGAAGTGACCGCAACCTTGGAATGCCTTGCAAGCGAGGGTTACAGACAAACCACTCCGGTCATCTTCGATGAATGTATGAAATACCTGCGCGCCACCTCACAGGAAATGTCCGATATGCTGGAGCTGATCCGTGACACCGCATGGTTTGACCTTGCAAGAATTTACTCCTATGAGACAAGATACCTATGCGACGCCCCCGGTTACGTGCTGATCGATAATGAAAGCTACGGCACCACTTGGGCAGGCTACATTAACGGTAAGCTGTCAACCGTGGAAGAAAAGCTGGACGAGTTAAACACAACGCTCCAGTGGTTGGCAACACAAAACTGATCATCAAAGAAAGAACCCGCGAACCCCCACTCAAAAAAATCAATTGATAAGGAGGAATACCCTAATGAAAAAAGCGAGATTTCTTGCTTGTGTCCTTACCTGCGTGATGTTTCTTTCCATGTTCGTTCCCTCTGCCGCGGCGGAGGCTGACAGTAGCTCCGAAGTTCCCGCAAGCGTCGTCCACAATGCCGCAACCATTGTTGTGGATGGAAAAATGGGCGACGGGGAGTATAGCCAAACGCCCCATATGATGCTCAACAAGCCTGTTTGGAACGATCTGACGGAGGAAGCGGCTACCGCCACCTCTTACCCGAATTTGTATTTGAGTACCGACGGTGATAACCTGTATATGTTTTATGAGATCAGCCGGGACGTGATCCGTGACGGAGCCGATTCGTTGCTGTATTTCAGCTTTGAAACCAGCGACAGCGGTATGGAGAAGGGCTGGAAATCGGGCGGACAGGACGGCTACGACGGTGAGATCCAGATCCGATTGGGCATGGATGAGACAGAGGGTCGTGAAAACGGCATCGAATACTACTATTATAAAAGCAAGACGAACTGCAGCGACCAATCGGGCGTGGAGATCGGCATGAGCTCGTATGAGAAGAACGGTACCACAATGCTTACGGCGGAACTGAAGATCCCGTTGATGCAGGACGTAAAGGAAGATATGTCGCGCGGCGGCAAAACAATTAAATTTGGTGCTTTGCAACGCAGAAACATTCTGGTGACCAAGGCAGACGGAGGCACAGGCACCGACTGGTCGCTTACCGGGCAAACCAAGTACAATTGGAACAAATCCATGAACAGCACGCTCCTCGAGCTGCGCGGCGCGGTCGATCTGGAGGACAAGAGCGTTACGGTAGACGGCAGTATGGGAACGGACGAAGGATGGGCGGCAACTCCGCTCATGTATTTAGACAGCCTCCGCACTGATCCGACCTCGGTAAGCACACAAGAAACAGTGTTAGCCGAAAACAAATCTACCGTCCGTGTAAGCTATGATGAAAGCTACTTATACCTTTTCTTTGAGACCTATCAAACGCAAAAGGATTCCGTGTACTTCCAAATCGGATATGGTGGCGCCGACAAAGACAGTGAGGATGCGTTAGGCAACTACATAGAGCTCCGCATCGACACAACGACAAATGCGGTCAGCACAGCGGGGAACACCTCACCCGTAACCTATTTGGGAACGGGCAAAACCGAGTACACCGCGGGGAGCGCTGTTTTTGACGGAACCAAAGCTGCGGTAGTCATTGACGGAAACAAAACCTCGGTTGAGGTCGGTATTCCGATCCCCGAAACGGTCTGCGAAGCACGAAAAACCGATGCGTACTCCAACATCAGCTTTGGTGCTTGGGAACGCTTTACCGGCTCCGATACTACGGGCTTGGTTGCATCGGTCGGTTATGATTGGAACGTAGGAAAAATGAGCCTCTCCATGAACAAGCAAGGCCCCACCGAAAAGGATGCGCTTTTGTCTTGGATCGAGGAAAGTAAAACCACCGCTTATCATGAGTCGATGAAAGGCATCACGGTAAGTGTTTTGGGAGACGAAAGCTTTGCCGGAGACACCTTGGATCCGGATTACGTCTGGCCCGCATTGCTTGCAACCAAGTACGAGTGGACTTTCAACAACTACGGCAAAAACGGCAACTTGGTTTCCGCGTACAACAATATCGATACCTTACCCATGGTCAGAAGATACGCCATCATGTCCAACAACAAGCCCAACGTCATCATCGTCAACGGCAGTCTCAATGACTTTTATAATGAGGTTCCTCTCGGTACGCTTGAAAGCAAGGATACCGAAACCTTTATGGGCGCGATGAACGTACTAATCAACGGCTTGCGCGGGAAATATCCCAATGCTTGTTTGATCTTTACCACCGCTTGGAATTTCTCCGGAACCAACGACCTTGGCTTGACCTATCAGGATTACGTCGATGCGATGGAAGATGTCTGCACCGCCAAAAAGGTGTATTTCTTCCAAGCGAATGATCCCGAGGTATCTGGCGTAGATCTGAGTGACGAGACCTTCCGAAGCACGTATTGTCTGACAGCCGAAACCGAAAGCCAATTGAATTTGGAGGGAATGAAGCTGGCCATGCCCAAGCTGGAAAGCTTTATCAATGAATCTCTGGCACATTGGGCGGAAAACAAGGAGGAAATCCTTGCAGAGTTCAACCAAAACAACAACACGGGAAATGATAACAACGAACAAAACACCACCGCATCCACGGAAACCGAGGCTCCCGCAGAAAGCACCACTGCTCCCGCAACCGAGGAGGAGGGCGGATGCAAATCCTCTTTGAACACCTCGGCATGCTTTGTACTGTTCGCAATCATTGCTTGTGCAGTTGTTGTTTACACCAAACGCCGCGGCACACCTGCTTGACGGCTACATGATATCAAAATTACTTTACACAATTTTAAGGAGGAATAACACAATGAAAAAAACAAAATTACTTGCTTTTATCCTAATTTGCGCAATTTTCCTTTCCACATTAATCGTTCCGATCGCGGCGGCAGAGGATGACACCACACCAACCCAAACATCGGTTGTGATTCACCAAACTCCGTCTGTTACTATGGATGGAAAAAAAGGCACCAACGAATACGGTGATACGCCCAGCATGGCGATGGATACTCCTGTATGGAATAGTTCTTTCGATCATGCCGGTGAAGCAACTGCGGCATCGTACCCAAATCTGTACTTGAGTACCGACGGTGACAATTTGTATGTGTTCTATGAGGTCGCACAATCCTTAATTAACGAAGGCGGCAACACTCGGATATGGTTCGCATTTGAAACAAGCGCAGCCGCACTAACCGGTGGATGGGGATCCGCCGGACAAGAAGGATATGATGGATGTATAGAGGTTCTTTTAGGACATAATTATTCCACGAACGCCGATTACGGGTTGGCTTCTTATAATTACAAGAGTAGTACCGTCGTTAGCAATACGACCAAGCAAGGCATCGATGTACAACTCGGACATGACTCCTACATGAAGGTGAACGGAGAAGATACGCTTGCTTTTACCGTAGAGATCAAAATTCCGCTGATGGACGATGTGAAAGCAGCATTGGAAAAGGGCGATGCAGAAATTCATTTCGGTGCATATCAGAGATATAATTTTACCGTTACAAAAACGGATGGAAATACGGCTACCAGTTGGGTTCTTGTCGGCTTGAATGGATGGAGCAAAACCGATGCGCTGAACAGTGCTACCTTGTCAATCCTCCCCCGTCCCATTATCGCCGGTTTCCAAAGCCGTACGACACCCGATGCTACAAACTCAGTGGATGTTCGTTTTGTATCGGTGATGAAAGCCGATGCAGAAAAGCTTGCAAATATGGAAGCGGGCTATGACTTCACCTACTACCCCGAAAATGACACAGACGGAAACAACGCAACCGTAAACTGTACCAAAGTATATGAAAGCTTGAGTGCCGATGGCGAACCATTAAACGCTGCCGATTACGGCGGAAATTACTTCTTCTGCTACACCATCGGCGGATTGACCTACGGAAGCTCCTACACCTTTGATGTCGCTTGTTGGACCAAAGAGGACAGCACAAGCACACCGATGAAAAGTATTCAAACCGTCCGTGTAACGGTTGCGGTGTCCGAAACGGGCGCGGTGTCTTTTACCTATTGACCCAACAGAATGAGGAGCTGATCAACCTCGACGGTTATCAAATCGTCATTCCTCAAAATGCCTCGCAAACCGTTGCGGGACTTGCGGCTTATGAGCTGAAGGCATACCTGCAAACGGTTGGCTATACGCTTGAAGTCCTTGAGGAGGACGATACTGCTTCGGTCAATCAAAAATCGATTTTGGTGGGCAAAACCGCTTACACCGTAAGCAATTTACCGCCCAATCATCAATATGCAATCTACCTTGATGACAACGGTCGCCTGCAAATAGCCGCAAGCTCCTCTTACGGTTATCAAAAAGCACTCGATGATATCAAGGAATGGGGTGGATTTCCCGTTCAAGTCAACCAAACTGGTGACGCGGCGCAAGCCTTTTCGGGGTCTGCCGCCAATATGGAAAAATCCGATGGCTCGCTCCGCATCATGTCCTATAACCTTTACGGCTATGAGGATACCAACGGAAGCAAAGGCGGCCCCGTTGCCTTGCGGCAAGAGCTGCAACTGGAAATTTTTCAATTCTACAATCCCGATGTCATCGGATTTCAAGAATATGTAGCCCAGTCCCACAACAGCATGACCGCAAAGCTTACCGCCTTGGGGTATGCCGAGGTTCCCGTTACCCTGTCTGCCACGGGTGACAGTGTCAACGATACGCCTATCTTTTACAACACCGCCACGGTGAGCTTGGTGGAGGGTGCCTGCGGCTACTTCCTTTACACCGGCGACGGCTGTAATAACAGTAACACCAAATCGCTTTCTTGGGCGGTGTTCCAACAAAAGGGCGAAAACGGCAAACGGTTTGCGGTTGTCAGCACACATCTGATGTATAATGAAGATGGCATCGACCACACCGCACAGCGTCAAGCCAATGTGGTACAGCTTTTGGCACAAATACAAGCCATTCAAGCACAATATCCCAACGTACCCATTATTTTGGGCGGTGACTTGAACTGCACCTATCAAAGCGCACCTTTTGCCGATATCCAAAACGCCGGCTTTACATGGATGCGTGACGCGGAGGGGATAAACACCGACGCTTACGGAACCAAAGGATATGCCACTTACAGCTACGAAACCAACATGTATACCTCGTGTCCCTCACCGTCGGCAACCGGCTACGGCATCGACCACATCTTTATGAGCGGCGCGCTTACCGTATCCAACTACTTGACCGTGACCGACCGAAACGCGTGTCTTGCCTCCGACCACTGTCCCAAATTTGCGGATATTGTGTTGGAATAACGCGCGAAAGAGGGTGAGACTATGACAAACGAGCAAACCATCTTTTCCTCCCATTTTATCGGAGAAAAAAAGGGGAACTTGCGTGCAATGTTCTACAATGTTTTTGGCTACCGTTGGTGGCAAGACAAAGAACATCAGCCGCATTTAAACAGCGGTCCCGTGACCCTGCGTCAGCAAATGCAGATGGAACTGATCCAAAGCTATGCCCCCGATGTATTGGGTATGCAGGAATACAGCAAAGCCTATCATCAACATATGACACCGCTGTTGTCAAACGCGGGGTACCGAGAGGTGGATGTCCATCATACCAAAAGCCATAAGGATGGGGTAAAAATCAACTATACCGTGCTGTTTTACCGCCCCGATACCTTAAGGCTGATCGACAAAGGCTTTGTCATGTACCCCGAGGTCATGCCCGATCCCGCCAAGGACGACGGCGCGGTACTCAATATTAATGATGCCTCGTCAAAATCCTTGACATGGGCGGTATTTGAAGAGTTAAAGACGCAAAAACACTTTCTTGCCGTTTGTACGCATTTTATGTACAATGCCGCGTGGCTGACGCCCACGCAGAGCAATGACGCCCGTGTGCAAAATGCAAAGCTTCTGCTGGACACGGTTGCGGCAATTCGGAGGGACACCTCTTACCTTCATTTGCCCGTGTTGGTTGGCGGCGATCTAAACTGCCGATACGGCTCCGAGCCTTTTTGCACCTTGCAAAAAGGGGGTATGGAATGGCTTTACGATTTGGCGCCGATCAAGGATAACTCCAAGGGAACCAAGCCGTATGCCGTTTACGACGAGACCAAAAGAGAATACATCTCTTACCGTCCTCCCGTTGAGGATCCCCGCGGCGCAATCGACTATATCTGGAGAATGCCCGCGTATGAGGGCGGCGTGAAAATGGAGACTGCCTCCTATGTTACCGTCACCGACCGCTTGGCACTCCTCAGCTCTGACCACTGTCCCAGATTTACAGATTTTACATTAAATGAAACAGAAAGGAATTGAATAACATGAAAAAGACCTATTTCAACCCCGAGGCAACCGTTTTGGTAATTGCTTCCGAGGATATTCTTACACTTTCCCAAGCCTCTGCCAACGCAACAGGATTTGAAGATCATGGCTCGCTTACCGATGTGTTCAAGCTTTAAAAAAATCTTGTGTTTTCTCACCGCACTGCTGCTTGTCATTTGTGCCGCGGGATGCACCGATCACACCAACGACCCCGAGGTTCCCTCGGGGTCTACCCAAGAAGAGAGCACTGTTGCAGCTTCCGATCAAAGCTTTGAGGACGTTGTAATCGCATCCGACGGAAAGACCGATTTTACCATTTGGCTGGCACAGGAATTTTATTCCGACGCCGATATCAAAGATAAAATCGAGACTCTCAAATCGGGGGTCAAAAACCTAACCGGAGCAACCCTCAGTGTCAAAAGCGACCGAAGCGCCGGTGACGCAGATCTCCAAAAGCCGGGAATTTTGATCGGCCCTACCTCATTTGCGGAAACACAAACAATCGAAACGGTGTTGAGAACCAAGGATTTTAAGATCGGTTACAGCGGTAACAAAATACTGGTATATGCCACAAGTAAGGCGGGGGGGCTCAACGCAATTTCCTATTTTTACAACCACGTCATCATTGGACAAAAGGTGATCGACAAAACATTGCTTTTTACCACCGACCATATTTATTCGTCCCATTACAAATATGGGATCGACAGTATCGTATGCTGTGATACCGAATTGAGCGAATACCGCATCGTGATCCCCGAAAATGCAACGGTAAACGAAACGCTTTTGGCAAACAACCTGCGTTATTACTTGTATGAAAATTACGGTTACGATTTTGAGATCGTATCCGATGCCACGCCCGCAACAGACCGTGAGATCTTGATTGGCAATACTGCACGTTCCGATGAAACAGTTACCGATCATCGCTTTACCGTTTCCGCAAAAGATCAAAAGCTTCAACTGTCAGCGGATGGCATGCTTGCATACGAGGCACTGTCGGATTACGTGGAAAACACCTTTTTGGCATCGGGCTCACAAAAGGCTTACACCATTCAAAACGGCTTTTCCTATACGGCAACCGCCGAGACCTCTTTGACCGACGGAACGCTGTTTGCAACCGAGTCGCACGGCGACATCCGTATTGTTTTTTACAATGTATACGGTTATAGCGGCACCTGCGGCGAGGCAACGGTTCGCCAGCCCTTGCAAAAGGAGATCGTCTCCTCCTATCACCCCGATGTGCTCGGATGTCAGGAGTATTCCGCGGCGTATCATGCGTCCTTTACTTCCATGCTGAAAAGCTTGGGATACAGCGAAGTGGAAACTACGGCGGGAACCTCCAATTATACACCGCTGTTTTACAATGCCGACAAATTGGAGGTTGTCAAATCGGGATATTTTCTGTATTCCGGTCCCAATGATGTCAATTCCAAAAGCGTGACTTGGGCGGTGTTTTGCGAAAAAGAGAGCGGCAAGCAGGTTGCCGTGTTCAACACGCATTTTATGTATAATCAATCGGGTATCGACGGCAACGCGGCGCGTATTTCCAATGCCTATGAAATTTTGGAGCTGATACAAGGCGTAAAAAATAGTTACCCGAATATTTCCGTGATCATGGGCGGGGATCTGAACAGCAAAGTCAGCAGTGAACCGCACGGCGTTTTGCGAAGTGACGGATTAAAAGCCGCCTGGGAGAAAGCAGAAACCAAAAACGACAGCAGCGGGCACCACGATTACGCAACCTATGATCGCTCATTGGGCATTTACACCGATTGGAAAGAAATTTCCACAACTCATACAAGCGCCATTGACCATGTATATGTCTCCGAAAACACAAGTGTCAAAAGCTATGCCACACTGTCAAATCTCTATGCGCTCTGGACATCGGACCATATGCCCGTGTTGCTCGAGATCGATCTGCCGTAAAGGTATAGGATCGAGTTTTACAGGAGGATGACTATGAACAACAGTTTAAAGCTTCGGCTCATGGGGAACAACGTCAAGCGCGACGTGCACATTGCCAACCGCGCTTCCTTGATGTTGGCAAATTACACACGCCACGCCCCCGATGTGCTTTGTTTACAGGAGTGTGACGCGTTGGCGTATGAGACCGTGGTGAAGCCCTTTGCAACGGGAAATTTCAGCGTTGCGGGAACGGCGGTGGAGGGGAGCGGTGAAGTCTCCCGTACCCCCATCCTGTACCGCAACGACAAATTTTCGCTCGTGGAGCAGGCAGGTGCATTTTTTGCCCACCGCTATACAAATTCAAAAACCTATTCGATTGCCGTTTTACAAGACAAAGCAAGCGGCAAACGCTTTGCGGTCATCAATGCTCATTTTGCCATTATCATCGGCCGTTATCCCAAGGAGATCGGAACCGATGCCGAGGTGGGAAATCAATGGCGCATCGGAAACGCCAAACAGCTGCTTTCGGTTGCAAATGAATTGCGCCAAACGCACGGAGACATTCCGATCTTTCTCACGGGGGACTTCAATTCCACCTGCCTAGAGGAGCCCTATCGTGTGCTGTGTACGTTTTTTACCGACACGCTGACCGTTGCCCGCGAGTTTTGCTCACGTCCTATCGCTACCTTTCATGCGGTGGGCAAGGAGCCCGACGGCAACGGTCTGCCGTTGGATTACATTTTTGTGACAGATCAAAACACTGATGTTCTGCGCAGTGAGATCGTTTGCGACAGCGATATGCTCAACAGTACCGACCATTGCGCTGTGATCGCGGATTTGGTCATTTAATTTTTGACAGGTAGAATGGAGAGATTGCCCATGTTTATTGTATACGCTCATCGCGGCGCAAGCGAATACGCGCCCGAGAACACGATGAGTTCCTTTTATTTGGGGTTGCAGCAGGGTGCCAACGGCATTGAGACCGATGTTCGCCGTACCAAGGACGGCGTTTTGGTGCTGTTTCATGACCGCACCTTGGAAAGAGTGATCGGTGCAACGGGAAAAATCGGAGATTACACATTTGCCGAGTTGCTGAAGATGCGTGTAAAAAACGCACAGACCGCAACCGAGGATATCATTGTAGCTTTTGAGGATTTTTTGCGTTATTTCGCGTTCCGCGATCTGCACTTTGCGATTGAGCTGAAGGATGCCGATGTCGAAGAGGATGTTTTGCGCTTATTGAAGCAATACGGGGTATTGGAAAAAACGACTGTTACGTCCTTTCACCTTGAATACATCGAAAAGATCAAACAGCTTTGCCCCTTGTGCCGTGTGGGATATCTGACAGCCGATTTTGATGAAGAAACTTTGTTGCGGCTCCAAGAACTCGGCGGCGAACAGCTTTGCCCGCAAGCCGAAAATCTCACTCCCGAAAAGGTAGTAAAATGGCACAGCATGGGGTATGAGGTGCGTGCTTGGGGGTGCTCCGACGTTCATTTGATGCGGCACGCGTACAATTGCGGTGTGGACGGCATGACCGTCAATTTCCCCGACCGTCTTGTCAGTTATATGGTTTCCAAGCAAGAGCATTCTGTTGAAAGGAAATAGAATGAATATTCAGTATTTACAAAAACAAAAAGAACTCGGTACTTATGATGTTGTGGTTTGCGGCGGCGGACTTGCCGGTGTCATGAGTGCGGTATCCGCCGCCCGTGAGGGAAGAAAGGTTATTTTAATTGAAAAATACAGTTATCTCGGCGGAATGGCAACCACGGCGATCGTATACCCATTTATGCGTCATTCCACCGTTCCAAACGGAGAGGTTGCAAATGCGGGACTTTATTTTGAGCTTTTAAAGCGGATCTATGAGCTTGGCGGAAGCACCGGAAAAGAATCACGACACTACCGTGATGAATATATGAAGATCGTATTGGACCGCTTGACGAAAGAATACGGCGTCAAGGTTTTGTTCCGCGCAACACTTTGCGATGTGGAAAAAGAGGATGACCGCCATATCAAAAGTATTACGGTGGCAACCTCCTCGGGTCTGCTTCGTATTTGTGGAAAGACTTTTATTGACGCGACGGGAAACGCCGATCTTTGCGCCTTTGCGGGACTGCCGTTTCATCTTGGCAGAGAGACGGATCAGCTTTGTCAGCCGATGACACTCTGCTTTCGGCTCGGAAATATTGATTGGGAACGCTTTGACGCGGTCAAAGCAAACCAAACTTATAAAAAATATCATGAGGCAGGAAAATTGATCAATCCCCGCGAAGATATTCTGTTTTTCAGATATCCTGTTTTGCAGATGATCCACATGAATACCACACGCGTCAACGGAAAGGATCCCACAAATGCGGAGGATGTAACAGATGCGGAAATGATCTTGCGAGAACAAATGCTGGAGATGGTCAACTTTTGCCGCAAACATATCGAGGGGATGGAAAATTGCGAGCTGATCCAATCCGGCCCCGAGGCGGGGATCCGCGAAAGCCGACGTATCATCGGACTAACTTGTATAACCGTGGAAGATCTTTGCTCGGCACGAAAATTCGAGGACAGTATTGCAAGAGGTACTTATGAGATCGATATCCATAATCCCGTCGGCGGCGGAACCACGCATATCCATGTACCGAAGAACGATTACTACACCATTCCGTACCGCGCGCTGATCCCCAAGGATGCCGACAATCTTTTGGTTGTGGGGAGATGTATCAGTGCAACGCACGAGGCTTTGGCTGCAGTACGCATCATGCCCATTACCACTTGTATGGGGGAGGCTGCCGGTATCGCGGCGGCAATGGCAATCGAGAACGGTCTGCCGTGTGAGAAGATTGATGTAGAGACCTTACAGAGAAAGATCACCTCGTACGGTGGTCTTATATGATCGTTGGAGGCACCGATGTCAATTGTATATGAAAACGGAGTGTTCACTCTGCAAACGGCGCACAGCACCTACCAAATGAAGATCTCGGAGCATGGGCATCTACTGCACCTGTATTATGGTAGCAGGATATCCGATGCCGATGTGTCGTACTTGATCCCGCGGGTGGTCCGCAGTCACGAGTCCAATCCCGCCGAGGCAGGGGAAGACCGAGTCTATTCTCTCTGCGCCTATCCGCAGGAGTTTTCCTCCAACGACGCAGGGGATTACCGCGTTCCCTCCATCGAGCTGATCAATCCCGACGGCAGTTATGCCTTTGTAGGGAAATATCGAACGCATACCATCTATCACGGAAAATACCGTCTGTCCACCCTCCCTACACTTTTTGCGAGGCAGAACGAAAACGCGGATACCTTGGAGATCGTACTTGAGGACGAAGTCACTCATGTTTCGGTCAAATTGCTTTACAGCACATTTTACGAAAAAGATATCATCACACGTTCCGCGATCCTTTATAACAGTTCCGAGGGAGAGATCCGTTTGCAGAGATTGATGTCTGCAAGCTTGGATTTTATGACGTGCGATTACGATATGATCGATTTCTTCGGGCATCATTACTTGGAACGACAGACCGACCGTCATCCCCTCACCCACGGGATCAACGAGATCGGCTCCTTCCGCGGTGCTTCGGGGCATTTTCACAATCCTTTTGTCATCTTATGCGACCATAACACCGACGAGGATCGCGGCAACGCCTACGGCTTTTGTTTGATGTATAGCGGAAACTTTGTTTTTGATGCCGAGGTGGACGGTTATAGCCAAACGCGAGTTGCCATGGGCATCCATCCCAAGCAGTTCGAGTTCAAGCTGGCAAAAGGAGAGACCTTTGAAGCCCCCGAGGTTGCCATGGCATATTCGGCAGACGGACTTTCGGAACTCAGCCATCGCTATCATGATATCTTCCGTGAAAATGCTTGCGACAGTAAATTTGTGTCTGCCCAACGTCCCATTCTCATAAACAGTTGGGAGCCGTTCTATTTTAGCTTTGACAGCGAAAAGCTGATCCGAACCGCCGAAAGTGCAAAAGCCCTCGGTGTTGAACTGTTTGTCCTTGATGACGGTTGGTTCGGTACGCGGAACGATGGCAGATCGGGACTTGGCGATTGGGTAGCAAACGAGCAAAAGCTCCCGGGAGGGATCCCCGCTTTAGCAGATAAGATACACCAAATGGGCATGAAATTCGGTCTATGGTTTGAGCCCGAAATGGTGAACGAGGATTCCGACCTCTACCGTGCACACCCCGATTGGGTCCTGCGTGTACCCAATCGCGCACCTTCCCGCAGCCGTCATCAGCTCTGCCTGGATCTCAGCCGCCCCGATGTATGTGCGCATCTGATACAAGCGGTCAATGACGTGCTTGATGCAGGTGGCGTGGATTATGTGAAGTGGGATTACAACCGATATGTTTGTGACGTGTACAGCCAATACTATCCCGCAAACCGACAGGGCGAAATCTATCACCGTTATATTCTCGGGCTTTATAAAATTCTTGACGGCATCATCAAAACACATCCCCATATTTTATTTGAGGGATGCAGTGGCGGTGGCGGACGCTTTGACGGCGCCATGCTGACTTATTTCCCGCAAATTTGGTGCAGTGATAACACCGATGCCATATCACGCTTGACCATTCAGTACGGAACCTCGTTTGCTTACCCTGTATGCACGATGGGGGCGCATATTTCGGCTTGTCCCACCAAAAAGACCAAGCGGACGGTACCTTTTAAAACAAGAGCGGTCACGGCAATGCACGGGACATTTGGTTACGAATTGGATCCTGCCAAAATGAGCGAGGAAGAGATCGACGAGTGCTCGGAATACACCACGTTTTACAAAAAACACCGTGTTCTGATCGCATACGGCGACTATTATCGCCTTTCCTCGCCGTACGATGACAGTATTTTTACCGCATGGCAGTTTGTTTCCAAAGACAGGGGCCAAAGCTTGGTCTGCGCGGTCACGCAGGACATTTCCATCCTTGACCGAAACTGCTATATTCATCTACGCGGATTGGAGTCCGACAGCCTTTACGAGATTCCGCAAACAGGGCAGACGCTCAGCGGTGCGGCGCTCCAAAATATCGGCATCCTTTTGCCGCATACGCAACCGCAATACAACGCGTTCATATTTGAAATCAAGAAATTGAACACAAAAACAATATAAAATCAAATACAAGTGAAAGATGGCAAATTCCGATTTTAAAAACCAACCGTATTTACCAAGGATGTAATATACCTATCAAAAGGGCAAATTGAAATGTGGCAGCACATACAGTTCGCCCTTTTTGCATCAAGTCAAATAGAAAGTGCGATCTTTAAGTTAAAGGTTCTTCGGAATTCCACCAAGTGCGGAGTTTTTATGACCGAGATCGTTCGCGGCGACGACTTGAAGTATGTACTTGCTTACAATGACTTCCATAATCTCGAATCCATTGGCATCAACGGAAAGACCGAAAAGCCGATTCAGTATACCTACAAAAAAGGCAACAGATAGACTATGGATGGATTGTTCGAGCAACAAAATTTGCTCCGCTGTAATCAAAGAAAAGGCGACCGCAATTTGTCGCCTTGATGCTTTTTTGATGCTGTACCAGACGGAAACAGTGTCACACATCGTACCAAGCAGGATAATGATGCTCTTGTGTCCGCCAAAAATCTTCCGAATAATTCGTCAAAAATCGTAATCCGGACAGAGAAACGCGCAAAAACACCGGATAAAAGAAAAACCGAAGCCGTTTGGCTTCGGTTTTGTGAAAGTCGGACGAAAAAGATATTTTTCGCGCAAAGCTATACTATTTCAACTTTATTGTCAAAGGCTTGCCATCAAGCCCGATGTAGCATTCACCATCACTGTCTTCAGCTTTTGCAATTCCACCACTGTAGTTGCTAATGTATGTAAAGCTTTGATTTTTAGAAACAATTGCACTTCCGTTTACATCTATTACCTCGTATATATTGTCGCTATTTTTATAGACTATTCGACCGTCTGATATCGCTGCACTTAAACAAACAGTAGGAGCAACTTTTTGATTGCACTCTTTATCTATTACTGTAAAATAAGTTTTTCCATCTGCTCCATTTAAAATTACAAGTCCAAAATTGCCATCAAACTGAATAGAAGAGATCGTTTCTGATGGAAAAGCGGTATACTCTTTCTCTGTGTTATTAGTTTTGTCTACTACGCACATATATTCACCGTTTTTATTTATCAGAAAATCATTATAAGCATCTGTAAATTCTGACACTTCTTCAAACGTTCCGTCTGCTCGAAGCGCAAAATACGAAGGCATATCTATACGTTCTGTTTGATTAGAATAATCACTTATTGTGCCATGGTACACGTTCTTTCCGTATATTACACCATTAGAAAAACAGTCACTGTAAATACGACAGGTTTGTATATAGTAAGATTCATTTGTGATACTATTAAAAAGAATATAACGGTAATCAAAGCCATAATCGTTAAAATACATAAAGACTCCATCACCAATATATTCAAAAGGATACCCGCTCGAATCATCCGAATTCGGAAGTTTTGTTCCTGCCGTTAACTGTTTTATCCAAGTTCCGTTACAATCCAAAACGCCATAAGAATGTTCTTCGGTTGTGATAGTAGAGGTGTTTTTATAAACTAAAATTAAACCATCACCATAGCCGATTATCGTATCAAAAACATCTTCATTTACCGTAATCGTCTTGTAACCGTTTTCATTAAATAAGGTGTATATTTTCTTATCGTCGTCAGTATATGTCGTAACAAAACCAGCACTATTGCCTATCGACGTCCAATTGATATACTTTTCTTCTGAATAGTAGATTATTTCGCCTTTTGAATTTATAATACCAGAATAGGTTTTGTCATTCATCTCAAACTTTATTTGGGCGTTTTCATTATAAATGCTATTCATTTCTAATACATTGATATTTGTTCCAGTTTGATTAGAATTGTTTATAGAATCTCCTATTTGTTCATCTGTCATATCGTGGATATACCAGCCATTATTTTCATAAACCATCACAAAATATATTGTTTGAGTTCCAGCACCAGTTAAATCCATCGTTGTTGTCGCGGTTGCGTTCTCGTTATCTATGACAGTAATATTGGTAATCTCTAATTCCATAAAATCGCCCGTTGTAGTGCTTACTCCCAAGCTAAACAAATCAGACAAATCTATATTAAAGCCAGCAGCACTTCCAGCAAGCCCACCGAGAAGATTTAACATTGCTTGAAAAGCATTTCTTGTTTTTGCATCAAGGCAAGACATTACAGTATCCATATCCCCGTCATTGTATGCGGTTACAAAGGTAGTAATTCTATTTTCGATAAGTTCTTCGTTTGTTGGTTGCTTTTCCTTTTTACATGCTGAAAGGCAGGTTAGTAAAAGTATCATTGCCAGCAAAAAGGATAAGAAGCGTATGCACTTTGGTGCAGGTTGAGGTCTTTGTGAATGTTGCTTGTGTTGATTCATTTTCTTTTTCCTCCAAAAGATAGATATAAAATAAAAAGTGCGGCTACCGAAGTAAGCCGCACAAAAACGCAAACTCCGATAGTCGCCAAACTAACTTTACGTGAAAAAGGGTGTAACCATAATATCATCATAAATGGAATTTGCATTTTATCAAATTCAATAATGATATTATGCTTAAAAAAAGTATAACTATCCCTATAAATAAAGATAGTACACCCGTCTTTCACACATATTAAGTTAGTTTGGCATTATTATTCTACCATAATTTTTTTGAAAAGTCAATAGAAAACAGTTAATAAATTAAACTCAATAATAAAAGCACAGAGTTTTTTCTTTCTCTGTGCTGTGTGTTTTGGGCGATTTTCGTTCTCACGGGAGTTCAAATCTATTCAGTATCGAAAAATATCCGTTTTTCATCTACGAAATCGAACATAAAAATTTCACCCCGAAAAAGGAAAAAAGCCTTGAAAAATCAAGGCTTTTCCGGGCGATATCTTTTTTTTCGCCCTTTGATGGCAGGGGCAGGAGGATTCGAACCCGCGACCCACGGTTTTGGAGACCGGTACTCTACCAGCTGAGCTATACCCCTGTGTGCAGCTTTATCTGCAACAGACTATATTATAACACATTTTGAACTCAATTGCAATAGTTTTTTGAAAAAATCTTCATTTGATTTTTTCTTGATTTTTCTCGGATTTTCTACTTTGTTTTTTTAAAGCTATCCATTACATGTTTTTCTTCAATGTCTTTTACAAAAAATTGTAACCTTTTTCCATATTCGGCGACTGTTTCATTGACGAAGTTCCTTTTCTTTTTCGGATTTACACTTTATTTACAATCTTATTGAAACTTTTTGCACAATACTTCGTCTGTAGTTTTTGAATACATGATTTGAGGAAAGGGGGGAGAGCCGCATGAAAGGAGACTTCCACAAAAAATGGAAACAAAAGCTAAAGCTGTGGGGAAAATTGATTTTGAATTGGAGGTTTTTGGTCTGTTTCGGCATCGGCTGGCTGATTACAAACGGCTGGAGCTATGTTCTGCTGGGACTGGGAACCATCACAAATACAACGTGGATGATCGCGGTGGCAAGTGCTTATCTCATGTTCCTGTGGCTCCCCATTTCGCCCGAAAAGGTTGTAACCGTTGCAATCGCACTCTTCCTTGTCCGGCGCCTGTTTCCCAAACATACCAAAACTCTGCAAGCGCAGATCATGGAGGCTGCGGGGAACGAACAAAAATCTTCCGACGAGACCTCCGCCCAATCGGCCCAAAAAGCCACCGCCCCGACTTCTCCTAAAAGACAGAATCGATTTTTTCCTCACTCCGGCAAAAAATCCCTAAAGAAATGCAAAAACAAAAAAAATAACACCTCACAAAATTGCTGAACATTAAGCATTTGTATCCCAAAGCATAAACTCCGATATTCCCCGACAGATGGGTAGCAAAACATCTGCCGGGGTTATACTGTCTTTCCATGGTTTCATTTTTAGCTATCTTGTGTCTCGCTGAGCGACCTCTATGATCAACGAACCGCAAACAAGAATTGCCAAACAAGCCACGATGTATTCCAAAAAAGGCGCATAAAGAAGATTTGCAAGCAACGGATGATGGGTGCGGGCATCGAGATAAGAAATCAGTATCGCCACCGAATAAAAGAGAACTGCGGGCATAGCAATGCGCAAAAAGAGCTTTGTCGGCTTGCCCATTGGCGGGATCCGCCGTTTTTTCATAATCTTTCCCTCCCTAATTGATAAAAAATTCATTTTTAAAGTAAATTTGTATATTCAAAATAATATTCATATATCGACAAAAAACCATGTTATATTCTATATAATTATAGCACAAACAGCGGCTTGTTGTAAAGGAGCAAATTCTTCCGTTCTTGCATAAAGCTTCCGTTCCTTAAAAAACAAATCAAAAAATCGTATATTATTCAAAATTATATAGATAAATATTCAAATTGTCGAATTCAGAAAGCCCTTTCGTCTGTTTGCGACACTTCTTTTTGTCGCAAAACTCCGAAAGTCGGGCATTTGCGTATAGATTTGCGGAAATCGGCTTGTGGTAAAATATGAGGTGACCTCAAATCGTTGCAACACGCCGATAGGTGTTTTGCAACTTTTGGAGGGACGATGAAGAAAGGAGACTTCTACGGATCATGAAAACGATCTTACATCAAAAGCAAGAAACACTCACACTTGCCGAAGAGACCGCGTTTTGTGCCGGACTGTGCGTGACATACCGTCTGACGTCAAGCACCGACCCCTCCGACAGGACCTTTTATCTTTCGGTCCTTGCGGACAAGGATGCCTGCACAGCGTCGGTCGGAAACGATCTGATGCGCGCCACAAGCATTTTCCGTGCCGTGATACAGGGATTTGTTACCCCTTGCACCTTGCCGGACGTGCTTTCCGATCTGCAAATTGCTCAAAATTGGTAAAAATTGGGTTGTTTTGAAACAAATCGGAAAATATCTCTTTACTTTTGCTGTAATCTGTGGTATAATTAGTATGGTATGGAATATCATGTGAATTTTATACCTACAAGCTCGTATTTTCTTTATTGAAAGGACTGAAACAGCTTATGAAATGCCCGGGTTGCGGTTATACGGAAAGTAAAGTGATCGATTCTCGCCCCGTTACCGAGGGGAACAGTATCCGACGCCGCCGTGAATGCCTTGCCTGCCAAAAACGCTTTACCACCTTTGAGATGATCGAATCTGTACAGATCGTTGTTGTCAAAAAGAACGGTGGAAAAGAATTGTTTGACAAACAAAAGCTTTTGTCCGGCGTGCTCAAAGCCACCGAAAAGCGTCCCGTGGACGCTCTTGTCTTGGTGGATGAGATTGAAGCCGAGCTGCAAAACACCTTGCGCCAAGAGCTCACCTCCACCGAGATCGGTGAAATGGTGATGCAAAAGCTTAAAGAGCGCGATGAGGTGGCATACGTGCGCTTCGCCTCGGTCTATCGGGAGTTCAAGGACATTGACACTTTCCTCAAAGAGCTGAATGTGCTCAAGGGAAACGAATGAGTGTAACGTGGAATCCGTGGCATGGCTGTCACCGTGTCAGCGAGGGGTGCCACCATTGCTATGTCTATCGCATTGACGGCACCCACGGCAAGGAAAGCTCTGCCGTTACCCTCAACGCCGATTTTCTGCTCCCGCTGCGCAAAACACGCAACGAATGGAAAATCGAATCGGGCGAAACGGTCTACACCTGTTTTTCGTCCGATTTTTTAATTGAAGAGGCAGACGAATGGCGCACGGATGTTTGGCAGATGATGAAGCAGAGACAAGATCTTCACTTCATCTTTTTTACCAAACGAATCGAACGTCTCGCGTTGGTACTTCCTCCCGACTGGGGAGACGGTTACCCCAATGTGACGGTGGGCTGTACCTGTGAAAACCAAGCACGCGCCGACGAACGCTTGCCGATCTTTCTATCTCTGCCACTTTGCCGCCGTGTCATCGTCTGTGAGCCTCTGCTCGGAGCGATCGACCTCTCGCCCTACCTCGATAAAGCTTTGATCGCTGAGGTCTCGGCAGGCGGGGAATCGGGAGTGGACGCCCGTGTCTGCGACTATCACTGGATCCTCGGCATACACAATGCTTGTAAAAATGCCGGTGTCCCGTTCTCATTCCATCAAACGGGAGCCCTCTTTCGACGCGACGGAAAGCTCTATCGTATCCCCCGTCGCTTCCAACACGACCAAGCTCACCGCGCAGGATTGGATATTAGGTAATTTTTGCGGGGGAGGGGGAAAGCTTTGATCAAAGCTTTCCCCCTCCCCCGCGCCCCTCCTACTTTCAAAAATCTTCAACATAGAAGAGCAGCTATCTTCCAATAAAGATACGGGAATTTGTTTGTTAAGTATCCTTCCAAAGATAACCAAAACCCCTGCAATGAAAGTTTTTGCAGGTATCAAAAGCGGGAACGCCACCTTTTTCCTTGATTTTAATATAGGTTTGATAAAAAAACCATAAAATTGCACAAAAAAGAGGCAAAAGTTTTGACATTCGGTTATTTTGCACATTGACAACGAATAGAATTTGTGATAGAATAACAATAGTTAAAAAACGATTTGGTTGATTTGCTTATTTTTGTTTTTTGTTTTTGTTAAAAATCGACATATCAAAAATGGTAAAATGGGCAAAACAAGCCGGAGAAAAAAGGCAGATTTGACAAAAAACGTTTTTGTTTTTGGTAACAGTGAAGCACCAATTTGTGATTTTGCCGTAATTTCGGTCGCAATTCCCAAAAATTCAAAACGCCCCTTGATTAATTTTATTGTTATGATATAATACTAATAAGGTATTAAAATGCAGCAAAGAAAGGAAGTGCCGATATGACATCAAAAGAATCCGTCAAGCAATGTAACACAACGGAATCGGCGCGTAACGATCTTGCACCTTATGATTTCCACCAAGGAGCCACAACGCGCGCGTATAACTATCTCGGTGTACACCGCGAAGGGGACAGATACGTATTCCGTGTTTGGGCACCCAACGCCGAGTACGTAGCGCTCACGGGTGATTTTACAGACTGGAACAACGGTGTATATCCCATGCAACGCGTCACCGACCGCGGTGTATGGGAGATATGGGTAGACGGAGACCGCGTCGCAGAGGGACAAAAGTACAAGTATTTTATTCGCAACGGTTGCCGCGAAATGTACAAGGCTGACCCTTACGGCGTATGCATGGAATCTCCGCCCGAGACCGCGTCGGTGATCTATGATATTGAGGGATACAGTTGGCGTGACGCCGGCTGGATGCGTTGGCGCAAAGGAAGATTCACGCGCGACAGCGTCATGCGCCAACCGCTGAATATTTACGAGGTCCACGCAGGCTCCTGGAAACGGCATGAGGACGGCAGTTATTTTACGTACACCGAGCTTGCCGCCGAGCTTGTGACCTATGTCAAGCAAATGGGATACACGCACATCGAGCTGATGCCGCTTGCCGAGCATCCGTTTGACGGCTCTTGGGGCTATCAAGTGTGCGGATATTACGCCGCGACCGCGCGTTACGGATCTCCCAAGGAGCTGATGGCGTTTGTCGACACCATGCACGAGGCAGGCATCGGCGTGATACTTGACTGGGTACCCGCACACTTTCCCAAGGATGCACACGGACTGTTTGAGTTTGACGGTCAGCCGCTTTACGAGTACCAAGGCATTGACCGCATGGGTCACAGCACATGGGGTACACGCTATTTTGACGTAGGCCGCGAGGAAGTGCAAAGCTTTCTGATCTCAAACGCTTATTTTTGGATCGAAAAATACCATTTTGACGGGTTGCGTGTCGATGCAGTGGCATCAATGCTCTATCTCGACTACGACCGTCGCCCCGGTGAATGGGTACCAAACATTTACGGAGACAACAGAAACCTGGAGGCAATTGCCTTTTTCCAAAAGCTGAACCGCAATCTTGCACGCGATCTGCCGGACGTCATGATGATTGCCGAAGAGTCGACTGCGTTTGGAAATTTAACACACCTTGAGAACGAAGGTCTCGGCTTTACGCTCAAGTGGAACATGGGCTGGATGAACGACGCGTTGGCATATTTGCGTGAGGATCCGCTGTGGCGCAAATACCACCACAACAAGCTCACCTTTTCCATCACCTACGCGTTTGGCGAGCAATACGTGCTCCCCGTCTCGCACGACGAGGTGGTACACGGAAAGCGTTCCTTGCTCGACCGCTGTCCCGGCAACTATGACCAAAAATTTGCAAACGACCGTGTCTTTCTGACTTACATGATGACGCATCCCGGTAAAAAGCTGTCATTTATGGGAAATGAGATCGGACAGTTCCGCGAATGGGACTATGCGGGTGAGATCGATTGGTCTTTGCTCGGCTATCCCATACATGCCGCCATGCAGCTCTTTTCTGCGGAGCTGAACCACTTTTATCTCGAGCAACCTGCGCTTTGGCAAAGAGACGGTGATACGGACGGCTTTGAGTGGATCGATGCCGACAACGCCGAGCTTAGTATCTACTCCTACCGCCGCAAGGACGAGAAAGGCAAGGAGCTGATCATTTTACTCAACTTTACCCCCGTGGAACGCAATAACTTCCTCTTGGCAGTGCCGGAGGATGGCGTCTACGAGGAGATCTTCAACACCGACGAGGAGCGCTACGGCGGAAAAGGATGCCTAAACCGCGGTCAGTTCCGTACCGAACCCGCCTTGCTTCGCAACTATGGCAGAGCCATCCGCATCAACGTTCCCTCTATGAGCGCAATGATATTCCGCTGTGTTCGTAAAATTTCCAAAAAAATTCCGCGCAGCGGTAAAACATGAAAAGCAAATACTTTTTTACAAATTCACACACATATATATCAGGAGGTTTTACAAAGCTATGTTCAAGAAAAAAGAATGCGTTGCCATGCTGTTGGCAGGCGGACAGGGAAGCCGTCTTTACGCATTGACGCAAAAAACGGCAAAGCCGTCGGTATCCTTCGGCGGCAAATACCGTATCATTGATTTCACGCTTTCCAACTGCATCAACTCCGGGCTGGACACCGTGGGAGTGCTGACGCAGTACCAACCCCTGCTCTTGAATGACTATATCGGCAACGGACTTCCGTGGGATCTGGACCGCACGTTTGGTGGCGTCAAGATCCTCCCGCCCTATCAGGGAAATCAACGTGCCGATTGGTACAAAGGAACCGCAAACGCCATTTGGCAAAACATGGAGTTCATCAACCGTTATGATGCCAAATATGTTCTGATCCTCTCGGGTGACCACATTTACAAGATGAATTATGCAAAGATGCTCGATCACCACAAGCAAACGGGTGCCGACTGTACCATTGCAGTCATCGATGTACCGATCGAGGAGGCAAGCCGTTTCGGTATTATGAGCACCAACGACGATGGCTCGATCTACAAATTCAGCGAAAAACCCAAGAACCCCGACAGCACCAAGGCATCGATGGGAATTTATATCTTCACCAAGGACAAATTGCAAAAGTATCTCGAGGCGGACAGCAAGGATCCCGACTCCGCCAACGACTTCGGCAAAAACATCATTCCCGCCATGCTCGCGGCGGGTGAGAAGATGATGGCATATCCCTTTGAGGGCTACTGGAAGGACGTGGGGACCATCCGCTCCCTTTGGGAGGCAAATATGGATCTCCTCGGAGAAACCCCCGTGCTTTCTTTGCTCGATGAGAGCTGGCGTATTTACAGCCGCCACGGCGCGGAAGCTCCGCAGTTTGTAGGTGAGGACGCCGTTGTGGAAAACTCCTCGGTCACCGCGGGCTGTGAGATCTACGGCATTGTGCGCAACAGTGTGCTGGGTCCGGGTGTTGTCGTGGAGGAAGGTGCCATCGTCGAGGACAGCGTACTGATGAACGATGTCACGGTCAAGGCGGGAGCTACGGTACGTTACTCAATCCTTGACGAAAAAGTGACCGTTGGCAAAAAAGCCACGGTGGGTGAATACCGCATGACAGCGTCCGATGTGACGGTCATCGGTGCCGATGTCACGGTCCCCAACGGTGAAAAGATCGCTGCGGGCTCCATGATCTCGGAAATGTAAGGGAGGTAATGCAAAATGACTGCAGCAGGATTGATTTTCTCCAATATTCATGACCAAAGCATTACGGAAATGACGCGCAAGCGTACCATGGCAAGCATCCCCTATGGCTGCCGCTACCGTTTGATCGACTTTGCGCTTTCCAATATGGTCAACTCCGACATCACCAATGTCGGCATTATCACACACTACAATTACCAATCTTTGATGGATCATGTCGGAAACGGTAAGGACTGGGACTTGGCACGCCGCTCGGGCGGTATCAAGATCCTCCCCCCCTATGTCACGGCATATGAGAACACCGCCGCCAACAAGCTTTACGAAAATCGCTTGGAGGCATTGATGGGCGCCGTCAACTTTATCAACCGTTGCGGCACCGACTACATTGTGCTTTCGGATTGCGATGTCATCCTCAACATTGACCTGGGCAAGGTTTTGGAGGATCACGTGGCATCCGGCGCGTATATGACCATCGTCACCAAAAAGCTGGAAAAAGGAAGCTACCATTTTGAAAAGCCGGTAAGCGTTTTAAAGATCGACGAGGACAACCGCATTGTCGACCTTGAGGACCGTTGTCCCGAAAAAGGCAATGTCACCATCAGCACCAACATTATGGTCATCAGCCGTACCGATCTGCAAAACGTGGTCGCCGAAGCGATCGCCCGCGGACAAAAGAGCTTCCACAAGGATATCATTGCAAAGAACCTAAAAAAGAAATTGATCCGCGCTTACAAATTTGACGGCAGCTATTCGATGATCACCTCGCTTGTGAGCTATTTTGAAAGCTCGATGAATTTGCTGAACAAGGATGTGCGCAAGGATCTGTTTATGAACGGCGACCGCAACATTTACACCAAGATTCGTAACAGCGCGCCCACAAAATACACCGAGACGGCAAATGTCAAAAACAGCCTCTTGGCGGACGGCTGTGTGATCGAGGGCACCGTGGAAAACTGCATTCTGTTCCGTAACGTGCATATCGGTAAGGGAACCGTGGTCAAAAACTGCATTCTTTTGCAGGATACCTACGTTGGCTCTAACGCAAAGCTCAACTGCGTGATCACTGATAAAAACGTAGTCATCAAGGATGACCGCAATCTCTCGGGACATCAGACCATGCCGTTCTTCATCGGCAAGGGCGAGACGATCTGACAAAATTGAAAAGACCGCGAACGCGGTGCGCAATTTGGCGTACCGCGTTCGCAAAAAGCTTTGTAGGGGACGGTTTTGACCGTTCGAAAAAGCCGAGCGATCATGACCGTTCCCTGCAAGGAACATCCCGAACCTGTTCCGGTGAACAGCGTTCCCCTCATGTGTCCGACGCATGAGCCTTACTTAAAAGAAAGGAATTTTAATATATATGAAAAAGATATTATTTGCGGGCGCGGAGGCAATGCCCTTTGCAGCAACCGGCGGACTTGGCGATGTCCTCGGCTCTCTCCCCGCGGCACTGGCACAAACAGGTGACGCCGATGTGCGAGTGGTCCTGCCTCTTTATTCCGCCGTTTCGGATGAATGGCGCAAGAAAATGAAGCAGGAAGCCGTTTTCTATGTCAAGCTGGCTTGGCGTGAGCAATATTGCGGCGTGTTCAGTCTGCAACACAACGGCGTGACCTACTATTTTATTGACAACGAATATTATTTTAAGCGTCCGTCGCTGTACGGCTTTTTTGATGACGGCGAGCGCTACGCATACTTCTGCATGGCAGTCATGGAGATGATGACGCGTTTGGACTTTTTCCCGGATGTGCTCCACGCACATGACTGGCAAGCGGCGCTGACCGTTGTCTATCTCAACTGTCTCTACCGTCAGAGAAGAGGCTATGGCGACATTCGCACGGTATTCACCATCCACAACATCGAGTATCAGGGAATTTACGATTTCTCGATCCTCGGCGACGTATTCGGGCTGGGTGAAAACGAGCACTCCTTGATGGAATACAGCGGCTGTATCAACTTGATGAAAGCAGCAATCCAATGCGCTGACCGCGTCAGCACGGTCAGCCCGCGCTATGCCGAGGAGATCCGCACCCCCGCTTACTCACACAAGCTTGACTCTTGCCTCAACGGCAACGCACACAAGCTTTGCGGCATCCTCAACGGCATCGATTACAGCTATTACGATCCCAAAACCGACAAGGCGATCGCGGCAAATTTCTCGGTGCGCAGTATGGCGGGCAAAACGGCAAACAAAAAGGCACTGCAGGAGGAAGTCGGACTTCCCGTGCGCAGTGATGTACCGATCCTTGCCATCATTTCGCGCCTTGCGGCACACAAGGGACTGGATATTATCGCGGGGTGCATTTACGAGATCGTTTTGCACCAAGATGTTCAGTTGGTGGTTCTTGGAAAGGGAGAAGCACATTACGAGCAGTTCTTTATCGATCTGCAAAACAGCTTCCCCGACAAGGTGCGGGCGCTGATCACCTACGACCGCGACCTTTCCAAGCGCATCTATGCGGCAACCGACATTTTCCTTATGCCGTCCAAGAGCGAGCCTTGCGGGCTTTCGCAAATGATCGCATCGCGTTACGGGGCAATTCCCGTGGTGCGTGAGACAGGCGGTCTTTACGACTCGATCAAGCCCTATTGGGAGGAAAAGAAAACGATCCACGGCAACGGCTTTACCTTTGCCAACTATTCCGCCCACGAGCTCAGAGAGCGCACCGAAGCGGCGCTTGCGCTTTGGCGAGATGAGGAAAAGCGAAAGAAGCTTGTTTCCAAGATCATGAAAACCGACTTCTCCTGGACCGCGTCCGCCGAGAAGTATATGGAAATGTATAATGGATTATAAACGTATAAACGATTGAAAACCACGGAGGTATCAACCAATGAACTACAAACCCAACAGCGCGGAGGTCAAAGAACAGATCGAGGGTGTACTGCAACGCCATTTCGGTTGCACGGCAGCCGAGGCTTCGCGCGATCAGATATATAAAGCGGCGGCAATCACCGTTCGCAATCTTCTCAGCGACAAGCGCTCCGAATACAAGAAAAAAGTCAACCGTGCGGGTGCCAAGCGCGTATACTATATGTGCATGGAATTTTTGCTCGGACGTTCTCTCAAGACCAACCTCAACAATCTCGGTCTTGCGGGTGCCTATGAAAAGGCGCTCAAGCAGCTCGGCTTTAAGCTAAACGACCTTTATGAGTGCGAACCGGATGCGGGACTCGGCAACGGAGGCTTGGGTAGACTTGCCGCATGCTTTGTCGATTCTCTTGCATCTCTCGATTATCCCGCAACCGGATTTTCGATCTGCTACGAATACGGTCTGTTCAAGCAAATGATCGTAGACGGTATGCAGGTAGAGCTGCCCGATGTGTGGCTCCCCGGCGGCGAGGTTTGGCTGGTTCCGCGTACCGACCGCATCTACAAGGTGCGCTTTGGCGGCCGCGTGAAAGAGAACTGGCACGACGGACACTGCGAGATTCTGTATGAGGATGCCGAGGAAATCGAAGCAGTTCCTTACGACATGATGATCTCGGGTGCCGACAGCACCGCGGTCAGCCAACTCCGCTTGTGGAAGGCACGCGACATTCAAAACTTCAACATGGGACTCTTTACGCAGGGACAGTACACCCGCGCACTCGAGGAAAGCACCAACGCCGAGATCATTTCCAAGGTGCTTTATCCCTCCGACAACCACACCGAGGGAAAGCTGCTGCGTCTGTCTCAGCAATATTTCCTTGTTTCCGCTTCGGTACAAAGCATCATCCGTGACCACATGGCGGTTTACGGCACGCTCGAAAATCTGCCCGACAAGGTCGCCATCCACATCAATGACACGCACCCCGCTCTCTGCATTCCCGAGCTGATGCGTATCTTGATCGATGATTATTTCTTCACTTGGGATCGCGCGTGGGATATCGTCACCCGCACGGTTTCCTACACCAACCACACCGTTATGCCCGAGGCCCTCGAGACATGGAACGAGGACCTGTTCCGCCTCAAGCTGCCGCGTATTTACACGATCGTCAAAGAGATCAATGAGCGTTTCTGCCGCGAAGCATGGGAAGCATTCCCCGGCAACTGGGGACGCATTTCCAAGATGAGCGTCATCGGCTACGGACAGGTGCGCATGGCAAACCTTTCTGTCATCGGCTCTCACTCGATCAACGGTGTTTCCAAGCTCCACTCGCAGATCTTGAAAGACTCCACCTTCAAGGATTTCTACCGCATGTATCCCGAGCGCTTTGACAATGTCACCAACGGTATCGCACACCGCCGCTGGCTCTGCTACTCCAACCCCAAGCTTGCATCCCTCATCGAGGACTGTATCGGCACAGGCTACCGACACAAGCCGGAGGAGCTTGCCGAACTTGCAAAATTTGCCGACGACAAGGCGGTCTTGGAGCGTCTGCGCGCCATTAAACACGAAAACAAAATCAATTTCTCGAATCTCTTGTATCAAAAGACAGGAACCAAGATCGATACCCACTCGGTGTTTGATGTACAGATCAAGCGTCTGCACGAGTATAAGAGACAGCTCCTTAACGCACTCAATATCATTGGTCTCTATCTCGATCTCAAGGATAACCCCGACCTCGACATGCAGCCGCAGACCTTTATCTTCGGTGCCAAGGCAGCGCCCGGCTACGACATGGCAAAGCGCATTATCAAGCTGCTTTGCATGATCAGCAAGGACATCGAGCAAAATCCCAGAATCCACGAAAAACTCAGCGTGGTATTCCTTGAAAACTACTGTGTCAGCCTTGCCGAGGCGCTTGTGCCCTCCGCCGAGATCAGCGAACAGATCTCCCTCGCGGGCAAAGAAGCCAGCGGTACCGGCTGTATGAAGCTCATGATCAACGGTGCGCTGACCATTGGTACGCTTGACGGTGCCAACGTCGAAATGCAAGCCGCCACGGGCAAAGAAAATATGTTCATCTTTGGTCTGACTGCCGATGAGGTCGAACAGCTTTGGCTTTCGGGCTACCGTTCGGCAAACTACTACACGTCCAACGAAAAGCTGGCGCGTATCGTCAACTTCCTCACCGTCGGTTTTGCGGGTGAGTCCTTTGCCGATATCGCTCAGTATCTGCTCAACGGTCACGGCATTGCCGATCCCTATATGTGCCTTGCCGACTTCGAGTCCTACCGCACCACTCACGAGGCAATGATCAACGCATATCAAGATAAGGACAAATGGAACCGTATGTCCCTGTGCAACATTGCCGCCGCCGGCTATTTTGCCGCCGACCGCTCGATTGAGGAGTACGCACAGAGAATTTGGAAGTTGAAAAAAATCAAGTAAAAGACGTTTATTGAGAAAAATTTTACCAACCGAGTAGGGGAGGAGCCTTTCCTCCCCTCAAAACAAAAAGAGGTATTTTTAAAATGTTTCAAAAATTAGGTGTTCAATTATTTACTGTCCGTAACTATTTGTTGGATTCCGATTTAACGGATCTGACTTTCCGCAAGCTGGCGGATATGGGTTATACCGAGGTGCAGACAGCAGGAAATGTGTTTGACGAAAAGTGCTTTGGTGAATTGGCAGCCAAGAACGGTATCAAGATTATCGGTACGCACTACGACTATAAAAAGATATTGAATAATCCCGAGGAAACGATGGAGATCCACAGAATGTGGGGAACTACCAATGTCGGTATCGGCGGTATGCCTCAACCCGCAAGAACCAATTTGGACGAATTGAAAAAATTCATTCTCGAGTTTAACCGCACTGCCGAGATCTATGCCAAAAACGGGTTTAAACTTACATATCACAATCACAACTTCGAGTTTGTCCGCATTGACGGCTACAAGACGCTGATGGATCTGCTTTATGAGGGCTTTGACCCCGCTACGGTCTCCTTTGTGCTTGACACCTGTTGGGTTGCCGCAGGCGGCGGAGACGTCAACGCGTGGCTCGAAAAGCTGGCGGGCAGAATTGACATCCTCCACCTCAAGGATCTGATGATCAAGCGTGATAAGGACGGCAACCTAAAGCCCGATGTCACCGAGGTCGGCAACGGCAACCTTGACTGGGACAGTATTCTCAAAACCGCCCAAAAGATCGGTGTCAAGTATTACGTTGTGGAGCAGGACGGTAATTTCCCAGGCTCCGCCTTTGACAGCTTGAAAATGAGTGCCGATTTCCTCAAAAAATATCAAATCTGATCCGCAAAAAATACGAAATCTCAAAGGAACGAACCCAACCTATGTTGCTTTCAAATCACACCGCGCTGGAATCTGACCAAAACATCAAAATTGAAAAAAAGGCAAACGGAAAGGATGCAAGTCTGCTCGGTGCTTTTGCATACGGGGAGGAGGTTGTTTTTTCCGTAAAGGTCCCGCGTCGGCTCGGCGTTGCCGCAGTGGTTTTGCGTATCTGCCCCGACAGCGGCGATGACCGTGATCTTCCGCTGACCTTTTGTGAGCATGACCGCTCGGTTGACACTTATATGCTCACACTTTCCACCGCGGAGCTTTGCGGCAAGGAAGAGAACGGATTGTTTTTCTATGAAATTCTCTTTCTTCGGGGCTTTCACACGCTTTTTACGGACAGTGTCAACAATGCGGACTTTCGTCTCTCGGAGCACTCCGCAAACCGCTTCCGTCTTTTGGTCTATGCCAAGGATTTCCGCACTCCCGCGTGGTTCCACGGCGGCATCATGTATCATATCTTCTTGGACCGTTTTTTCCGCGGAAAGGGAGCAGTGAAGCTGCGAGAGGACGCGATCTTGAACGAGGACTGGGAAAAGGGGATCCCTCAGTTTGCCAAAAAAGCCGGTGATCCGCTTTCCAACAACGTTTTTTTCGGAGGAAATCTTTGGGGTGTTGCGCAAAAGCTCGATTATCTGCAATCTCTCGGCGTCACGGTGCTGTATCTGTCGCCGCTGTTTGAGTCGGCATCCAACCACCGCTATGACACTGCGGATTATGAAAAGATCGATGATCTTTTGGGCGGAGAAGCCGCATTTTCGCATTTGATCAAGGAGGCACACGCGCGCGGAATGAAAGTGATCATCGACGGTGTGTTTAATCACACAGGCGATGACAGCAAATATTTCAACCGCCGTAAGCATTACGACACCGTGGGAGCGTATCAGTCTCCAAGCTCTCCTTACGCCGACTGGTACACTTTTCGCAAGTTTCCCGACGATTATGAGGCGTGGTGGGGCATTGAGATCATGCCGCGTCTCAATCACGCATCCGAAAACTGCCGCCATTATTTTACTGGTAAGGACGGCATTGCCGCCAAAATGCTTCGTGCAGGTGCCGACGGCTGGCGTCTGGATGTTGCCGACGAGCTTTGCGACGAATTTTTGGATGAATTGAACGAAACCGTGAAAACCGAATCAAACGGTGAAGCAATTCTGATCGGCGAGGTTTGGGAAAACGCCGTTGACAAGATCGCCTACGGAAAGCGCCGCAGTTATTTCCGAGGTCATCAGTTGGACAGTGTAATGAACTACCCGTTCCGCAACGCGGTGATCGCGTTTTTGCAGAACGGTGACGCAGAGACATTTGTCAATATCCTTACCGAGATTTACGCGACCTATCCCGTCACGGTATCGAATGCACTGATGAATTTGCTCGGCACACACGATACCGAACGCATCCTAACGCTCCTCGGGGACACAACCGCCGGTGCGGGAAAAGAAAACGCCGAGCTGGCAAATCTGCGCCTCTCTCCCAAAGCACGGAAAGAAGCGCTTGTCAAGATCAAAATCGCATCGGCATTACAATTTACCGTTTACGGTGTTCCGTCGGTCTACTACGGCGACGAGGCGGGGTTGGAGGGATATCATGATCCCTTTTGCCGTATGCCCTTCCCGTGGGGACGCGAAAACCGCGATCTAACCGCGCATTATCGCGCACTGGGGCAAATGCGAAAAAAACATTCCGCGCTGAAGGACGGTATCTTCCGCTTTCTCTGCCATACCGAAAACGCGTTTGCGTTTGAACGGGTCGACGAACAAAACGGTGACTCTCTTATTGTCGCCGCCAACATGGGTTCGGACAATTTTGTACTTTCTTTACGCGGTGCCTACCGTAATGCTCTTACTTCCGCACCCGTGTGTCGTTCTCTTACCGTAAAACCAAGTGAATTTGTGATATTGGAAAAAATATAAAAGTTATTTTTACTTGGACCAGACAACACTCCGACAAAGCTCCAACAATTGTTTTTACAAAAAAGTGCTATACCGATGGGTACAGCACTTTTTTGATTGTTCAAATTTCTTTTACATTTCCCGCGCTATATCCGGCGGCGTTGATTGCGGTGATCAGTGCTTTGGGCGCGGCAGAACCTGTTACGGTAGCTGATTTTTCGTCAAGACTGACATTCACCGATTGAACGCCTTTGACAGCTTCCAGCGCGTTTTTGACGTGGGAAACGCAGTGCTGACACATCATACCTTCCACGGGGATGATATAGGTCTTGGATTTTGAAAAAAGCATATCTTTATCTCCTTCTTGTTTTTTATTTTCTTTGAAATCTTGAGTAACATTTTGATTTTTCGGAGCAAGCGAGACCTTTCGCAGGCGCAGAGCGTTAAGAACGACACAAACCGAGGAAAAGCTCATCGCGGCGGAAGCGAGCATAGGACTAAGCTGCCACCCAAACAGAGGATAGAATACGCCCGCCGCAACAGGAATACAAACAGCATTATAAAAGAGTGCCCAAAAGAGATTTTGCTTGATGATACGGATGGAGGCGCGGGAAAGGCAGAATGCTTCTGAAACACCCGTGAGAGAGGAACCCGACAAAACGACATCGGCGCAATCGATCGCAACGTCTGTTCCCGCACCTATGGCAATTCCCACATCAGCTCTGACGAGAGCAGGAGCGTCGTTGATCCCGTCTCCCACCATGGCACAAAAACCATCTTTTGCAAGTTCTCCAACGATCCTTTCTTTATCCTCCGGCATCAAGGATGCGCGGAAACCGTCCAAATTCGTTTTTTGAGCCACAAACGCCGCAGTCTTTTCATTATCCCCCGTCAGCATCAAACAAGCCACACCGGCGTTTTTTAGGGCATTTACGGCAATGACCGAGTCGGAACGAATGCGGTCGGAAATTCCGAGCACACCGACAGGTGTTCCGTCAAAGCTGACAACCACAGCGGTTTTGCCGGATGCTTCGAGCGCGGCGAAATCACGGTAAAGAGAAGAAGTGTCGGAATATGTGAAGACCGATGCCTCGCCCATTTCCGAACGGCACGCTTCATTTTTGCTTGAAAGAGAGGCATCGATGTTGTCCGCGGCGGTACGGAAAGCATTGTCGGGCTTTCCTACACGGCAAACAATCTCACCAATCTTCCCCTCGGCACCTACCCCTGTCAAGCTTTGAAACTCCGTGACCTCGGGGAGCGTGAGCCCCGTTTGCTGGGCAGTGTTTTGCACGGCAAGTGCCAAGGGATGGGAGGAAAGACGCTCCACAGCCGCGGCAACGGTAAGCATTTCCTTGGCTTCCACACCATATGCGTAAATGTCTGTCACCGAGGGCTTTCCCTCTGTCACGGTACCCGTTTTATCAAAGACTACGGTTTTCACACTGCACAATTTTTCAAGTGCCTCGGCGTTACGGAACAAAATCCCGCGTCTTGCACCGCGTCCGATCCCCACGGTAATGGCGGTAGGCGTTGCAAGACCAAGCGCACAGGGGCAAGAAATAACCAATACGGCAATTGCAGAGCGAAAAGCCTGTTCCCCATGATGAGTGATGAGGAGCCACAGAATCAATGTCAGCATCGAAATTCCCATAACAAAAGGCACAAACACCGCGCTCACCTTATCGGCAATCCGTGCTATGGGTGCTTTGGACGCTGCGGCATCCTCAAGCAAGCGGATAATGCGGGAAAGGGAAGTGTTTTCTCCCACCTCGGTCGCGCGCACGGTCAACGCCCCCGAAGTCAACACACAAGCCGCGCGGACGCTCGAACCGATCTCTTTTTCCACAGGCATGCTCTCGCCCGTCAATGCCGATTCGTCCGCGGAGCCCTCACCAAAGACGACCTCACCGTCCACCGGTATCAATTCTCCGGCGCGGATGAGGATCAGATCTCCCACGCAAAGCTCCTCCACAGGTACCGATATCTCCACACCGTCCCGCAGTACGGCGGCAAATTTAGGGGACAGATCTGCCAGTGATCGCACCGCATCAGATGCCTTATCCTTGGCGCGAGCCTCCAGCATTTTTCCAAACGAGACCAATGTCAGTATCGTTGCCGCAGACTCAAAATAAAGGTCGTGGATCCAAGAGTGTATCTGTGCGGCGTCGGTTGCCGTTGCGATCATAAATACGGCGACAAGACCGTAGATCACCGATGCTCCCGCGCCGACAGCGATCAAAGAGTCCATGTTCGGTGCACGGTGAAAGAGCGCCGAAAATCCGTTGCGGAAAAATTTAAAATTGAGGATGAGAACCGGCAATGTCAGCACCAATTGCGCCAATGCCATATAGATTGCGTTCTCAGTCCCAAGAAAGATCGATGGGATTGGAAGTCCGATCATCCCTCCCATTGAAAGATACATCACCGCTAAGGTAAAACATACCGAAACTATTAATACAATCAAGCTTTTCCGAAAAGCACCGTCTTTTTTGCCGACCTCGGTTACTTCCAAAAGCAGTGTATATCCCGCCGCTTTCACAGCCGCCGCCAAACGTTTTTCAAATGCTTCCAATTCTGCCGCTCCGATCTCCCGCGCAGGCAAAATTGACACCGAGTTTGTCAACAGCGATACCGTAAACGTGTCATTTTCCTTTAATACTCCCTTTACCGCTCTCTCTACGTGCCCGACGCACGCCGCACAACTCATCCCTTTAATCTCATAATGTAGCCGCTGCATATTTTCTCCTATCGTTTTTCAGAATTCTTTTGTTTTCCGACATCTTTCAAAAATTTCACCAATTGGATTATGGTATAAAAACCAAGTTAGCATCCACTAACCTTATTATATTCGTTTTTATATTTTTGTCAATAGGCACGAACGTTTTCATATTTTAATTTATTGTAAATTTTAAAGAATATACGCGCGCGGGCGTTGAAAATATTATAATTATATGTTATAATATTATATAATTAATAAGTTGAAGCATTTTTTAGTTTTCAGAAAGGATTTCCGTATGCCCGAACAAAAATACATGGACGAGATCCGCGAGATTTGGGAAATGGTAAAAGACTCCTTCCGCGACAAGCTTTCCGAAAGCACAATCAATTTGTGGTTCGGAGAGTTGGAGATCATATCCTTTGAGGGAGATATGATCACAATGGGGATTCCTTCTCAATTCAAATTCAATATTATTCGAGATAAGCACATCAATGACATCCGCGCGGCATTTTGTTCGATCCTCGGTTTTGAAGTACAGGTCAACTTGACCTTTACAGGCTCCGCAACGGCATCCGACGAGATCAAGCCTTTTGATCCTCCAAAGCCGGCGGAATCCGACAAAAAAACATCACTCAAGGATAAAAATCTTGCCGATTATAATTTTGAGTATACCTTTGAAAACTTTATTGTCGGCAGTACCAATAAATTTGCGCATGCGGCATGTGTTTCGGTGGCAAACAACCCCGCCACCAATTATAATCCTTTGTTCATCTACGGCAACAGCGGACTTGGGAAAACCCACTTGATGTATGCCATTATCAACCGCATCAAGCAGAACAATCCCAACGCAAACATCATTTACACCAAGGGTGAGGATTTTACCAACCAAATGATTGCGTGTCTGACCAGTAAGACCATGGAGGATTTTCGCGATAAGTACCGCAAGTGCGATGTGCTTTTAATCGATGATATCCAATTTATCGCGGGTAAGATATCCACACAGGAGGAGTTCTTTCACACCTTTAACGCTCTGTTTGAGGAAAAGAAGCAGATCATTCTCACATCCGACCGTCCTCCGCGTGATATTAAAACGCTTGAGGACCGTCTCAAATCAAGATTTGAATGGGGACTAATTGCCGATATTGAGCCGCCGGATCTGGAGCTCCGCATTGCGATCATCAAAAAGAAAGCCGAACAGGTCAATGTTTCAATGCCGGACGAGGTTTTGACTTTCCTCGGAGAAAATCTGCGTTCCAATATCCGTCAAATTGAGGGAGCCATCAAAAAGCTGGGAGCTTTAAGCTTTCTATCGGGAAAGACCATCACCATGGACTTGGCGCGGGAATGTATCTCGGAACTGCTGGACGGCGCCGAGCCTGTGAGCGTAACGGTGGATAAGATTTTTACCGCGGTTTACAACAAATACAAAATTTCCAAAGAAGATATCATAAGCCCCAAGCGGAATAAGGAAATTTCCAACGCGCGGCAAATATCCATTTATCTCATCCGCGAGATGACCGAAATGTCCTATCCCAATATGGCTAAGATATACAACCGCGATCATACATCTTTGCTTTATGCCTATAATACCACCGCCCAAAAAACCAACCTCGATCCTCTCTTTTCGGTAGAAATGAATGAGCTGAAAAAAGAGATCACAGGATAAATCAAAGTTTTCCACAAGGTTTTTCACACCTGTGGAAAACCCCTGTAAAAAGCCATTCATAATTCTCGATTTCACTGTGAAGAAATCAATCAAAAGTGCTTGTCCCACAAGGAAAAACGCCTGTGGAACCGAGTTTTGGCAAAAGCTGTGGAAAAACAGGAAAAAGAGACCTGAAAATAATAATTTTTCAAGTTCTCCACAGGAAAAAGGCTGTGAAAAAGTCAAAAAAATTCTTCAAAAAACTTTAAAATATTTTTTTGACATCGGATTTCAAAAATGAAAAAGGTTTTCCACATTTCTTCCACGCTGTTTTATTTCATTTTCCACGCGGTAATCAAAGTTTGTCCGTTTCAAAAAGCCTTGTACTATAAGCGATTTTTGAGTTTTCCACAATTTTCACCGGACTTACTGTTACTACTACGACATTATCTATCTGATATTCTTTCCTTCTTTCCGCTTCGCGGGGAACAAGAGCGTAAATGTCGCAGTTATCCGAAAATTGTGAATTTCCATTATGATATTATGTAAGAGCGCAAGGGAGCGCAAAATTGCGGATAATCCCTTGTCGGAAAGGAATATAACATGAAAGTTGTTTTTAACAGACAGGGGATCAGCGACGCGGTTGCCCCCTTGATGTGTGCCGTATCGGGAAAATCCACGCTTTCCGCGGTGGAGGGTATTTTGATTGATGCCAAGGAGGACGGCACTTGTGTGATGACCACCTTTGATTTGGAAAAGGGTATGCGCATCACGGTGGAAGCACAGGTTGAAGAATCGGGAATTTATATCATCAACGCACAAAAGTTTGTACAAACATTGCGTGTGATGGAGGGGGATTTTGTCACGCTGACCGTGGATGAAAAAATGCAGGCTTGCATTTCCAGCGGAAAATCCAACCATCGTATGAATGCACTTTCGGGTGATGATTATCCCGTCATTCCCCGTCTTGTTACCTCGGACGGCTTTGTCATTGGTCAGTCGGTGCTCAAAAATATGCTTTCCAAGGTCATGTACGCAATGGCTTCCAATGATCAGAGACCGGTGCTCAACGGCTGTTATTTCCGTGTCACCGAGGGCAATCTCTTGGCAGTAGCTTGTGACAGCTTTAAGCTTGCAAAATGCTCGGTGCAAGCTGATATCGAAAATAAAAACGAGGATCACTCGGAACTTAAATTCTCCTTCATTATTCCCACAAAAACTGTGAACGAGCTGTTTAAGCTGCTCAAGGATGACGAGAGAGAAAATGTTCGCATTTATATGACGAGAAAGAATATAGTGTTTAATATCGGCAAGCTGACCTTCTTCTCACGTTTGATTGACGGTCAGTACATTGATTTTGATCGCATCATTCTCAACACACACCGTATTTTTGCAACGGTCAATCGCGATAATATGATTGCGGCTCTTGAGCGTGCGGCACTGGTCACTGAAGAAAAGGTTGCCGGCAGTGTGCGTTCTCATGTCAAGCTGATGTTTGAGGAAAATCTGCTCAAAATTTCCGCAATTTCCACGCTCGGCAGTACCTATGATGAGGTGGATATCGTTCATGAGGGAGATGACCTTCTCATCGCCTTTAATAACCGTTTCCTTATCGACAGCCTCCGTGCCTCTGATGCGGAAAAGGTAAAGATCTCCATGACTTCCGCGCTTACCAGCATCAATATCGAGCCCGAAACCAACGAGGAAGGTACCTCCCAGCTCTTTATGCTTCTTCCCGTCAGAATGAAAGAGTAAGAGATTGCGGAGGAAACTCCAAAGGAAAACTTTTTCAAAATTTTTCATCCGAAATAATAGAGAGGTCAAAAGCTCTATTGAAAGTAATTTTTAAATATTCAGTGGAAGTTTTGAAAGGTGTCGGGAACGAAGCGGCTTTTCCGCTTACAACGTGGCTTGCCACGTTTGCTTTCATCAAAAGTTTTCCGACGAAAAAATAAATGGAATGTAATAAAATTAAGATCCGCAATTTCAGAAATATAGAAGAAGCGGAGATCGAGTTTGATGCGGGGGTAAATATTCTTGCTGGGGACAACGCGCAGGGGAAAACCAATCTGTTGGAAGCCATCAGCTTTACGGCTTTGGGAAAGAGCTTTCGGACGACTCACGAGGAGGAGATGATCCGTTTCGGCGCGGAGAGCGCGGAGATCTCGTTGGATTTTACCGATTCGGTAAGACGGCAGAACATTACCGTGCGTATGATGCCGGGAAAGCGGCGTCATATTGAGCAAAACAAGGTCAAGGTTGGGAGACTTTCCGACATTGTGGGCGCCTTTCGCACAGTGCTGTTTTGTCCGGAGCATCTGTCATTGATCAAGGATGGACCGTCGGAGCGTCGCAATTATTTGGATATTGCAATCTCACAGTTGTATCCCGTGTATCTCAAAAGCTTGCAGAGGTACAATCAAATCTTAAAACAGAGAAATCAATTGATCAGACGTGCAGAGGACGACCGAAAGACCTTTCATGATACGGTGGAATTTTGGTCGGAGCAGTTGGCGCATGAAGCGGCGGTAATCGCTCGATACCGTGTGCAGTATCTCAAAAGAGCCGCGGGACAGATCAGAGCCTGTTTTGCGGAAATGACCGATGATAGGGAGGTTCCCGACGCGGTATATGCGGGCTCATCACACGGAGAGCCCGAGTCGTATGAAGATATGGAGCAAACCGAAAAAGCCTATTTCAAGCTGTTGATGAGCAATCACGACCGTGAGATCGGTGCGGGATCCACGCTTTGGGGAATCCACAAGGATGATATCGATATTCAAATCAACGGCCGTTCCGCGCGTGCGTTTGCGTCACAAGGACAGCAAAGGTCTTTGGCGCTTGCCATGAAGCTTGCGGAGGGAGAGGTTTGTGCCGAGATCTGCGGAGAAAAACCGGTCTTTTTGTTTGACGACGTATTTTCCGAGTTGGATTCCTCGCGCCGTGCCTATCTTTCCGGAAAGATGAAAAAACGACAGGTGATCATCACCACCTGTGAGCCATCGGGCATTGCGGGTGGAAAGATGATCAGAGTAGAAAACGGGAAGTATTTTTAATTTATGTATTTACACGTAGGAAACAATCAAAATATCCGCATTAAGGATATTGTTGGGATATTTGATGCCGACACGGCAACCGTGTCGGCAGTGACAAAAAAATATCTTTCGGGTGCAGATGGGACAGGAAGCGTTTCGTTTGCCTCAGAGGAAATTCCAAAATCATTTGTCCTTTATCGGGACAGGAGAAAGAAAAAATACCGTGTTTGCTTTTCGCAGTTGTCCTCGGCATCTCTTTGCGGACGTGTGGAGCAATTTGGCGGATGGTAAAAGACATAGAAATTGTGTGGGCGAGCATCACTCGTCCGCAAAAATAACGGAAGTTTATAAAATCATTTGGTAAGAGTTTGGAAAAAGGAAAATTAAAAAAATTTTTCTTTGGAAAGGATAAGAAAACATGGCAGAACAACACGTTTACGACGAGAGTCAAATTCAAGTACTGGAGGGTTTGGAAGCGGTACGAAAGAGACCGGGTATGTACATCGGTTCCACGTCTGCGCGCGGCTTGCACCATCTTGTATATGAGATCGTTGACAACTCGATCGACGAGGCGCTTGCGGGACGGTGCAAGAGAATTGAAGTCACGCTTCACCCCGACCACAGCGTATCGATACAGGATGACGGACGGGGAATCCCCAGCGGTATCCACCCAAAGATGGGAATTCCTACCTTGGAGGTTGTTTACACGGTCCTGCATGCGGGCGGTAAATTCGGCGGTGACGGCTACAAATATTCGGGCGGTTTGCACGGCGTCGGTGCGTCGGTGGTAAACGCGCTTTCCGAATGGGTGGAGATTGACAACTGCCATGAAGGAAAAAGATATACCGAGCGTTTTGAGAGAGGTCATGTTGCACGTCCGTTTCGCGAAGAAGGAACCACCGACAAGCACGGGCTTTACGTACGCTTTAAACCAGATCCCGAGATGTTTGAGGAGACGGTGTTCGATTACGAGGTGTTGCTGAAGCGTTTGAGAGAACAAGCCTTCCTTAACGGCGGTGTCAATATTTGTTTGCGTGACGAGCGCGAGCCGCAGGAGGACGGAACTTGGAGAGAGGATGACCTGTGCTACGACGGCGGTATCAAATCCTTTGTGGAGTATATTAACGAGCAAAAGCATTGTGAGTTGGTTCATCCCGACGTAATCTATATGCGCGCCGAAAAAGAGGATTGGGTTGCCGAGGTTGCTCTGCAATACAATGACAGCTACAACGAAATGCTTTTGACTTTTGCCAACAATATTAACACGGTGGAGGGCGGTACGCATGAGATCGGTTTTAAGACCGCGCTGACCAAGGTATTCAACGACTATGGCAGAAAATACGGCATCATGAAGGACAGCGACAAGAACCTGTCCGGTGAAGATGTGCGCGAGGGACTTTCGGCGGTGGTATCGGTCAAATTGACTGAAGCACAGTTTGAAGGACAGACCAAAGGAAAACTTGGAAACAGCGAGATGCGTACCTATGTGTACTCGCTTGTCACCGAAAAGCTTGCCGAATATCTGGAAGAAAATCCCGCTGTCGGAAAAGCCATTCTTGAAAAGTCTCTTGCCGCCTACCGTGCGCGTGAAGCCGCGAGAAAGGCACGGGAAGCCACCCGACGCAAGGGGCTGTTAGAAGGCTCTACACTGCCCGGAAAGCTTGCGGACTGCCAAGAAAAGAACGCTGAGCTGACCGAGCTCTATCTCGTAGAGGGAGATTCCGCAGGAGGTTCCGCAAAGCAAGGCAGAAACTCACGCTTCCAAGCCATTCTTCCTTTGCGCGGTAAGGTTCTCAATGTCGAAAAAACGAGACTGGACAAGGTATATTCCAACCTGTCGCTCATTCCTATTATTCAAGCATTGGGATGCGGTATCGGTGAGGAATTTGATCCTGCAAAGCTCCGCTACGGAAAGATCATCATTATGGCGGATGCCGATGTCGACGGTTCGCATATTCGTATCCTGCTTTTGACTTTCTTCTTCCGACATATGCGCAAGTTGATCGAGGACGGACATATTTTCTTTGCACAACCGCCGCTTTACAAGATCTATAAAAAAGGCTCTAAATACGGTTCCGAGCGCTACGCCTATACCGAGGAAGAGAAAGAGGCGATCGTTCAAGAAATGGGCGGTGTCAATATCGAAGCCGACCGTTATAAGGGTCTTGGTGAGATGGACCCCGAACAGCTTTGGGAAACCACTATGGATCCCGCATACCGGACCATTCTGCGCGTCACCATCGAGGACGCTATAGCGTGCGATGAAATGTTTTCTCTGCTTATGGGCGATAAGGTAGAACCTCGCCGCGTATTCATCGAACAAAATGCCAAATTTGCGGAGAATTTGGATATTTAAGTGAATGAAGCTGTTTAAAAACAAATTTTTTGTCATATGCCTGTGCGTTGCGGTGGTGATATGCGCAGTACCGTCGACCTTTGCGTTGATGGGATATCGCGGGTTGGCACGGAACATTGTCGGCACGCTGACAGTTCCGTTCCGATGGTGCGGTACGGTCATCGGAAACGCGTTTGAAGGCTTTGGAAAATATTTTGGCAGTGTAGATGCCCTAAGGGCAGAGAATGAAGCTCTGGAGAGCGAAAATCAAGCTCTGAGGGATCAACTGGAGGAAGCCGAGCTGATGGAGGCGGAGAACGAACGCTTACGTCAATATTTGGAGATGAAAAATCAATATCCGTCCTTTCTTATGGAGGAGGGGATGATCATCAGCTATTCTGCCGGAAATTATATGACAAGCTTTACGCTCAACCGGGGATCTCTTCACGGGATTGAGGTCAATATGCCTGTTGTGGTGACCGAGGGGATTGTTGGGTATGTAACCGATGTGGGACTGAACTGGTGTATGGTTTCCACCATTATCGAAACGGCAAGCTCGGTTGGCGCATATATTCCCCGATCCGGAGCCACAGGCATCGTCAGCGGTGACTCGTCGTTGCGGAACGAGGGCGTTTGTAAAATATCTTATATGGAGTCCAATGCCGATATACAGGTGGGGGACAAAGTAATGTCCAGCGGTACGGGAAGTGTTTATCCCGCCGATCTGCCGATTGGGGAGATCATTTCCGTTGAGATAGATGAGTACAGCCGTTCTTTGGTGGCGACTGTGAAACCCATGGTCGATTTTACAAATCTAAAGTATATGATGATCATTACAGGTTATCAAAATTAACCTATGCGGTGTAAATTTTGAAAATTGTTTAGAGAGTTTTTGAAAATTGAGCCGCGGGAGGCAAAATCAAAATGTCAAAATACATTTTAGGTCATCGGGCGCAGACAAGGACAAGATCGATCAGATACACGCTGTTGGTTGCGGTATTACTGATACTGGTTGCGGTGTTACAGGTAACGCTGTTTTCGCGGTTTCGGCTGTTTGGGGCGGTACCCGATCTGATGATCTGCACGGTATTGTGCTTGGCGTTCTTTTGCGGAAAGTATGTCGGTGCTGTCAGCGGGATTGGCGCGGGTTTTTTGATCGAAGCGATCGGCTCGCAGGGAATCACGCTGTTGCCGATATGCTATATGTTATTGGGATATATCATGGGACATTATGCCCGCACGGTCCTTCCGCGCAGTTATCCCGCGTATCTTCCTTATTTGGCGGTGACCTTGGTATTTCGTGCGGCAATCACGTTTTTATATGCTTGTATGAATTACGCAAACATCAATCTGCCGCAAATACTTTTGCAATCGGTCTTGCCGGAGCTGGCGGTGACCGCGATTGCGGGGTGTATTCTTTATTTTCCGCTGATGCTGTTTTGCGGTTGGCTGGAAAAGAAAATTTTTTGAAAAAAGTTCTGACTAAAACATAGACAGGAAAGGGTAAATAATCGTGGCAAACGAAAAAGACAAGCAATTGCAAAAACAGCAAGAGGTGGAGCTGTTTGAAAATCAGAAAATTGTTGATGTGGGCATGGAGAGGGAGGTTAAAAAATCCTTTATCGAGTACTCCATGTCGGTCATCATGTCGCGCGCACTGCCCGACGTGCGTGACGGTATGAAGCCCGGTCAGCGCCGCATCTTGTATGCAATGTATGAGGACGGATTGGTGCATTCCAAGCCGTTCCGTAAATCGGCGACCACGGTAGGTAACGTGCTTGGACGCTATCACCCGCACGGTGACGCGGCTGTATACGGCACCATGGTACGTATGGCACAGCCTTTTTCGCTTCGCTATCCTTTGGTAGAGGGTCACGGAAACTTTGGTTCCGTGGACGGCGACGGTGCGGCTGCTTACCGTTATACCGAGGCAAGACTTGACCGCATTGCAGACGAGATGATGCGTGATCTCGATAAAAACGTGGTACCTATGATGCCCAACTTTGATAACCGTTTGCAGGAGCCTACGGTACTTCCGTCTCGTTTTCCCAACCTGTTGGTCAACGGTTCCATGGGTATCGCGGTCGGTATGGCAACCAATATCCCGCCGCATAACCTCGGCGAGGTCATTGACGCCACGATTTTCCGTATGGACAATCCCGAGAGCACGGTAGATGATTTGATGGAATACATCAAAGGTCCCGACTTTCCGACCTATGCTACCATTTACGGTGTCAACGGTATCAAACAGGCATATACCACGGGTAAGGGACATATTATGGTGCGTTCGCGTTCCAACATTGAGGAGGAGCATCGCCGCATCGTGTTCACCGAGATTCCTTTCGGTGTTAACAAGAGTATGCTTTGCGAGTCGATCGCACAGTGTGTCAAAGACAAAAAGATAGACGGTATTACCGAATTGCGCGACGAGTCGGGAAGAGACGGTATGCGTATCGTGGTTGAATACCGCCGCGATGTCAATCCGCAAATTCTCTTAAATCAGCTTTATAAATATACTCAACTGCAGGATACCTTTGCCATCAATATGCTGGCACTGGTCAACAACGAGCCCAAAGTGCTCAATCTGCCTACCATTCTCGACCTTTACATTGCGCATCAAGAGCAGGTCATTATCCGCCGTACACAGTACGATTTGGACAAGGCAAAGGCAAAGGCACACATTTACGAGGGATATAAGATCGCACTTGATAACATCGACGAGATCGTGCAGATCATGAAAACCTCCCCTTCGATCCCCGAATCCAAGGTGAAATTGATGGAGCGCTTCGGTCTCTCCGATGCACAGTCGCAAGCGATTGTGGAAATGACACTCGGTAAGCTGACGGGTATGGAGCGCAGCAAGATCGAGGAAGAATTGGCACGTCTGCACGCGCTGATTGCGGAATTGGAAGCAATTCTTGCCGATATGGGAAAGGTCAAACAGATCATTAAGGATGAGATGGGCGAGATCCGCAGAAAGTATGCCGATGACCGACGCACCGACATCGTTCCTGCCGAGCATGAGATCATTCTCGAGGATTTGATCGAGCGTCACAGCTGTGTCATTACCTTGACACATGCGGGTTATATCAAGCGTCAGCCCGCCGATACCTATTCGGCGCAAAACCGCGGCGGTAAGGGAATTATCGGTATGTCCACCAAGGAAGAGGACTTTATCGAAAAGGTAGTTGCTGTCAACAGTCACTCTTACCTTATGATGTTCACCAATACCGGCAAGGTACAAACCAGAAAGGCTTATATGATCCCCGAGGCGGGCAGAACCGCAAAGGGACAAAACATTGTCAATATTTTGGAATTGACCGAGGGCGAAAAGATTACGGCTTGTATCAGCGTAGAGGGCTTCTCGGATGAGGAGTATCTGACAATGGTCACCAAGCAGGGCGTTATTAAGCGCACACTGCTTTCGGAATACGAGTATCAGCGAAAAGGCGGTAAGATCGCGCTGAACCTCGATGAGGGTGATGAGCTTGTATTTGTGGTTGCAACACACGGGGAGTGTGATTTGATGATTGCGACTGCACAGGGACAGGCTGTCCGCTTCTCCGAGTCGAATGTTCGTGCGATGGGACGTACTGCGCGCGGTGTGCGCGGTATCAGTCTGCGCGAGGGCGACTACGTTGCGGGTGTCTGCGTCATCGAGAAAGGCAAGGATCTGCTTTGCATCACCGAAAACGGCTTTGGAAAACGCAGCCCGTTTGACGATTTCCGCATCATGAAGCACCGCGGCGGCTTTGGTGTAACCTGCTACAATCTGACCGAAAAGAGCGGTATTCTTACGGGCATTGCGGCGGTCGATGACAACGATGATATTATGATGATCACCGATTCCGGCACCATCATTCGTACTCCCGTTGCCGGCGTTCCCAGCCGTTCGAGAAGCGCGGGCGGTGTCATTGTCATGAGAATTGGCGAAGATCAAAAGCTGGTCAACTTTACCATTACCGCACATGCGGATGAGATTGAAGAAGAGAAAACAGAAGCTGCGGAGAGTACCGATACAGAGACTGTAGAAGTGACCGCAGAGACCGAAAACGCATCCACGGTAGTCGAAAATAAAGAGAAAACCACCGAGGAATAAATCAAATAAAAATAAAAGGGTATTATGAAGAAACGAATTTTTACCGTGATCCTTTCCCTTTGTCTTATGCTTGGGAGCTCCGTATGCTTTACGGGTTGCTCCCGTGCACCAAAGGTGGAAGATATTTATGACCGCGTGGTAGAACTCATCGAGGCTTCTTACGAATTGAATACCGTTTTTTACGGCGAAGGACTTCCCGTATATGAATCCGACTCAGTTTATGCGGATTATACGCATATGTATTACGGTTTTACCTATGCGGGAGACTATGAGATCGTTTCCGACTACACGAAATTTGCATCGGTGGACGAGATTAAAGCCGCCGCCGAAAAGGTTTACAGCACCGCGTATTTGGAGGATGTGCTCTACCCGAGTGCTTTTGACGGTTACGCCATTGACGACGGTACAGGAGGTTCCGCATACGCTTATTCGCGTTATGTTGACGACGGTATGTGGATCTATCGTTCGGTACATGACAAAAACTATCTCCAAAACGGTACCCGTGTGTACGATTATTCCACGATGAAGATCGTATCTCCCAGCAACGGAGAGGCTTGCTACGTCTCTATCGAGTCCTATCTCCTCTCCGATCCCGCAAACATCTCCACCGATCCCATCCGTCTTGTCCTTCAAGATGACGGTCAATGGTACCTCGATTCCTTTACGGGATAAGTAAAGTTTTGCAAACACTTCGGAGTTTGAAAAACAGCCCATTGAAATGAACCTTGTTGAGAGGTCCTTTTCAATGGGCTGTCTGTTTGATTTTAAAATTTCTATTAAACGACTCTTACACGGTAAACACCTTCGACGGCGGCGATGCAGTCGACAGCGGTAGCCGAGGGAATGGAGGAAATATCGACCACGGTGTAAGCATTGTCACCTTTGGACTTGTTGGTCATGTTTTCGATGTTCAGTCCTTCATCGGAGAGTGCGGCTGTTACCTTGGTAATGACAGCGGGCACATTTGCATGGAGTACGCAGAGACGTGCAGCACCCGTGCGGGGCATTTCCACGTTGGGGAAGTTGACACTGTTTTTGATGTTGCCGTTGGTCAAATAATCATCCAACTCGCGTGCAGCCATCACAGCACAGTTATCCTCGGATTCCTCGGTGGATGCACCAAGGTGAGGAATTGCCACAACACCGGGAATTTCGAGGATGTCCTCGGTGGGGAAGTCGGTAACGTAAGAAGAGACCATTCCCGACTCCATAGCGGATTTCAGATCTGCAGCGGAAACAAGATCGGCACGGGAGAGATTGATGATCTTAACGCCGTCCTTCATTTTGGCAATGTTCGAGGTGCAGATCATATTCTTCGTATCTTTGGTTGCGGGAACGTGCAAGGTGATGTAATCAGCTTGTGCAAAGATATCGTCATAGGTAGCGGCGCGCACAACATTGCGGTCAAGGTTCCATGCACCCTCCACAGAGAGGAAAGGGTCACAACCGATGACCTTCATACCGAGAGAGATCGCGGTATTGGCGATCATACCGCCAATGGCACCCAAACCGATTACACCGAGGGTTTTGCCCTTGAGCTCGGTTCCGGCAAACTTGGATTTGCCTTTTTCCACCTGCTTTGCCACATCTGCGGTTCCTTTGAGCGATTTTGCCCATTCGATACCGCCAACCACATCACGCGCGGCAAGCAAGAGCGCACAAATGGCAAGCTCTTTTACACCGTTTGCGTTTGCACCGGGGGTATTGAATACCACAATGCCTGCCTCGGAGCAACGATCGATCGGAATGTTATTGACACCGGCGCCCGCACGTGCGATGGCTTTGAGCTCGGAGCCGAACTCCATCTCATGCATGACAGCCGAACGAACCATGATACCGTCGGGGTTTTGTACTTCCTCGCCGACGTTGTATGCGTTGCCAAGCTCGGCAAGACCGACTTTGGCAATTTTATTAAGCAATTGAATATTCATAATTTCACCTTATTTCTTAGGATTGTTCTTTGCGAACGCTTTCATAAACTCAACCAGTGCGACGACACCTTCATAGGGCATTGCGTTGTAGATCGAGGCTCTCATACCGCCAACCGAGCGGTGACCTTTGAGGTTCTTCAGTCCTGCTTTAGCGGCTTCGGAAGCAAACTTTTTGTCAAGGTCTGCGTCACCGGTGACAAAAGTAACATTCATCATGGAACGGCTGTCCTTTTTCACGGGAGCAATGTAGTAATCTTGGTTGTCGAGATAATCGTAAAGCACCTTTGCTTTCTTTGCATTCATCTCTTTCATTACATCAAGACCGCCGAGACCGAGAATCCACTCGTAAACCAACTTTGCCATGTAGATGGTGTAGCAAGGAGGCGTGTTGTACATCGAGCCGTTTTCTGCCATGGTTTTCCATTCCAGCATGGTGGGCATCTTTTCCTCCGCATAATCAAGGAGATCCTCACGTACGATCACAACGGTCAAGCCTGCGGGAGCCATGTTCTTTTGTGCGCCTGCGTAGATGACGCCGAACTTGGAAACATCTACAGGCTCGGAAATGATGCAGGAGGACATATCCGCTACCAGCGGAACGTCTCCCGTGTCGGGGATGTAGGAATATTTGGTACCGTAAATGGTGTTGTTGAAGCAAACGTGTACATAAGCCGCGTCGGGACGGACCATGTCACGGGTGACTTGGGGAATATGATCGAAATTGTCCTCTTTGGTAGTAGCAATGCACTTGACATCATAGCCAAGCTTTTGTGCTTCTTTGAATGCCTTACCGGAGAACTGACCCGAAACAACGTAATCAGCCTTGCCGGTTCTCTTGATGAGGTTGAGCGGGACAGCGGCGAACTGCGTGGACGCACCGCCTTGCAAGAAAAGCACCTTGTAGTTATCGGGAATATTCATCAGCTTGCGGAGCATTGCCTCGGCGTCGTTGATGATTGCTTCATAGTCCGGAGATCGGTGAGACATCTCCATGACTGACATCCCCGATTCTCCGTATGAGACCATCTCGGATGCGGCTCTTTCAAGAACGGGAAGCGGAAGCATGGACGGTCCTGCCGAAAAGTTGTAAACTCTGTTCATAATTAATTCCTCCGGATAAAATTTTGATCTACTTTCATTAACTAAAGTGAAAGATATCATTATTATATTCTTTTTGCAGGAATATGTCAAGCGTTTTTTTAAAATAAAAGTTGTTTTTTTTCATTTTCCACACTTCTCCCTATTTTTTTGCAATAATTTTTATAAAATTATGCAATTTTTGTATACAAAAATACCAAGTATACAAAAATTCCCAAAAAGGAATCTTGATTATTTATATAAAAGTATTGATTTTTTGGAAAAAATCCGTTATAATAGTAGTATGAAAAATGACATCAAGCGGGAGTGGATACCGCGGGATGCAATGATGCCCGAGAAAGGGGAATGATATGGACATTCGGCAAATCGAAGCATTGGTAAAAGAAGCGGTCCGCGACGCCGATCTGCACGCGGCACAGATCCCCGCCATTGATCTCTACGTGGATCAGATTACCAGTTTGACCTCGGACAAGCTGAAGGAAGGGGCCGAGCGCTTTCATGACCGTGTTTTGACCAAGACCATGATCAACAACTATTCCAAGGACGGTCTGATCTCTCCCATCAAAGGAAAAAAATATTCCAAGGATCAAATTTTGCAAATGCTGTTGGTCTATTCGCTCAAAAATACGCTTTCCATCGGTGAGATCAAACGGATCTTGCAAAATATTTACGCACTTCCCTCGTATGACGGCAAAATGCTGGAGGATACCTATGAGAGGTTCCTTTCCATCAAAGAGAACGAGCGTGGCGAGGTATGGGAGATGCTCCAAGAGTTCATCAAAAAAAATGAGCTGGACATTGCCGATGATGCCGGTTTCTTTACAATGATCTTAGGGTTGGCGTCGATATCGGCGTATATCAAAAATGTGGTGCAGGCGCTGCTGGAAGCACGTTATCCCGACTTGAACGCCGAAAAAGAACGCGTGGAGCAGGAAAAGAAAGACGAAACCAAGCGCCGCAAGGAAGAGAAGAAAGAGGAAAAGAAAGCCGCCAAAGCCAAGGAAGAAAATACCGCGGTGGAAAGCGAGTTGCAGGCATGACAGATATCCGCCATATTTCCGTGCCGGCGCTTGCTTATCTTGGGGACTGTGTCCTTGAGCTTTGCGTGCGCCGCCATCTTGTTGAAAGCGGACTTTCGACCTCCGCACATCTGAACGCCGCCGCGCTCGACTATGTCCGTGCATCCGCACAAGCCGAGGCAATGAAGCGGTTACTTCCACACCTGACCGAGGAAGAAGAAGCCTACTTCCGACGTGGCAGAAACATTGGACATACCAATGTTCCAAAACGTGCAACCGTCAGCGAGTATCGCGCCGCTACAGGCATGGAGACGTTGTTCGGTTTTCTTCACCTTACAAACCAAACCGACCGCATTGACGAGCTCTTTCGATTGGCTTATTTTGAGGAAACATAAGAAAAATGCAGGGGGAACAACATTCCCTCTGCACGCTATCAAAACTTTTATTGATTTGGAAGACACTGCTGATCGGGCGGTGTTTTTTATATTTTAAAGACGAAAGCCAAAGGCGATAAAGGTTCATGAAAGGAAGAGGGGGTGCGTGGGAGGAGGAAAGCTTTTTTAAGAAAGAAACTTTCCTCCTCCCGCGCAAATAAAAATTTAATTACTTCTTATAATACTCCTCTGCAAAGGCGTCGGCGATGCCGAGGCGTTTGATTTTGTGAGAGGTATTTTTAGGAAACTCTTTTTTGGAGATGAGAAAGGTTTTCATGCGTTTGTAGGGCAGGACGATGCCGTTGACCTCGGAAACGGCTTTGCGGAGCTCGAGGTCGAGGCGTTCCTCGGTGAAGCTGGGACCAAATGTTTGTTCGAGCTTTGCGTAATCGGGGTGAATGATGGCGACAATGTCATAGTCTTTCTTTTTTGGATTGACATAGCCGACGACCACCGATTCTTTGATAAACCGTGTTCTGTTAAGATAGGTTTCAAGCTCTTCGGGAAAAATATTTTTCCCGCCGGCGGTGATAATCACGTTTTTCTTTCGCCCCGTAATAAACAAAAATCCGTTTTCGTCCAAGTATCCGAGGTCGCCCGTGTAGAACCAGCCGTCGCGAATAACCTCGGCGGTCAATGCGGGCATTTTGTAGTAACCGAGCATGATGTTGTCGCCCTTAAAACGGATTTCCCCTGTGCCGTCGTCCTTCATATCGTAAATATCAAGCAGCGTATCTGGGGTAGCCATACCCGCGGAGCCGTCGTTATAAAAGGTGTCGCGGTTGAGTGCGGCGATGGGAGAGCATTCGGTAAGTCCATAGCCTTGGATCGCCGAGATACCGAGGTCGCGAAATCCTTTGAGGACCGCGGGATTTGCAGATGCACCCCCCGAAATGAGCAGACGGAGCTTGCCGCCAAAGCTCTTGTGGATATCGGCAAAAAGATGTTGCTTTGCCATGGCGCGCATTCGCGGATTGAGAAGTGCATTTGTGAGATTGACCGCGTTTTGGATCTTTTTTTCCATGCCTTGACGTTGGATATTTGCTTCGATCTTGTGATACATTGTCTCAATGAGCAACGGGACGCATAGCATAACGGTGGGGTGTACTTCCTGCATATTGCGTGTAATATAGCGCAAGCCGTCGCCAAATGCCACGGTACTGCCGCGGTAGAGCGGACAAAGAAAACCGCAGGTGCACTGGTAAACGTGGTGCAAAGGAAGGACCGAAAGAAAAATGTCGCTTTCATCGATATAGACCATGCGGCACATTTCGGAGAGATTGAAGCAAAGATTGCGGTGGGAAAGCATGACGCCTTTTGCCGCATCGGTGGTACCGGAGGTAAAGATCAGCGCACTCATAGCGTCGACATCGATCTCGGCGTCAAGAAAGGTGCGGTCGCAGGCTTGAATGCGAACATTGCCCGCTTCGATCAGCTTAGGAAAGTCCTCAAAGAAAACCGTTTCCATCGAGTTGCCGATCCGCGTCAGCTTTTCTTTCAGCGATGCAGAACAGAGCATTGCCTCCGCATCCGACAGTTTAATAAGGTTGGCAAGCTCCTCGGCAGAGATTTCTTTGTCGACGGGAACCGCTGTACCGACACCGCAAATGACCGCCATGTAAGCCGTCACCCACTCGTAGCCGTTTTCTCCCATGATAATGATCTTCTTACCCGAAAAACCGCGAGCATAAAGCTCGGTGCCCAATGCGTCAACATCTGCGCTGTATTGGCGAAAGCTGATATTTCGGTATGTCTTTCCGCGCTTTTGCATAAAGAGAGTCTTTTCACCAAACCGCTTGGCGCTTGCACGGTAGATTTGTTTTAAATTTTCAAACCGTTCGGTAGTGTAATTTTGATAGGGTGCCATAGCTATTGCCTTTCCGATCCCGAAGATACGTATTTATAAAAATCATTTACCGCATGAAATTGTAAAATGCAAGCAAAACAAAAAATTTACAAAGCCCCGTGCAGCAGTCGGCACGGGGCTGTTGTTGATTGTGTCGTCAGAAGCTGTTAAGCCGCGGGCGCTTGATCAACCGGCTTGTTTTCCAGCTTCATTACTTCGTGAATGTGCTTGTAAGCCGCAGATGCGGTATCGGTAGGAACCGTTACACCGTCAAGATAGAGATTATCACTGCCGTCAAACGCATGATCCCCAATGGACACAACAGAGGCGGGCAATGTCAGCGTTTCAAGCGCAGTGCAATCCTGGAATGCCTGTGCGCCTACGATCTCAACGCCCTCGGCAATCGTCACGGATGTCAATGCGGTACAACCATAGAACGCACCCTGCGCAACTGTTTTGATGTTTGCGGGAACGGTAACGGTTGTCAAAGAGGTACAGCCCATAAAAGTATATTTTTCAATGGCATCAATGCCGGCACCGACGCTCAAGGATGTAGCGGCGGAGCAATTGTAGAAAGCGCCTTCACCGATCGAGGTTACGGTAGCGGGAATATTGATCTCGGTTACCATTTCACAACCCGCAAAGGCATACGCACCGATCGAGGTGACGGTTGCGGGAATGTTGATGGCGTTGATTTTGGAGCAGTAGTAGAATGCTTGATCGCTGATGCCAACCACCTCTTTGCCGTCAAGCGTTGCGGGAATATTGAGGGGATGTGCCTTGTCGCCGCTGTTGTAACCGGTGATGGTAACAGATTCGCTGTCAATGATATCAAAATAGAAGGTCTCGCCGTCGTTGTTGGTGATCTTATCGACCACTTCTTCGTTTTGGAGATAGTCCTTCAGATCCTCTTTGGTATCGTCCTCGTTTGAGCACGCGGCAAACGCGACGACCATGAGCATAGCGAGAATGAGTGCAAGCAGCTTTTTCATAAATAGTTCCTCCAAGCTAAAATATAAACAAAGATTACACATATTAAATTATACATGAAAATGTGCGGAAAGTCAATAGCTTTTTGATATTGTATTGTAAATATTTTTTTATTTTTACATGAATATCCCGTTTTTTTTCCTGTTTTTGCAAATATTCGAGCTTAGAACCAAATAAAACCGTGAGTAAATCTCTTGACAACAGAGGAAAAATGCGGTATAATAGAAAAGTGAAAAATTCTTATCTTTTCAGGAGGACTGATATGGAACAGGCAAAACTGGAGGCTTTGTGCGAAGCGGCTCGTAAGATCCGTCTCGGCATCATCGAAGCAACGCACGCCGCAAAATCGGGACATCCGGGTGGATCGCTTTCGATCACCGACGTGTTGACTTACCTCTATTTTGAAGAAATGAGCATCGATCCCAAGGATCCGCAAAAGGCAGACCGTGACCGTTTCGTGCTTTCCAAGGGACACTGCGCACCCGCGCTTTACTCGACGTTGGCAAACCGCGGCTTTTTCCCCGTGGAGGAGCTGACCACATTGCGTAAGCTCGGTTCGCGTTTGCAGGGACACCCCGATATGACTCTGACGCCCGGCGTGGATATGTCGGCGGGCTCGCTGGGTCTGGGTATCAGCTCGGCAGTCGGTATGGCGCTTGCAGCAAAGATCGACGGCAAGGATTACCGTGTTTACACGGCGGTCGGTGACGGCGAGAGCGAGGAGGGTCAGGTTTGGGAGGCGTGCATGTTCGCAGCACACTACAAGCTGGACAACCTTTGCGTCATTATCGACTGGAACGGATTGCAGATTGACGGTCCCGTTGCAGAGGTCATGAACCCCACGCCCCATGATAAGAAGCTGGAGGCGTTCGGATTCCGTGTGATCTCGATCGACGGTCATGATTTTCATGCCATCGAGGCGGCTTTCAACGAGGCAAAGACTGTGAAGGGCAAGCCCACCGCGATCATTGCAAGGACCGTGAAGGGCAAGGGCGTTTCGTTTATGGAAAACAAGGTCAACTGGCACGGCTCGGCTCCGAATGATGAGCAGTATGCCGCCGCGGTTGCCGAATTGAATGCGTAAGGGGGAAATGATGATGGCAGATAAGATCGCAACACGTGAAAGCTACGGTAATGCTTTGGTAGAGCTTGCCGAAAAATATGATTTTGTGGTTCTGGACGCCGACCTGGCGGAAGCAACCAAGACGGTAAAGTTCAAAAAGGCTTACCCCGCCCGCTTCTTTGATTGCGGCATTGCCGAGGGGAATATGATGAGCGTTGCCGCAGGTATTGCAACCACGGGCAAGACCGTTTTTGCATCCTCTTTTGCAATGTTTGCCGCAGGAAGAGCCTTTGAGCAGGTTCGTAACTCGATCGGTTACCCCCATCTCAATGTAAAGATCGGTGCAACGCACGCGGGTATCACCGTGGGTGAGGACGGCGCAACGCACCAGTGCAATGAGGACATTGCTTTGATGCGCACCATTCCCGGTATGACCATTGTCAACCCCAGCGATGACGTTGAAGCAAAGGCCGCTGTCGAAGCCGCCATGAACATGAGCGGTCCGTTCTATCTCCGTTTTGGCAGATTTGCCGTTCCCACCATCAATGACCGTCCCGACTACAAGTTTGAGCTTGGTAAGGGTGTTCAATTGGCTGACGGAACCGATGTTACCATCATTGCGACGGGATTGATGGTCTCTATGGCGTTGGAGGCACGTGAGTTGCTTGCCGCCGAGGGGATCAGCGCGCGCGTTGTCAACATTCACACCATCAAGCCCATCGACCGTGATATCATTGCCAAGGCGGTTGCCGATACCGGTGCCATCGTTACCGCAGAGGAGCATAACATTATCGGAGGTTTGGGTGCCGCTGTGGCAGAGGTCGTTTGTGATACCGCGCCCGCACCTGTGGTACGCGTGGGTATGAACGACACCTACGGACACTCGGGCAATGTTCCCGCGCTTCTCGAGGCTTACGGATTGACTCCTGCAAATATTGCCGCAAACGCAAAGAAAGCGATTGCTTTGAAGAAGTAACTGTGTTTTTTCTATGAAAAAAAGCTGTTTTATTCTCTTTACGGAGTTTAAAACAGCTTTTTGTTAGTTTTACTTTTGCAGAGATTTTAAAAAACGGTCGATGCGCGAAAGCGCTTCTTTGATATGTTGTGTGGAATAGCAATAAGACGCGCGGACAAAGCCCTCACCACCCTGTCCAAACGCCGTCCCCGGGACAACAGCGACCTTTTCGGCATAGAGCAAGCGTTCGCAAAATTCATCCGACGAAAGCCCCGTGGAGCGAATACACGGGAACGCGTAAAACGCGCCCAACGGCTCTCGGCAAGTAAGTCCGATCTTGTTAAACCCGTTCACAATCAAACGGCGCCGCATGTCGTATTCCTCACGCATTGTCTTTACTGCTTCATCACCGTTCTTGAGCGCTTCGATCGCGGCGTACTGCGAGGTCGTGGGGGCGCACATGATGGCAAACTGGTGGATTTTTGTGATCTGTTTCATGATGGGTGCGGGGCCGCAGGCAAAGCCGAGACGCCAGCCGGTCATGGAAAAGGTTTTGGAAAAGCCGTTGACCACCACGGTACGTTCGTGCATTCCGTCGATGGAGGCGATCGAAACATGACTGTTTCCACCAAAGGTCAGCTCGGAGTAAATCTCATCCGAAATCACAAAAATATCGGTTCCGCGTAAAACCTCGGCAACGGCTTCAAGGTCTTGGCGGTTCATAATACCGCCCGTGGGATTGCACGGATAGGGCATGATCAGAGCCTTGGTTTTTGGAGTAATGGCGGAACGAAGCGCCTCCGGTGTCAGCTTAAAATCGTGCTCGGCAGTCGTCTCGATGATCACGGGAGTACCGCCCGCAAGCGCGACGATGGGCTGGTAGCAAACATAGCTGGGTTGAGGAATGATGATCTCGTCCCCCGGGGAGGTGATGGCGCGGATACAGGCATCGATCGCCTCGGAGCCGCCTACGGTGACCAGCACGTCGGTTTTCGGTTCATAGGAAAGACTGTATTTACGGTTCATGTAACGGCAGATCTCGGCGCGAAGTTGCTCCATACCCCAGTTAGAGGTGTAACGCGTTTTGCCGCTTTCCAAAGAGAGGATACCCGCCTTGCGGATCTCCCACGGGGTGGGGAAGTCGGGTTCGCCCACGCCAAGCGAGATCACGCCCTCCATCGAGTCGGCGATATCAAAATATTTACGGATGCCCGACGGCTTGATGCTTTGCACCGTGGGGGAGAGAATTTTTGAGTAATCCATCAGAGCAGGTAACTTCCTCTCTCATCCTTGCCCGTACCCAAAAGCTCCACGTCAAGCTCCTTGTAACGGCGCAGAACGAAATGCGTGGCAGTGGAATTGACCGACTCGATGGTGGAGAGCTCCTTTGCCACGAATTTTGCCACCTCTTGGAAAGTCTTTCCCTTGACCACCACGTTGAGGTCGTAAACACCCGACATCAAATAGACCGACTCGACCTCGGGGTATTTCATGACCTTTGCGGCAACGTCCTCAAAGCCCAGCCCCGCCTTGGGTGTGACCTTGAGCTCGATGATGGCGGAAACATAGGCACTGTCAAGGCGATCCCAGTCGATCACAGCTTTATAGCCGCGAATGATGCCCTCGTGCTCCATTTCGGCGATCTCGGCGCGCACCTCCTCCTCGGAAATTCCAAGCATGGTGGCGAGGTCTGCGGTGCTTGTACGAGAGTCTTTGCTCAGCAGTTTTAAAAGTTTGATGTTCATGAGTTACTCCTTTTTAGAGGTATTTCAAACAAAATGATGGAAGCGAAACGAAAAATCGCTTGACGATTGCTCTTATTTATCGATGATTTCGATTTTATCGATGACAACAGGGGTCTTGGGGACATCGTCGTACCAGCCCATGCGTCCGGTCTTGACGTTTGCGATGGCATCGAGAACATCAAAGCCATCGGTCAGCTTGCCAAAGCCAGCGTACTGTGCATCGAGGTGCGGCGCGTCCTTGTGCATGACAAAGAACTGCGAGGATGCGGAGTTGGGATCCTGTGTGCGCGCCATTGAAAGCACACCGCGTGTGTGACGAAGATCGTTTTGCATAAACCCGTTGGCGAGGAACTCACCTTTGATCTCATCGGCGGGCTGTTGCTCAAAGCTTTCGTTAAATCCGCCGCCTTGGATCATAAAGCCCTTGATGACGCGGTGGAAGATCATGCCGCTGAAAAAGTCTTTTTCAATCAAAGACAGGAAGTTTGCTACGGTGTTGGGGGCTTTATCGGGATACAGCTCGGCGGTCATTTCGCCAAAGTCGCGGACGGTAATTTTTATAATCGGGTTTTTCATGATTGTTTCCTTTCTGTTTTTGTGCTTCATGATATTGATGTTATTATACAACTTTTTTGTAAGATTGTCAATAGAAATTTGATTTGACTCCACGGCAAGCATTTACATTTAAAGTGTTTTTTCGTGGGGGACTTTTGATAGAAACTTTTTCGTGGGGAAACTTTTTCAAAAGTTTCCCCACACCCTTTCAAAACTTTTAACGCATTTTATATGTTGTTTTCGGGGGAATGGTAGTGCCTCGTTCGTTGGCTTTCTGACGGTATGGGAATGTTGCTACGTTATTCCAAGCAATAGCTCTCGCGACCATTTTGATCCCACCACCCAAAATGGTCCACAAGGTTACATTTGATCCCAATCTCATACTTTTAAAAAAGTAAATGTTGTTCCCATAGAGTTCACTCGCGGTCAACCGTGATTACGGTGAAGTAGGAGGGATCGAGTCGGGTGATCTTTTCAGAGATGGTTTCACGGAGCGCTTCGTCGGAAAGCGTGATCTCAAAGGGGGCGACGATATCAAAGATCAAGTTGGAATGTGTGGTACCCGGGACAAAGCGAAAATCGTGGATGCGTAAACGATCATCGGTCTCGCGCACAGCGTTTGTTACGCACTCACGCAGTGTGTTTACCTGTTCGTCATCGGTTACAATGGGATCCATGTGAATGGTTGCTTCAATTCCGTATTCGGTGCGGAGCCGACGCTCAATGTTGTCAACAATGTCATGAGAGTGAAAAATATCGGCTTTGCCGTCCACCTCCACATGCAGTGCGGCAATCACGTGTCCGGGACCGTAATTGTGCACGACCAAATCGTGGATGCCAAGTGCCTCGGGTGCCGATTGGACAGCCTCGGTGATCTGCTTGACGATCTCCTCGGAGGGAGCTTCGCCAAGGATCGAATTTTTTGCTTCGTTGAGGATCTTAATGCCTGCCACAAGGATCAAAACCGCGACGATCACGCCCATATAGGCATCGAGATTGACATGGAGTGAGGGGAACAGGAGCAGGATCAATGTGGAAATCAGCACGGCGGAGGTGGAAAGCGCATCGGAGAGGCAATCCGCAGCCGTAGCGCGGATGACCGCGGAGTCGATGCGTTTGCCGATCGTTTTGTTGAACACACCCAGCCACAGCTTAACGGCGATGGAGGTACCCAACACGGCAGCTGCTACCCAACTGCGCTCGGGGGGAGCGGGGGAAAGGATCTTGCCGATCGACTCTTTGAGTAATTCCACACCGATTAAAAGAACCAAAAACGAGACGATCATCGAGGCGACATATTCAATACGCGCGTGTCCGAACGGGTGCTTGCGGTCGGCGGGCTTGGCAGAGATGCGAAAGGAGATCAGCGAAATGATCTGTGAGCCCGCATCCGAGAGATTATTGATCGCGTCGGCGGTGATGGACACCGAACCAAACAGCGTACCTACCAAAAACTTGGCAATAAAGAGCAAGAGATTTAAGATCATGCCCGTGATGCTGACCATGGTACCGTAAGCGCGCCGCACGCGCGGGTTGGCAGTATCGCGGTGGTGTTTGACAAAAATGCGGGAGAGTAGTTCGGTCATGGGAAGTGATCCTTTCCAAAAAACACTGATTATTCGTCAGTGTAAATTTGATTGTTTGGATAATGCGGCGGTATCTGTTTGTTTTTGTTGATACCACGCTTTTATTTTATCGGGTAAGCGGGAGGCAGGAACAAATATGGTATATTTGTCCCCGTCAATCGTATGAACAACGATGTAGTAACTGTAACCGGGTCTGACTCTGCGTTGGGTACGAAAAGATGTGATGGTTTTGATATATCGGCGAGAAAACGCATATTTTCCGGCAAATATCAGCCAATGGTCGGAGGTATAAATATTGAGAGCGAGCTTGATATTATTTTCATCGTTGAATCTGATCTCAAAGGTTTTTTCCTGTTCGCGTATCATGTTTTGAAAACCGTAAAGATAAAGCAAACAAAAAAGAACAACCACACAAGCGCCAACGGGAAACATCAGCGGAAGCCAAAGCCCCTCTATGCCTATGGTTCCGTTTGATAAAAAGATCAAATAAATGATCATGAGCGGAACAAACCCGATCATAGATATCGAAAATGCGGTTTTCATTAAATATTTTATGTAAATGCCAATGTATTTTTTGATTATCATAGGTCGGAACATTCCTTTTTCGGTTCATCCATGGAGGGATCGGCCGCATACCATACACGGCAATCGTCCGTTCCTCGATAGTCCGTGGTCCACGCAACACCAAATACAACCGTTTCCACGGGCTTGTGGAATTGATATTTGATTCCTCTCGGAGTTTCTTGCGTTGAAAAATCGATACTCCCGTCAATTGCACCGATGATCAGTTGTGTTTTCTCTTGACGATATTCCACACAGAAGTAATTTTCTCCCGACTCTACAGAGGCGGTTTTATCGGAGATCAACTCACATTGAACCGTTTGCGCTCCGTGAACGGGTACCGTAATGCGAAAACACCCCTCGATGGGATTGGTTACGACAGGCGGCTTTGGGTATTGATAGATTTGTGCATGATAGTCGATTTCTATTCCGTCTGCAATGATACGTATTTTACCAAATGGGGTGATCAGCATAGAGACCTCCGTGTTTATCATGTTTTCATGCTGTTTTTTTTCATGCCTATGCTTTAGCGTTTCGGCACGGAAAAACCGACAATTTTGTGCAAACTCAGTATCGCAACTGTATAAAGGTAGGAAAGTCAATGTAAAATGCTTTTCTTTCGCGGGGGACTTTTGAGAAAAGTAAACGTGGCAAGCCACGTTGTAAGCGGCAAAGCCGTTTCGTCCCCCACACCCCTCAAAACCTTTCACGCATTATTATAAATGAAATTTTTTTGCGCTTTACCCTTTCAATAGCTCCCGCAAACCATTACACTTTCTCCATGGGAGAAAGCGGTTACCACCACCCAAAATGCTCCACAATATATCTTTTTGTTGAAAAGTGACAATTTTTTACGTTTAAAAAAGCTTATATGAAAAATTTTTCTCGAAAATATTATCCTTACCCCCAGTATTTTCTATCCAAGCTCCGCAACTGTATTGCCTCGGCGACGTGTGGGGCTTTGATGAGGTCGGAGGAGGCAAGGTCGGCGATGGTGCGAGCAACGCGAAGGACACGATCGTAGCCGCGGGCACTGAGCCCCATGCGGTCATAAGCGGCACGGAGGAGCGCGGTGGCGTCGGTGTCGAGGGTACAAAATTCATGAATACCCGCGGCGTCGAGTTGGGCATTGCAAAAAACGGTTTTTTCACTTCCTTGCATACGGCGGCGGGCAAATTCACGCGCGGCTGTTACACGGGCGCGAATCACCTCGCTTTTTTGGGAGGAAGTATCGGGAGCGGAGATCTCCTCATAGGAAAGCGAGGGGAGCTCAATTTGAATATCCATGCGGTCCAGCATCGGTCCGCTGATGCGTGAGATGTAGCGCTTGACATCCTCGGGACGGCAGGTGCATTTGCGTGTGGGATGCCCGAAATAACCGCAACGGCAGGGGTTCATTGCTCCCACCAGCATAAACGAACAGGGAAAGGTCACACGTCCGTTGGCACGTGTGATGGTTACTTTGCGGTCCTCCAAGGGTTGACGGAGGGCGTCGGTCACTTGCTTGGGAAACTCGGGGAGCTCGTCAAGAAAGAGTACCCCGTTGTCGGCAAGCGAGACTTCTCCCGGTTGCGGATTGATACCGCCGCCCACAAGACTGACAGGGCTCATGGTGTGGTGCGGCGAACGGAAAGGACGGACAGAAAGAAGCGAGACACCCTCGGGCAGTGTCCCTGCCACCGAATGGACTTTGGTAGTTTCGATCGCCTCGGCAAAGGTCAAGGGCGGGAGGATCGAGGGCAGACGCTTGGCAAGCATGGATTTGCCGGTTCCGGGAGGGCCGATCAGCAAAATGTTGTGTCCACCCGCCGCGGCGATCTCCATGGCTCGCTTTGCCATTGCTTGCCCCCGCACATCGATAAAATCGGCGGGGTAGCGGTTGGTTGCCTCAGCAAACGCCGTGCGGTCGCAAAGCACGGGGGAGAGTGCTTGCTCTCCGTTGAGGTGCATGACCAAAGCCCTCATATTGGGAACGGCATAGACCGTGATCCCCTCTACTGCGGCGGCTTCGACAGCGTTTTCCACGGGGGCAAAGAACTCGGTAAAGCCGTTTTCCTTTGCCGCTACGCACATACAAAGGATCCCGCGGATACCGCGCAATTCTCCCGACAGCGAGAGCTCCCCTACGATGCAACGCTTTTCCAACGAGACATCGCGGCGAATAATACCGGAGCTGTGAAAAATGGCGGTGAGGATCGCCGCGTCAAACGCCGAGCCCTCCTTTTTTCGGTCGGCGGGCGCGAGGTTCACCGTGATGCGCGAATAGGGGAAAGGATAGCCGCTGTTTTGACAGGCGGTTTTGACGCGTTCTTTGGCTTCTTTGACCGCCATGTCGGGCAATCCCACCAGCTCAAAGCCGCCCAGATTGTTTCTTTGATTACATTCCACCGTGACGGGAAAGCCGTCGATGCCGCAGAGCCCTGCGCTGTATGACGCGGATAACATCGGGTTTCCTCCTTATCGTTTATTTATAAAATACAGAGAATAAGTTTCCAAAGTTTTTTAGGGCAGTAATTCCCCAATGGATGAAAGACCTTGAACCCTACAAAAGAGTTGTGAAAAAATCACCTGTTGAAACAGCTTTCTTTAAACGCGGCGACCTCGCGGGTGTAGGTTTCGGTGTCGTAGAAATAGGCAAGCCCGTGCCCCGCTTTTGGAATTGCGAGAAATTTTTTCTCGGAGGCGATGGCGTCGTAGATTTCGCCCGCCATCGAGAAGGGAACAAAGTCATCCTCCTCGCCGTGCATGATCATGATTGGGATTTTGGCGTGCTTTACGGCTTCCACCGCGCCGCCGTCTTTGAGAGAAAAGCGCCCGAGCAAACGCGCACTCATACGCACAAAGGGATAGCCGAGACGGTCGGAAATTCCCATATCACGGCAGACCTTGCGGATGATCGCCTCGGGCGAGGAATACCCGCAGTCGGCGGTGATTCCCTTGACATTGGAGGGAAGCTTGAGAGCCGATGCCATGAGGACGGTCGCAGCCCCCATCGAAACTCCGCCGAGCAGGATGCGAATATCGGGGCCAAAGCGCTCGACGGCATAATTTACCCAGTCAAGGCAGTCATATCTTTCCTTGATGCCGAACGTGATAGTGTTACCATCGCTCTTTCCGTGTGAGCGTTGGTCAACGATGAGCAGATTGTAGCCTACATCGCGTGCGATCTTTGCACCGCCGCAAGCATCGCGCAAAGCGTTGCTTCGCCAACCGTGGAACAGAATTTCAAGACGGTTGCTGTCCGAAATATGATAGTAACGCCCGCAAAGCTTCAAGCCGTCGCGGGAGCGAATGGTGACCGCTTCGCTTGGGAGCTGTTCCAGTTCCAGAGCAAGCTGCATCATAGGTTCGTGAGCAAACGCATCCTTGACTTGATCGACCGATGTGCGTGTGTCGGTCTTTTTCTTTTCATCGGAGAAATAAAACGCCTTGCCGTAGCACCAACGCAAAATGGCGTAAAATACAACGGCAAGTAATATCAAGGCAATTCCCAAAATCAAAAACGGCATCATGCTACCTCTCAGCGATAATAAACGTAGTATACGATAATTGTGCGCTCCTTGCCCTCGTGCTCAAGGTCGGGTGCCGTAATGACTACCCCATCTTTTGAGAGCAATTCCCACGCTTGCATCTGCTCGATCTTGCATCGAAAGATCACGTCCGATGACGCAAATACCAAAAGCTCGTCGTCACGGATGTTTAAGCCCCCGTTCCGACCGATGACCTCGTCAACATCGTTGATCTTCTCGGTCACATATCGGATGTGATGGTTGCTCATCTGCCGTGCCATCTCCCAACGGTATTGCTTGCTGTTCGGATTTTTTGATTTCTTTGAAAATAATTTTTTGAACATGAAAGGTTCCTTTCTTTATCCCAATAAAAATTTTCTTGCCTCTTCATATTCGGCGCGCAAGCGGGCGGCGGAGGGGGAGGCGGGGTTGAAATTGGGCATACGGAGGGCACGAAGCATGATGTTTTTCGGAGTTTCCTCGGGGTCGATGAGCTCGAGCGCCGAGACCGAATAGCCTTTGGATTCCAGTAGCTTAAGGCGGAGCGCGTCGGTGGCGGCATCGCACAGCTTTTGTCGGAGCATGGAGTGTTCCGCGATGAAGGCGAGCGCGGGACAGTTGAGCGTGTGATTGAGCTCATGATGGCAACAAGGTGTGGAGAGGATGACATCGGCATTCCATTCCACGGCTTTGGCAAGCACAAGATCGGTCGCAGTGTCACAGGCATGCAGAGAAATGACAAGGTGGACCTTTTCTCCTGCATGATATTTGGAAACATCGCCACAGAGAAATTCGAGGCCGTCAAAATGCAGCTTTTGTGCCACGCTGTTGCAGTATTTGATGACATCGGGCTTGAGATCGACACCCGTCATGCGAACCTTGCGTCCAAGTACATTTGCAAAATAGTGGTACGCGGCGAAGGAGAGATAGCTTTTTCCGCAGCAGAGATCGCAGATACGCAGTTCGCCGTCTGCGGGAAGATGCGAGAGACAGTCACGCGTCAGCTCGAGAAAACGGTTGATCTGACGGAATTTGGATTGCTTTTTATCATAGATGCGCCCGTTTTCGTCACTGACACCCAACAGACGCAAAAAAGGCTCTTGACCGTTGAGGATATACTGCTTTTGACGGTTGTTTGAGACGATGGGAGCCGCAGGGGTATCTTGGGTTTGCATGGCACGGCGCAGATTTTCACCGCCGAGTAAGGTGCGGTTGCCGGACCTGGAGCGTCGCAGCTCACAGCTCCCCACGGTGGTGATGAGGTTGACCTGCCCAAAGTTCTCGGACAGTGCGGTCAAACGCGCAATATCGGTTACGGCAATATTTTCGTGAAGTGCTTTGTTATCGGTTCGGAGTGTTTCGGCTTGTGCCATCACTTTACCGCCGATACGTCGGAGCGTAATGACCGTGCGTTGGACCTCCTCGTCATCGGGCTTGGAAAACACCGCTTTTTTCAGTGTTCCTCGTGTGGCGGCAAGCGAGATCAGCTCCCCCATGCGGTCGGCGGGAGACATTTGGTTTTCTTTCATTTCGCGTCACCCGCGGGCGGTTCTTTTCCGTCGCTTTTCTTTTTCTTTTTCTTTTTCTTAAATTTGGAAAAATCAATCTTGGATTCTTCGTTGTTCCAAATGCGTTTGAGGTTTTCGCGGTGCATGAACACCACAAAGCAAGCGGCAAGAAATGCCATCAGCATATTGGGACCGTTGACCTCGGAGGTCTTGGTAAAGATCGCCGCCCAATGGAATGCCATGGGGTAAATGATTGCCGCCATGACCGAGGCGAGGGAGACGAAACGCGTGCCGATCAGCACAATGAGAAATGTACCGACAATGATCAAGAATGCCAGCGGATTGATCACCAACGCTACGATGCCGAAGCATGCGACTCCTTTGCCGCCGCGGAAGCGGTAGTAAAGGGGGAACATATGTCCAAAGCCTACGAAGAAGCCTGCCAGCGCCTGTCCCCAAAGACCAAAGAGCAGTCTGCCAAGGAGCGTTGCAATGGCAGCCTTTCCAAAGTCGAGGAGCAGTGTGGCGACGGCGGCTTTCGGACCAAAGGTGCGGAGCATGTTGGTGGTTCCCGCATTGCCGCTTCCATGGGTGCGGATATCATCGTGATAAATTAAAGTGGAGATCAAAATGGCGGGATTGATACTGCCGATGAGATAGGGCAGGATGATAGAAAGCAGAGCGGCTCCGATCACGGCGATCGAGGCGGCGGTATTCGTCAACGAAAAGGTGTCGATCACCCAATAGCGCAGATCCCAAAGGACCTGGATGGTGTTGTCGGTCGACGTCATTGCAAAAAAATTGTTCATGGTTATCTCCTTTTTTAAAACAGCTCGATCATTTCTTTGGGGCTGTTTGTAAAATCATAAAAGCTTCCGTCGGGACGGATACAAGCCATGTCCTCAATGCGGCATCCGTATTTGCCTTCGAGGTAGATGCCGGGCTCAAACGTGACCACATGACCGCGACGGAGCACACCGTCGGAGGGCGCACCTTGCGAAAGACGGGGATTTTCATGAATGAACATGCCTACTCCGTGACCGAGCGAATGCCCGAAGCATCCCTTGTATCCGGCATTGTCGATGATGTCACGGGCAATCGTGTCAAGCGCGCGTAGCCCCACTCCCTCGGCGGCGGCATTCAGTGCGGCGCGTTGTGCGGTGAGTACGGTGTTGTAAAGCTTTTTCATCTCTGCGTCGGCTTTGCCGAGCACCACCGTGCGCGTCATGTCGGAGCAGTAACCGTCCACAGCGGCACCAAAGTCCATAGTCAGAAAGCCCTTTTCCAGCTTTTGACGGCGGGGAACCCCGTGCGGACGAGATGAGTTGCTTCCCGATACTGCAATGGTTTCAAACGCCAGCGCGTCGGCGCCGTTGCGGCGCATAAAAAATTCCAGCTCTAACGCCACCTCGATCTCGGTCATATTGGGTTGGATCCACTTGACGATATGGTCAAATGCCGCGTCGGTAATTTCCTGTGCGCGGGCAATGGTCTGAAGCTCCAACGTGTCCTTGTACAGGCGTAGCTCGGTCAACAGTCCCGAGGCGCCGGGCTTGACGAAATTATCGCAAAGGATCTCGGTGTAGCGTGTAAAGTCGGCATAGGAGAGCGCCTGTTCTTCCACGGCAACGGTTTTGCAGACATTGTCGGAGAGCAATCCCGCAACCGCAAGCAACTGACCGCCCGTGGGAGTGAGAACCGTCATCTCGGGTGTTGCCTGTGCCTTTGCCGCCTCGACATAGCGGAAATCGGTGATGAGATAAGACTGCTTTTTGGTGACCAATACCAGACCGTCGTCAAAGGCGAAGCCAGACAGATAGCGTTGATTGAGCTTGTCGGAAATGATCGCGGCGTCAAATCCGGCTTGCGCCAACGCCGCTTGAAAGTTGGATAGATGTGACATAAGGACCTCCGAAATATAACAATACATAATATCTCCATTATATTATACCATATATTTCCCAAAAAGTATAGGTTATCTGAAAAAATTTTTTTGGGGTGGTTCTCTAATTTGACAAATTTATCCTGCACAATGCGGTATAATAGTGACAGACAGATATCACGATCGTATGAAAATCATTCTTTTGGAGAAAGGTTCTTGAAAGGAGGGGGTACGGGGGAAAGAGAGCTTTTTTCCTTTTGGAAGTTCTTCTCCCCCGCAAATAACGGATATACATGCAACAATCGGTATATATCGATCTTTATTTTTTAGTGAATTTCAGCATGGATCTGCTGTGCTTGATGATCACGGCGTCGCTGCTGCATCGAAAGGTCAAGCGATGGAGAGCGATCCTCGGTGCGATCTTTGGAGGCGCGTATGCCGCGGCGGCATTGCTGCTGGGGGCGGAGGGCGTGGTTGGTTTTTTTGCCGACGCGTTGGCGGCATGCTTGATGTGTGTGATCACCTTTGCCGAACGGCGGTTATCGGTGCTTCGGGTATTGCAATGCGCGGCGGTTCAAGTGCTGGTGTCCATGATTATCGGCGGTGTGATGACGGCGCTGTACTCGGTGCTCAACCGTCTTGATCTTCCGTTTGAGGTCTTGCAAGGCGACGGGCTGTCGGTGTGGACGTTTGCGTTGCTTACCGCTGTGGCGGGAGTTGCAACGGTGCGCGGCGGCTCCTTTCTCGGGATTTCGCAAAAAACAAAAAGCGTGACCGTGCGTGCCAAACTGTTTGGAAATGAGATTACGCTTTCCGCCATGGTCGATTCGGGTAACCTTTTGCGCGATCCCGTGAGCGGGAAAAGTGTGATCGTTGCCGACCTCGATCGCATTTCCCATGTTCTTCCGCCCGCTCTCCTCCGCGCCTGTCAAAGCGGAAATCACGCCGATTGGCTCTCTACATACGAACATGCCAAGGTCACGCGTCCCATTCCCGCGCAAACCGCTACGGGTGCCTCGCTCCTTCTCGCCATTGTCCCCGACTCGCTGACTCTCACCGTCGGTTCCGACACCTATCCCGCCGACTACCTCATCGCCCCCGCTCCCCTCGGCTCCCGCGCTCAAAATTTTGATGCTGTTATCGCATTGAACTAAGGGGTGGGAGGGACACGGTAATTCGACAAAACTTTTTGAAGAAAATATGTTTTATCCCCGATCCGCACTTGGATCGGTTACGGAGGTTTTTATGAAGTTTTTTACCCGTTTGCGGCTTTGGATCGCCGCACGTCTTTCCCAAAAAGGTCCAAAAGGTATTTTTTACATCAACGGTCCCGATGTTCTTCCCGCGCCGCTTTCACAGGAGAGCGAGGCGGAATATATTGCACATATTGAGGACGAGACGTCACGCACCGTGCTGATCGAGCATAATTTGCGCTTGGTCGTCTATATTGCAAAACGCTTTGAAAACACGGGGACGGGGATCGAGGATCTGATTTCCATTGGCACCGTGGGGCTCATCAAAGCCATCAATACGTTTCGCGCCGACAAAAGCATTAAGCTTGCCACCTACGCGTCGCGCTGTATCGAGAACGAAATTTTGATGTATATTCGTAAAAACAGCGGTCAGAAGTGCGAGGTCTCGATCGATGAACCGCTCAATGTCGATTGGGACGGCAACGAGCTGTTGCTTTCGGATGTTCTCGGGAGTGAGGAGGATGGCGTTTCCTACGAACTCGAAATGCGAGAGGAGCGGCAGGTCGTTCGTGAAGCGGTAGCGACATTGGAGCCGCGCGAGCGTGAGCTGATCGAACTGCGCTACGGCTTGCGCGGAGGTAACGAGCTGACCCAAAAGGAGGTTGCCGACCTGCTTGGCATTTCACAATCCTACATTTCACGTCTCGAAAAACGCATCCTCGCCCGTTTGCGTGATGAGATCGCGGGGAAGATATAAGCCAATGAAGATCAACATGAAACGGAACACCGCCGAGAGCCTTTCTGCTTTCGACGGTGTTTTATGATGTTTGTTCCTGATAAGATTGTGAATTGCCGATGAATTTACACCGGAAAAGATGCGATAAGATTTCCGAAAAAACAGCAAAGCACTTGACTTGTCAATAAAATAATGTTAGAATATAATATATTTTTACTGAGAAGAGGAAATAAAAGATGAAGCGGGATAATGTTGTTTTGATAGGAATGTCGGGGGCGGGGAAGAGCACGCTTGGCGTGTTGCTTGCCAAGGCGCTTGGAAAGCATTTTACCGATACCGATATTTTGATCCAACAAAAAAACGGAAAGCTGTTGCAGGACATCATTGATACCGAGGGCGTCGAGCGGTTTATGCGGATCGAGGAAGAGGTCGTTTCGTCGCTGGAACTGCATGACTGTGTCGTTGCAACGGGAGGGAGCGTGGTCTACTCCGAAAAGGCGATGCAGCACTTGAAACGGGACGGCGTGATTGTATATTTGGAGGTCGGCTACGAGGAATTGGTGGGGCGTCTTACCAATATCACTACCCGCGGTATTGTTTTCAAAGGGAAAAATGATCTTCGTTCGGTCTACGAGGAGCGTCTCCCGCTTTATCGGAAATATGCCGATATCACGGTGGATTGCGCACACTCCGACATCGAGCACTCGGTGGAACAGATCTTGCGTGCGGTGAAAAAATAAAAGCAGTGAAAGCTTTGAAAGGGGTTTGGGGAAAACTTTTGTAAAAGGTTTCCCAAAGAAAAAACATGAACTATATATTGGCATCCAAATCGCCGCGGAGGCGAGAGATATTGGAGAATTTGGGCATCGCATTTGAGATCGTGACGGCGGACACCGATGAGACAAGCGGGGAAAAGGATCCGCACAAATTGGTTGAGATCTTGTCGGAGCGCAAGGGCGAGGCGGTTCGCAACTTGCTTTTGCGTGAGAGGCGGGACTTGTCGGATACGGTCATCATTTCCTCGGACACGGTGGTTTGCGTGGACGGCGAGATCTTGGGCAAACCGCGTGATGAAGCGGACGCAAAGAGAATGCTGCGGATGCTTTCGGGGCGGAGGCATGAGGTGGTCAGCGGACTGTGTCTGATCGGAAACGAAAAACGCGGTGTGGCACATGAGGTGACCGAGGTCGAGTTCGATCGGATGGACGCGGAGACGATTGATCGGTACGTTCGCCTCGCAAAACCCTATGATAAAGCCGGTGCCTATGCCATTCAAGGGCTTGCCTCGGCATATATCCGTGGGATCCGCGGTTGCTACTTTAATGTGGTCGGGTTACCCGTTCATCGGCTGAATACGCTGTACCGTGAGGTTTTCGGTGAGAAATTTCTGTAAATTTCAAGAAAATTTTTTTGTAAGGGGTAGCCAAATAACCATCTTTGTGTTATAATTAAAGCGGTAGAAATTTATCGAAGCAATCTGAGAAAGGAGCGTGCGCATGGCAAAGCAGATCGGAATAGACCTTGGAACCTCGACAACACTGATCTTTGTTAAGGACAAGGGCATTGTTTTGCGCGCGCCTTCCGTCGTGAGTATCGACCGCGTGACGCATGAGGTGATTGCCTCGGGCAAGACGGCAAAGCGGATGCTTGGGAAAACACCAGGCAATATTTTGGCTCTCCGTCCGCTGAAGGATGGCGTAATCACCGACCTTGAGGTCACGTCGCTCATGATACACGATTTTTTTGAACGTTTGGATATGACATCGGTGTTTAACCGCCCGTCGGCGCTTGTTTGTATCCCTTACGGGGTGACCGAGGTCGAACGCCGTGCCGTGGAGGACGCGGTGTTTGAGGCGGGTGCCAAAAACGTCGGTTTGATCGATGAACCCATTGCCGCGGCAGTAGGAGCGGGCATTCAAGTCTCCAAGGCGCGCGGCGCGATGCTGGTCGACCTTGGCGGCGGTGTTTCCGAGGCGGCGGTCATCAGCCTTGGCGGTGTGGTGCAGTCCAATTCTCTGCGTACTGCGGGGGATGAATTGGATCTCGCCATTGTCAATCACCTCAAAGCTACGCGCAACATTCTTATCGGGGAGATCACTGCCGAGATGCTCAAGTTGCGCATCGGGACCGCGATTGACGGCATTGACCGCGGCAGCATGGAGGTTTGCGGCAGAGACCTGGACACGGGACTTGCCATTACCATTGAGGTGACTACCGAGGAGGTACGTGAGGCAATGCGGGAGCCGCTTTCCGAGATTATTTCCATGGTCAAAATGACACTGGAGGAAACGCCCCCCGAGCTTTCCGCCGATATCTTTGATTTCGGTATTGTAATGGTAGGCGGCGGCTCACTGTTGCCGGGGATCGATCAAGCGATCCACGAGCGCACGGGTATTCGTGTCATCATTCCGCAAAAGCCCAAGCCGCGCGACTGCGTTTGCGTGGGACTGGGACGAATGCTGCAAAGCACCGGCGGCGACTTCTCCGAGTTCGTGCGGTATAAAGTAAAGTGATTTTACATCAACGGAAAGGCAGTCGAAATCAATCAACTGTCTTTCTTTTTGGAAAGGAGAGATCGAATGAACGAATTTGAACCGAAGAGCGGATCGCTTCCCGGTACCGATTGGCAACCGTCGGAGCCCCCCTGCAATGTGTGGCAGGAACGGCGCGGGCCCGCGTCGATCGCGTTTGCGGTCTCGTTTATCATCCTGTTTACGTCTCTGATTCAAGTGGTGATCATGGCTTTGATCTCCCGCTTTGTTCCCACGCTTGCCGACCGTGATTGGTATGTGATCGTGCTTTCCACATTGCCGATGTATGTGATTGCCATGCCGCTTTCACTCCTTTTTTACCGCATCGGCAAAGCCGAGCCGCCGATGGAAAAACGGCGCTTAAGCCCGCTTGTTCTGTGCGGTTTGCTTGCGGTTTGCTTTGCACTGACCTATGCGGGGAATATCATCGGGCTGATCGTCAATGCAATCCTTTCGCTGATCACAGGGGAACCGATTGTCAACGAGCTCCAAGAGTTGACGATGAACACGCCTTTGTGGGCGAACCTCCTGTTTTGCGGGATCCTCGCGCCGATCCTTGAGGAGATCTTTTACCGTAAGCTGGTCATTGACCGCTTGCGCCGTTACGGCGACCTTGTCGCAATTCTGTTCTCGGGTGTGCTGTTCGGTCTTATCCACGGCAATTTCAGCCAGTTCTTTTATGCGGCATTGATCGGAATCCTATTCGGTTATATTTATTTGCATACGGGAAAGCTGCGTTATACCGTCGCGTTGCATATGGGTGTCAATCTGATCGGCGGCGTGTATTCCACCGAAATGCTCAAAAGGATGGACATGATGGCATTTTCTGCCAATCCTTTTGCCTATATTGCCGAGAACCCTGTTCCCGTTGCGATGTTTCTGCTTTATATGATCTTCATTATGATCTGTTTTGTGGTGGCTCCCGTGACCATTGCGCTTGTTTGGAAGCATATTCGTCTGCGCAAAGGTGAGGTCAAGCTGACGTTCGGGCTGTTTGTAAAAATTTTTCTTCTTAACCCCGCAGTTTGGCTGTTGCTTGGTGTGATTGTGCTGTTATTTGTGATGTAAGGAGCTTGAAAAAGTTGTGAAAGGAGGGCACCGATGACAACAAGGCGAAATTTGATGTGGCGGTACATGGGGATCGCTGTGATATTTTGTTTGATCTGTGTGATCTATTTGGGCAGATTGTTTTACATACAGATTTCGGGACGGGAGAACGCATACAACAGCGGGACCACGACGCGGACGGTAACGGTACAAGCCGTGCGTGGCGAGATCTATGATCGCAACGGAAACGCGTTGGTAACAAACCGATACACCTATGATCTGACGCTGACCTATGAAGCGTTTTCGGCTTTGGACACACGCACGGCAAACGAGACCTGCTTGCGTGTGTTTCAAGCATTAAAAGATAGCGGCGAAGCCGACAAGTACGAGGAAAATTATTTCCCGTTTGAGGGTGCTTATCCTTACTATTCACTGAGTGAAGAGGCAAAGGACGGGGATTCGATCCCGTATTACCGTTTGCAACGCGTGCTGAGTGACATCGGACTAGAGAAAGACGCGATGGTGGATGATATTATCGATCACTATGTGAAAACCTACGATTTGCTTGCCACCGACAACAGCGGTAAGCGCCTGTATGATGACGATAAGATCGACCGTTTGATCCGCATGCGCTATGACATGGATGCGGTGCGGTTTGCGTCAGCGGGGGAATACACCGTTGCCGAGGATGTCGGTTTGGGACTGATGACCTACGTCAAGGAGCTTTCGTTGGATGCGGTGACTTTTACGGTCAATGTGGCGCGTGTGTACAACTATCCGGGGTACGCGTCGCATATCCTCGGTACGGTGGGACCGATCTACTCCGAGGAATGGGAATATTACAACGAGCAAGGTTATCAAATGAACGCCATTGTCGGAAAGTCTGGCTGTGAGCTTGCGTTTGAGCAATATTTGCGCGGCAGTGACGGCAAGATGGAGATCGTAGAGGACGCGGCGGGAAATGTGATCTCTGTGACCGTACTCACCCAACCCGTGGCGGGGAGCGATGTTCACTTGACGATCGATATGGATTTGCAGATTGCCGCCGAGGACGGGCTTGCCGAAAATGTGCAATATGTGGTTGACCGTTCGGGCGGTTTGACCGCGCGCGGCAGCGGTTGTAACGCGGGTGCCGCCGTGGTGATGGATCCCGACACATTTGACGTGTTGGCAATCGCATCCTATCCGACCTATGATCTGACTACCTACAATCTGCTTTATAACGAGCTTGTTACCAATGAGGCAAAGCCCCTCATCAACCGCGCGCTCAACGGTACCTACGCCCCGGGCTCGACTTATAAGCTCGGTGTTGCGGCGGCGGCGCTGATGGAGGAGGAGATCAGTGCGCTCTCGCTGATCAAATGCGAGGGAACCTACAAGCGTTACGAGGACTATCGGCCCTCTTGCTCGACCTACCCGAGTACGCACAGTGGAGACATTGATGTGATGGAGGCGATTGCGGTCTCCTGTAACTGCTATTTTTACGAGCTTGGCTACCGCATGGGCATCGACACGCTCAACAGCTACATGAAAAAATTCGGCTTTGGGCAATCCACGGGGTTGGAGCTCGGCGGCGCAACCGGCGTGCTTGCGGGTCCCGACTACCGCCAACAGACGCACGGTGCCATTTGGACCGACGGGTTGACCTTGCAAGCTGCCATCGGTCAGTCGGACAACCAAGCCTCCCCCATGCAACTGGCTTGCTATATTTCCACGCTTGTCAACGGCGGTACGCGTTACAGTGCCCATCTGTTGCACGGTGTGTATGCGTTTGGTTCCGACACACCCACCTATGCCTATACACAAACTGCCGAGACGATCCTTGACCAAACAGAGATCCCATCCTCCGTTCTTTCCACCATTTTTGCGGGAATGCGACGCGTTGTTACCGGCAACTCCACGGTCTCTCGAAATATGCAAAGTATCCCCGTTTCGGTCGGCGGCAAAACCGGTACCGCACAAAATTCCTCGGGCTGTGACAATGCACTCTTCGTTTGCACTGCTCCCTATGACGATCCGGAGATCGTTATTTCCGTCGTTCTCGAGCAAGGCTACACCGGAGGCTATGCTTCCCTTACCGCCGCACGGATTTTGGAGGAGTATTATAAAATAAGGGAAGAGACAGAGAAAGGCTGACAAAAATAACCATGAAAGACAATTTTACGCCCGACTATATGTTTGGGCATTACTATGAGATCACACCGGAGTTTTTGCAATCGATTGGGGTACGGGCGGTGTTGAGTGACATTGACAACACGCTGGCACCGTATGAGCAAGCCGAGCCGGACGAGCGGATCGAGGAATGGGTTCGGAGCCTGGAGGAGAACGGCATCAAGGTGGCATTGGTCTCCAACAATCACGCGCCCCGTGTGGAGCTGTTCAACCGCACTTTGGGGTTGCTTGCATATCCCGACAGCGGAAAGCCGAAAAAAAAGACGCTTTTGCGTGCGATGGAGGCTTTGGGCGTGCATGACAAAGAGACGGCGATGCTTGGCGATCAGCTCTTGACCGATGCTTATGCGGGGAAGCACATCGGTCTCCCCGCGCTCATCGTGCCGCCCATTAAGGACAAGACCAACCTGTTCTTCCGCTTGAAGCGGTGGTGTGAGCGCCCGTTCATTCGTAAATATGCCAAAACAAACGGATATCAATCGTATATGTCATTTTGGAAAATAAAAAAATAAACTCATATCCATAAAGGAGAAATACCATGCAAAAGATCATCACATATGATACACTTCGTAATTTTGCCTATTCCAACGATCGATTGATCAAACAAAGGATTCGCGGTATTGTTCTCAATTTTTGCGGCTTGAATGCCACGCAAATGCAAAAAAAGGATCCCGCCGATGCCTTGGAGTACGCCGAGGCGGGCATTGTATATGTTATTCCTTATTACAACCCTTGGTGTTGGATGAACCGACAGGCTGTCGACTACACGGATGAGATCGTGTCGGTGCTGTGTGAGCACTATGGCTTGGGGGAGGATGTTAAGATCGTTTCCTCGGGCGGCAGTATGGGTGGGCTTTGCGCATTGGTCTATACAGCGTATGCCAAGATCACGCCGGTGGCTTGTGTGGCAAACTGTCCCGTGTGCGATCTTCCTTATCATTTTACCGAACGCGATGATCTGCCCCGTACACTTTACAGCGCATTTGCAAATTTTGACGGAACGATGGACGAGGCATTGCGCTCTTGCTCGCCCTTGCATTTGACCGACCGTATGCCGAACATTCCTTACACTGTGTTCCATTGCTGTAACGATGAGGCGGTCAATCTTGAAAAGCATTCGGTCCCCTTTACAGAGGCAATGAAAAAGGATCACAACATCGAATTGATCAAGATTCCGCTTCGCGGTCACTGCGATCTCTCGGCAACCGCGCGTGTGCAATACCGTGAGGCGATCTTGCGTGCGTTTGAATGATAAAAACGAAAAAAACAATCCCTGCGGCAAAGGGTTCTGAAGCCGCCGGAGGCAAACGAAAGGATAAACAATGAGCATTGCAACATTCGGTCCGGGAGGAAACTCGGATCTGTTTTACAAGGAAGGAAATAAGTCTACCGTGCAGAGCCTGGGTTGGGTGAAACGGTTTGGACTGGACGCGTTTGAATATGAGGCGGGAAACGGACTGACGGCGGGCGAGGCATCCTTGCGCGCGGTTGGAGAAAAGGCGCGGGAGCATGGCGTTTTGATGTCGCTCCATACACCGTATTTCATCTCGCTTTCGGGTGTGGTGGAGGAAAAGCGCTTAAAAAGCATCGAATATATTCAAAAATCGCTTTGGGCGGCAGAGCTTTTGGGGGCGGATACCATCGTCATTCACAGCGGCAGTGCCGCAAAGATCAGCCGCCAGGAGGCAATGGCGCTTTCCAAGGACACCTTGGCGCGCGTTGCCGAGACGGTGGGGGAGACGCCCATCAAGCTTGGCATTGAGACCATGGGCAAGATCAATCAGTTGGGCACACTGGCGGAGGTCATCGAACAATGCCGTGTCGCTCCCATTTATGCACCTGTTGTGGATTTCGGACATCTCAACGCACGCGAGCTCGGACAGGCTTTCTCCGATGTGGACAGCTACCGCCGTGTGTTTGACGAGATCGCCACAGGCTTGGGGGATGACTTTGCCAAGCATTTACACTGTCATTTTTCCAAGATCGCTTATACCTCGGCGGGAGAGAAAAAGCACCTCACCTTTGCCGATACCGAGTTTGGTCCCGCCTTCGAGCCGCTTGCCGAGGCAATCGTGCGTGAGGGCGTTGCACCCCGCATCATCTGCGAGTCGGATGGTACACAAGCCGAGGACGCACTGTATATGAAACGCGCCTACGAAAAAGCAAAAGGTCAACAGGGGTAAGCTGTTGACCTTGGCGTTAGGGTTGTTCTTTGGAGCTTTCGGCTTTCTTTTTCAGCCGCGGCTCGACGAGCTCGATGCGAATGATGGCGGTGATGATGGACAGTAAGGTGAACGCCTCACAGATCACGCCCGCGCTCGAGTTCGACAGATAGTTGTAGATCAGCCAGCAAGCGCTGGTGGGCAACGTGAGGAAACGGATCACACGGGTGTTTTTCATACCGTAAGCCACGGTAGTCACGACCTTTGCGCCGATCACAGCAAGGCTTATCGGTCCTTGCCATGTCAAAAGCCCGAATACCGCAAAGAACAGGCTGAACATGACTTGCATCAACCGTGTGGATCTTCCTTTTTGCACTTGTACGGCAAAGATGATATTGCGCAAGGAGCCGATGATGTTCATCGCCGTACCTGTGTAGGCGCCGAGCATGGCGTATTGCACGGCAAAGATCAGCTCGTTTGTTGTTTTTGCGATCATTACATTTTTGTGTTTTTTGCACTGAAAAGCAATGACGCCAAAGATCAATCCGATATATCCCACGACCTGCGCCAAGATCGCAAAGGTTGTTTTGTCCATAAATTCCTCTTTCCATTTGGTTTGCCTATATTATAATATGTTTGCTTGCCGATTGCAAGAGGAAATACAAAAATTTTTTAGGAGTCTCTATGAAAAAAACGCTTCTGTTTTTGCTTACTCTCTGTTTGCTTATCTCGGTTGCCTCCTGTGCAAAGGACGGTACGATCGAGGACGATGAACCTTTGTCGGTCGCATCCGACACCTCCGCAATTGTCTCCCACGGTTGGGTGGCGGAGAACGCACTCCCCCAAAACACGGCGCTTGCCGATTGGTACGCCGCTTCTTCGGCGCGCCAGATCGTTAACAACGCGCTTATTTGTTCGCGTGACGATAACGACGGACTTTGGCACTGTTGGCTTTACCTCGGCGCTTGGGAGGAGGGGGACACCCTGTCATTTGGTGCCGACAGTACCGACGGTTATACCGTGGTCATCAGCCACATTGCATACGCCGAGGATGACGGCGATAACAGTACGGGAGTGTTTTATTTTACAGTGGACTCCCCAGCCGAGCTTGATTTTGATCTGTATGTCAACAACGACTCCGAGGGGATGATTGTTACACATTCCGATGTTTCGGTAAAGAAAGCGCAATAAAGCTTTGCTTGCATCAAGAAACATTCCCATTATCATAAAAACTTTTTCATCAATCAGAAAGGTCAACTATGCAAACCATTGAAGAACGCTATCTTGCCGCCAAGCGCGCCCTGTTTGACAAAGTGTACGGCTCTCTCAACGACCGTCAGCGCGAGGCGGTGTTTACTGTAAATAACCCTCTGCTTGTGCTTGCGGGCGCGGGGAGCGGAAAGACCACGGTGTTGGTACGCCGCATTGCTTTTATCATTCGTTACGGCAATGCCTATTTCAGCGAATATGTTCCTTACGGTGTGGACGAGGCGCGGGTGCACGAGCTTGAGAACGCCCTCACTTTGTCTGCGTCGGATATCGAGAACGGCATTTTGCCGGAGTTCTCCAACAACGCTTGTGAGCCCTATCGCATTCTTGCCATTACCTTTACCAATAAGGCGGCAAATGAGATCAAGGAACGTCTTGCAAAAATGTTCCCCGAGGATGCCGTTACCGCTTCCGATATTTGGACGGGGACATTCCACTCGGTCTGCGTGCGCATTTTGCGTCAGCATTGTGAAAAGGTCGGTTACCGTTCGGGCTTTACGATTTACGATACCGACGACAGCAAAAAGACCATGATCGCCGCCATGCAACGGTGCAACATCGATGAAAAGCTTTTGCCTGTCAAGGGCGTGATGAATGCTGTCAGCCGCGCCAAGGATCGCTTGATGTCGCCCGACGCGTTTGCGATGGAGGCGGGGAGCGATTTCCGTCAAAAGCAGATCGCCCGTGTGTACGAGGCATATCAGCAGATCTTGCGCGAGTCGAACGCGCTCGATTTTGACGACATCATTATGCAGACTGTGCTCCTGCTCAAAAATCACACCGAGGTGCGCGAGGCATATCAAAAGCGCTTCAAGTATGTGTGTGTGGATGAGTTTCAAGATACCAACGTGGCACAATTACAGCTGACGGTGCTGCTGTCGGGCTTCTATCAAAATTTGATGGTGGTGGGCGATGACGACCAAAGCATTTACAAGTTCCGTGGCGCGACCATTGAAAATATTTTGACCTTTGATAAGACTTTCCCCGAGGCAAAGGTCATCAAGCTGGAGCAAAACTACCGTTCCACGCAAACCATCCTCGATGCGGCAAACGCGGTCATTTCCCACAATGCGGGACGTAAGGGCAAAACGCTTTGGACGGCGGCGGGTGAGGGGGAAAAGATCCATCTTCGCCTCTGTGACGATCAAAATACAGAGGCTCGGTTTGTTGTGGATACCGTCAACCGCACCGTGGCAAAAGGGACCGCGATCTACCGTGATTTTGCCGTGCTGTACCGCACCAACGCACAGGCGCAAAGCATCGAAAAGGCGTTTGCGCGCTCGGCGGTGCCTTACCGTGTGCTCGGCGGTACGCGCTTTACCGATCGCAAGGAGATCCGCGATGCGGTGGCGTACTTACAGCTTGTCAACAACCACGATGACAATATTCGTTTGAGCCGTATCATCAACGAGCCTCGCCGAAAGATCGGCGCAAAAACACTTGATGCAATCGCTCAGATTGCCGAGGAACAGGGCTGTAGCCAATTTTCGGTCATTGAGCGTGCCGCGTCGTTTGTCGCCTTGGAGCGCAGCCGTGCCACGCTCGAACAGTTTGCCGAGCTGATCCGTTCGCTCTCCGAATTGGCAACACGTGTGACACTGGATGTGCTTTTTGACGCAGTCCTTGACCGTTCGGGCTACCGTCAAATGCTGATCGATGCGGGCCCCGAAGAGGCAGACCGTCTTGAAAATTTGGACGAATTTAAATCGGGCATTCTCGAATACATGAAAGAAAACGAAGAGCCCACACTGACCGGCTTTTTGGAGGAGACCGCTCTGGTCGCCGATGTTGATCGCTACGATGAAAGCGCCGACGCGGTGGTAATGATGACCATCCACAGTGCCAAGGGCTTGGAGTTCCCCATCGTGTTCCTGCCCGGTATGGAGGACGGATTGTTCCCCGGAATGCAAACGATCACGGCGGGCGAGAGCGAAATGGAGGAGGAGCGCCGACTCGCCTACGTTGCCATTACGCGCGCCAAAAAGGAGCTGTATATGCTTCACACGCGCAATCGCTTGTTGTACGGTCAAACCATGTATAATCCTGTTTCCCGCTTTGTCAGTGAGATTCCCTCCGCGCTTGTGGAAAAGCCCGACGAGGAAACCGAGGGTTATGGTGCGGGCTTTGGACGTGCGACCTTTGGCGGCTCGTCTTGGGGCGGTGGCAATGGAAGCTCCTACGGCAAAAACGCGTCTGTTTACGGTTCTCGCGGAGCCGAGGCGCCCGCAACGCAAAAACGAACCTACTATTCCTCGCCTGTTCCGCGCACCGCGGTCAAGCAGACGGCTCCGCCCTCCGCGGAAAGGATCACCGTCGGGAAAAATCTCAATCCCCCCATACCGCAAGCGGCAAAGGAGTTGTTTGCACCGGGTGACCGTGTCCGTCATCTTACCTTTGGCGACGGTGAGATTCTTTCGGTCAAGCCCATGGGAGCCGACACGCTGTATGAGATTGTATTTGAGCGCGTTGGTACCAAAAAGCTGATGGCGACTTATGCAAAGCTGAAAAGGATTTGAGAATCTGAAAATAAAGCTATATTTAAAGTTTTTGAAAGGATGTGGGAAAACTTTTTTCATGTAAGCTTCTTATAGGTGAAACATTGTCCCTTTTCAACCAAAAGATATCTTGTGGACCATTTTGGGTGGTGGTAACCGCTTTCTCCCATGGAGAAAGTGTAATGGTTTGCGGGAGCTATTGTTTGGAACAGTGTATCAACATTCCCATACGATTAGAAACCTGCCGAAAGAGGTACAAGCATCCCCATGATAACAAAATAGAAATGCGTTAAAAGTTTTGAGGGGTGTGGGGAACGAAGCGGCTTTGCCGCTTACAACGTGGCTTGCCACGTTTACTTTTCTCAAAAGTTCCCCACGAAGAAAAAATATTTTACGTTAACAAAGCTTACTTTCAAAAAGTTTTCCCAAGAAAAATCGAAAAAAATGAACGCAGCAAGATTTGAACGCCTATGTGTGGAGGCGGCGACGCGCGGGCGGACTGCGGGGGCGTATGGATTTGGAACGCTTGCGGAAAAGCGGCTGCACGCCGTGATCAAAAAATATTTATGCGACAACGAGGATTTTCACGAGGTGGGAATGGAGGGCACACGGTTCGTGTCGGATATTCGCATTGGAAACGAGATCATCGAGGTGCAAACCGGAGCGTTTTACCCGATGCAAAAGAAGATTGCCTATTACATGGAAAAGACCGATTGCACAGTGACGGTCGTACACCCGATCGCCAAGGTGCGGTGGATGTCATGGGTGGAGCCCGAGAGCGTGGAGATCTCCCCACGGCGCAAGGTGGCGGGCGAGAAAGCCGAGGATCTGTTACCCGAGCTTTACTGTTTGCGCGAGCATTTGGGCAATCCGCGCCTGCGGTTTCGGTTGCTGTTGTTGGAGGTACACGATTTTCGATTGCTCAACGGCTGGTCGGGCGACCGAAAAAAAGGATCGAACCGATATGAGCGCCTCCCATTGTCTTTGATCGATGAGATCGACCTCAACACGCCTGCCGATTTTATCCGTTTTCTGCCTGCCGACCTGCCCGATCACTTCACCGTCAAGGATTTTTCGCGCTTGACCAAGCTCCGTGGACGCGACGCCTATTCTGCCGTCCGTTCCCTCGCCGCGCTCGGTGTCATTGTCCCCGCCCCGCCCATCGGCAAAGCCATGGCATTTTACAAAAGCGCGATTACTTGAGGAAACCTTTTAAAAAGGGTTTCCTCAAACTTTTTTAAAAACTTTTACCAATTGGATGATAATAAAAAACGGTTACGATTTTTCATTCGTAACCCATTTTTTTGTGAGAAAATGTCCGAAAACATGCTTGCTAACGGTTATATTATATAGAGGGAGAATTATCCAACCGTTGATTTTGACCGAAAGGAGCGGCCGATGTTATTCAAACGAGATCCTTACCGTTCGCGGAATTTTATTGAGCTCAAACGTATGTTTTTGGTGTTAACGGCCTTATTTTTCGTGTTTACCGTCTACCGTTGGGAGCATCCTGCCGAGTACCACGCACGTATGGTATTGGTGACGTGGGATTATGATTACAAGTACAACAATGTTACCGTAATATGGGAGGTTGAGGTGGGACTGTTGCCCCAGCCTCCGGATCCCGAACCCGAACATGAGGGGTATCAATTTGTCGGATGGTCATATATCAATAATCAAGCTGTGGAGACCTATTGGGATTTTTCCACCGATCATGTCGTTTCGGACATGACCTTATATGCCAATTGGAGACCGAGGTAGGGGACGTTGCACATAAATAAAAGAAGAAACCGCGATGTTTGCGGTTCCTTAAAATCAATGCTGTAAAAGTTTTTGAAAGGGGTATGGGGAAACCTTTTTTCATCATAACTTTCTTCTGTGTAAAGTTAAGCAAATATCCCTGTTCCAACGAAAAGTTACTTTGTGGAGCATTTTGAGCGGTGATAACCGTCTTCTCCAACGGAGAAGGTGTAATGCTTTGCGGGAGCTATTGAATGGGTAAAACATACAAATTTTAAAATTTATTTCTAAAAAATGCGTTCAAAGTTTTGAGAGGGTGTGGGAACCCTTTTGAAAAAGGGTTCCCACAAAAATATTTATTTTACCATTTTGTTTTCTTTTTTAAAATATCATACAGAGCCACAAAGCTTTGGTGGCGGGAAGGAGCAATGGAGCCCTCGCGCACGGCGTCGATGATGGCACAGCCTTGTTCCTTGGTGTGTGAGCACTTGGTGTAGCGACAAAAGCCGATGAGCGGGACGAACTCGCGAAAGGTCAAGGGGAGGTCGTCCTTTTCAAAAAAGTCGAACCGCTCAAAATCAAGCATGGTAAAGCCCGGGGTATCTGCCAAAAAACTGCAATCGGGCTTGTCGGAAAGGGGGTAGAGCTCGACGCAACGGGTGGTGTTTTTTCCGCGCTCGATGCGGTGGCTGATCTCACCCGTTTCAAGGTTCAGAGCGGGAAAGAGCGTATTGAGCATGGTCGATTTTCCGACCCCCGACGCACCCGAAAATGCGGCGATCTTACCATCGGGGATGCGGTTGATATATTCTTTCAGCGCCCGTTTTTCGTCCTCAGTGTCAAAGCCCGCACGAAAGGCGTCAAAGCCTGCGTTGCGGTAGAGCTTTTCCAGCTCTTCGGCATAGGCGGGAGCGAGGTCGCTTTTGGTGATGACGATGACAGGCTCGATATGGTTGAACTCGGCAATTGAAATCAGCTTGTCGACGGTTTCCAATACGGGATCGGGCGAGGCGGCGGCAAGCGTGACAAACAGAATATCCAAGTTTGCCATCGGCGGGCGGATCAGTGCACAGGTACGGTCACAAACACGGTCGATCGAAATTCCGCTGCCGTCGGGGGAGGGAACGACCGTTCCGCTTTCTTCGACAAACGAGGTGCGATCGTAAGAGACCTCCACCAAGTCGCCCACAAGGAGCGCGCCTTTTTTGTGCAGTACCCCGCGCCCGCGCGCAAACACCGTATGTCCGTCCAAAGGCATGGGGGTGCTGCTTTCACTATGTAGGCGCGAGCCGTTATTAAACAGCCGTACCGTAAACAATCCGCCCACGCCTTTGGTAACCCGTCCGTATCCAGTATAGGTCATTTGTTTTTTGGTGGGGGAGGCTTTAAAGAAGCTTCCCCCACACCCCTTTCCAAAACTATAACCGAAATTTTTTATCGGTATTAAAAGTGAATTGATCTATTATTCTTCATAATATTCGCGGCTGATATACACCGTAATTTTTGTGCCTGCGATGACAAGCGTGCCGGCTTGATGGCTTTGGCGGATCACGGTTCCCGAGGGCTCATCGGAGTCTGCTTCGATCACCTCACCCACAGAAAGCTGTGATGTCCAAAGCTTGACTAACGCATCACTGCGGGAAAGCCCGATCAGATTGGGAACCGTTACTGTTTTGGTCGGTATTCCTGCGCTGACGGTCAGCACCACGTTGCCGCCCTTGGGGAGCACCGTTCCCCCGGGCGGTTGGGTGGAAAGGATCGTTCCCTCGTCATAGGTGCTTTCTTTTGTAACCGTTTCAACCGTAAAGCCCTGTTCGCGCAATGCCGTAACGGTTTCCCGAGCGTCATGCCCCACGACGTCGGGGAGCGTGATTGATTCCTCACCGAGGCTGACGGTCAAAGAGATCGTACAGCGGGGATTTTGTGCGGTGAGCTTGCGCCAACTGCCCGCCGCGGGAGTTTGTGTGAGGATGGTTCCCGCGGGGGTGTCGGCATCATAGCGGTATTCGGTCTCAATGTCGATCCAATCGGCGAGCTCCGCAGTCTCGATGCTTTGACCGCGCAAGTCGGGGATCTCCACAGAAACGGCTTTTGCGCCAAAGGGATCAAACAGATCGTCAAATAGGATCCATCCCGTGCAAAGCACCGCCAACAGCGCAAATAACGCGGCAAAGCGCCATAGACGTAAGCGTTTTTTCATAAAAACAGATCGCCTCCACCGAAAGATATGTAATGGATCCATCTGTAAAAAAGTCAAACGGGATGATGTCGGCGCTTTTTGGGGTGGGAGCTTTCTTAAAAAGAAGGCTCGGATAAAATCTTTTCCCGTCTCAGTTGTCCGCAGGAGGCGTTAATGTCGGAGCCGAGCTTGCGGCGGACGGTAGCGCGGATGCCTTTGGATTCGAGAACCTTGGCAAACTTGAGGACGGCATCTTTTGAAGAGCGTTTAAATTCGGTTTCGCTGACCTCGTTCACGGGAATGAGATTGACATGGATGGGCATGGTCTCGGTACGGGAACGCAACTTTGCGTTGAGCACCCGCGCCAATTTCAATGCGTTTTCCGCAGAGTCGTTCTTTCCTGCAATGAGGGTGTATTCAAAAGAGATGCGCCGTCCCGTTTTTGCAAAATAGGCGCGGCAGGCGTCAAGGAGCGCATCCACACCATACTTTTTGTTGATGGGCATGATGGCGGAGCGTGTTTCGTCATCGGGGGCATGCAGAGAGATCGAGAGCGTGATGGGGAGGTTTTCCTCCATCAAGCGTTCGATTTTATCCACAAGCCCACAGGTTGAGAGTGAGATATGACGGTATCCGATGTTGATGCCATCCTCACAGTTGACCAAACGCAGAAATTTGAGCACGTTGTCATAGTTGTCCAACGGCTCGCCGATGCCCATCATCACAATATTGGAGATGCGCTCCCCCAAATCCTTTTGGGCGGCAATGACCTGCCCGAGCAGTTCGCCCGACGAAAGGTCACGTACCCGTCCCCCAATGGTGGACGCGCAGAATTTGCACCCCATTCGACAACCGACCTGTGACGAGATGCAAATGGTGTTGCCGTGTTCGTAACGCATGACCACGCTTTCCACGCAATTGCCGTCGGCAAGGGAGAACAGGTATTTGACCGTTCCGTCGATTTTGGAGACGAGCTTCCGTTCCACCGCAGGTAAGTGCCACACGAAGGCGTCCCGCAGTTTTTGTTGCAGTCGTTTGCCGAGATTTGTCATCTCATCCGGAGAAAGCCCTTTGTGAAGCTGTGGAAAAAGCTGCTTTGCGCGGTATTTCGCTTCCCCCGCCGAAAGCAACCATTCCTCAAGCTCAAAAAGCTCAAGTGATAACAATTCTCGCTTTGAGACTGTTTCCATAGCATTTGTCTCCTTTTTCAGTTTGTGTCGGAATGTTTCAAAAAATGAGTGTTAAAAAAATGAAATCATTGTTTTTGCAATACTGCAAAATAAAAGCCGTCGGTGCCGTCGACATCGGGGGTCAATGTGCGCTCGCGCAAAAGCGAGAACGCGGGGTGCGATTGTAAAAAGCGGTTGACATTCTCTTCATTTTCCGTCGGGAGCAGTGTACAGGTCGAGTAAACCAGTATGCCTCCCGCTTTTAAATAGGTCGAGGCATTTTCAAGAATCGCCAGTTGGATATCGGGAAGCGCCGCACTTTTTGTGGGATCCTTATACCGCAACTCGGGCTTTTTGGCAAACACCCCAAAGCCGGAGCATGGAACATCACAAAGCACACGGTGAAAGGCGCCTACCCATGCGGGGTTGGGATCGCGTGCATCACGTGTCTCAGTTTCGATGATCGAAATGCCGAGCCGTGCGGCACCGCTTTCTACCAAAGATAATTTGTTTTTATGCAGATCGCAACAAACAAGACGTCCGCGGTTTTCCATGTCTGCCGCCGCGCCAAAGGATTTGGAGCCGGGACAGGCACAAACGTCGATCACAGACATTCCGGCTTTCGCGTCAAGCGCCTCCACACAAAGCTGAGACGCTTCATCTTGTACAAAAAAGTGACCGTCGGAAAAACCGGGTAATGCGGGGACGGGCGCGTTGCCGCTAATCATAATGCCGTGGGGGCATTCGTCAGCAACGGCGGCATCAAAGCCTTGCTCGACCAACGTTTTGAAAAGATGGTCGCGTGTGGTGCGCAACGTATTGACGCGCAACGTTACGGGCGGTTGTACACAAAATGCCGACAACAGACTTTCGGTGCGTTCAACACCGTAAATATCGACAAATGTTTTGCAGATCTCGGGCAAAAAAGAGTAGCGAGCCGACAGATAGGTAATGGGATCATTGTGTATGTCGGGGAAGGGAATCTGCTTGTTGGCACGCAAATAGGCGCGCAGAAGGGCATTGACGAATCCACGGGTGCGTTTGGGTGCCAGTGCGACGGTTTCGTTGACTGCCGCATGGTCGGGTACACGGTCGAGATATGCCAACTGAAACAGCCCTATGCGCAATAGGTTGTGCGTTTCGGGATCGATATCGTCCACTGGGCGTGAGGACAGTGCGGCGATCCAATAATCTAATGTCAAAAGTCGCTCCAACGTCCCGTAAACAAGTGCCGTTAAAAGACCTCGGTCGGCGGGCGAGAGCGTATTCCGCTTTAAGGCAGTGTCAAGCGCAATGTTGGAATACTGTTCGGCTTGCGTGCATTTGTTCAGCACGGTAAGCGCGATCGATCGAATATTTGTCATAATTTTTATGTTGTATGTCGGGGCGCGCTTTTTACGCTCTTCCCGACATACCCTCTTCCAAAAACTTTAAATGATTTTGTGGATACGGATGTCAGTTTCTTCGGTTGTTGGCAATTACGATCAAGCGCAACAGTGACAAGAGCGAGGTCGCCAGTGCCGCAACATAGGTCATTGCCGCCGCGGAAAGCACTTTGCGTGCGCTGTTCAGCTCGTCGTCATAAAGCAGACCGCAGTCTTGCATTCCCTCCATGGCGCGGCGTGAAGCATTAAATTCAACCGGAAGAGTGATCAATTGAAACAGTGTTGCAAGAGAGAAGCAAGCGATTCCGGCGACCATAAAAATGTAGCCGAAATTGCCCGCAAACAGCAGACCGATAAAAAAGAGGGGGAAAGCGGCGTAGGAGCCGATGTTGCAAATGGGAATGATAGACATACGCGCTTTGAGCGGGGCATACCCTTGTGCATGCTGGAGTGCATGACCTGCCTCATGGCAAGCAACTCCGATTGCCGCTGTGCTTCGTGAAGCAAAGACGGATTGTGATAGATAAAGGGTTCGGTTGCGAGGGTCATAGTGGTCGGAAAGGCTACCGGGAACTTGTGAGATTTCAACATCGTAAAGACCGTTTCTGTCCAACATTTTACGTGCCGCTTCCGCGGCGGTCATACCGGTATGTGTTGTTTCGCGGCTGTATTTGTCAAATGTGGATTTGACTTTGATCTGTGCCAAAAATGCAAACAGCATTGCGGGCAATACGATCAGTATTGTCCAATCATAATAAAACCAACCAAATAACATATCAAGCTCCTTTCAAAAGGCTTTTACAAAAAAACATCACCAATGTTTACTTTTCTGCCGTTGATAAAATCTGCGGCGGACATTCGTTTCTTGCCCTCGGGGAGGACGGAGAGGAGGGAGACGGCGCCGTGAGCACAGGCGACGGTAATCTTTCCGTCGGCGAAAGAGAGGACGGTGCCGGGGAGGGCAGTGTCGGAGGTGTTTGCAACCTCGGAGGCAATGACCTTGAGCATTTTGCCGTCGGGAGTGTGGGTAAAGGCGAGTGGGATGGGGGAGAGCGCGCGAATCTGATCGTGTACAGCGGCAGCGGGCTTGGAAAAGTCGATCACGCAGTCGTTTTTTTCGATCTTTGCGGCGTAGGTGGCACGGTCGGAGCTTTGCGGGGTACGGACGAGCGTTCCCGCGCGCAATGCGGCGATCGTGCGGAGCAGAACCGAGGCACCGCAAGCCCCCAGCTTGTCATGCACGGTTTCAAAATTATCGGTCGGGGTGATCTCGACCTTTTCGGTCAGTAGGATATCGCCCGTGTCGATGCCTGCGTCCATCATCTGGGTGGTGATTCCCGTCTCCTTTTTGCCGTCAATGATGGCACGTTGCATAGGCGCGGCGCCGCGGTATTCGGGCAGTAGCGAGCCATGGACGTTGACGCACCCATATTTGGGGTACTCCAATACGTTTGCGGGCAGGATCTTGCCGTATGCCACCACAATGATCAGCTCGGGGTCGAGCTTCTCAAGTGTTGCGGCAAACTCCTCGCCTCGCAGGGTGTTGGGCTGGAGGACGGGAAGATTCTGTTCCAATGCGTAAACCTTGACGGGCGGCGGCGTGAGCGTGTAGCCGCGGCCTTTTGGCTTGTCGGGCTGTGTAATGACACCGATGACGTTTTCCCCCGCTTCGACCAAAGCGCGCAAGGAAAAGAGTGCAAAATCGGGGGTTCCCATAAACAAAATGCGCATCAGTCCACGTACCTCACAACACAATCGGTAAAGAGCTTGCCGTCAAGATGGTCGATCTCGTGGCAGAGCGCCCGTGCGAGCAGATCGCTGCCGCTGATCTCAAAGGTCTCACCGTTGCGGTTGGTGGCGCGGACGGTAACATGCTTGGGACGCTTGGTGATGCCCCAACGTCCGGGGATCGAAAGACAGCCCTCCTGTTCCTCCTGCTCTCCCGCGTAGGCAATGATCTTTGGGTTGATGAGCTCGATCGGATTGCCGGGCTCGACCTCGACCACGGCGATACGGCGCAGAATACCTACTTGAGGTGCAGCAAGACCGCAACCGTCGGCGTCGCGCATGGTTTCGATCATGTCATCGAGGAGCGTCAGCGTGCGGGGGGTGATCTTTTCCACGGGACGGCAGACCTTGCGCAGTACATCGTCGCCTACTTTTACGATTTTAAGTTTAGCCATAGTGTTTCTCCTGTTTTGAGTTTTTATGTGAATGATCGTGTACTTTTTAAAATGAAAATTATAAATTTGTCGGATTGAGATCAATGCTGAGTGTAATCTTTTTCCCCAGCTTTTGATAAAATGTGCAGAGCAGATCGGAAAACAGCGCAAGCGTGCGACGATTGAGCTTGCATTTGATGACCATACGCATGCGGTACTTGTTGTCCACACGGTATACGGGTGCCTCAAACGGTCCAAAGGTGACAAGCGCCACATCATTGTATTCGCTGCCGTCCGAGGTCAGTTTTTGTAACCGTTCGGCAAGCGATGCCGTTGCTCGAAAAAGCTCGTTTTCCTGTTGTCCCACAAAGGTCAACAGTGCAATGTCACAAAAGGGCGGGAATACCAAAAGCTGACGCAAACGGATCTCGCGCTCGTAAAATTTCTCATAGTCTTGCGCACAGGCAAGAGCGATAATCTCATGGTCGGGATTGTTGGTCTGTATGATCGCCATGCCCTCTTTTTCGCCGCGTCCCGCTCTGCCGATGACCTGTGTCAGCATCGAAAAGGTGCGTTCCGATGCACGGTAGTCGTCAAGATAGAGTGACGCGTCGGCAAGCAACACGCCGACCAGCGTCACATTGGGAAAATCGTGTCCCTTGGTGACCATTTGTGTGCCGAGAAGCACGTCGGATTTATGCGCGCGAAAATCGCCGAGCATTTTATCGTAGGCAAATTTTGTGGAGGTGGTGTCTGTGTCCATGCGTAAAATATTGGCAGACGGTAGGAGCTTTTGCAGCTCTTCCTCTACGCGTTGCGTGCCAAATCCCATGCGAGCAAGATGCTCCGAGGAGCAGTTGGGACAAATGCGGGAGAGTGGCTGACGTCTGCCGCACCAGTGGCAAACAAGGTCTCCCTCGGCGTAGGTGCCGCGGCGGGTGTGATAGGTCATTGCCACCGAACAGCCCGGGCAGAGGACTGCCTCACCGCAGGAGCGACAACTGACAAAATGGTTGTAGCCGCGTCGGTTGAGAAAAAGGACGGCTTGTTCGTCGGCTTGTGTCACACGGCAGAGCTCCTCCATCAGCTTGGAGCCGAGCGGGGAGGTGTTTCCGCCCCGCGCTTCGCGGCGCATGTCGGCAATCTCCACGCGAGGGAGCTTGGCACCGCCAAAGCGGTTTGTCAAACGAACGAGCGTATAGACGCCCTCCTTGGCTTTGCGGTAGCTTTCCACCGACGGTGTTGCCGATGCCAAAAGCATCAGTGCGTTGTTGGAGGCACAGCGGTAGCGCGCAATGTCACGCGCGTGGTATTTTGGGTTTTGGTCGGATTTATAGGTGTGCTCTTGTTCCTCGTCGATCAAGATCGCACCGAGATTGCGCACAGGGGAAAAGACCGCCGACCGGGTTCCAATGACCACATCCGCATCGCCGTTTTTGATGCGGCAGTAGGCGTCATAGCGCTCGCCTGCCGAAAGTGCCGAGTGGATTACCGCCACGCGGTCTCCATAACGCGCACAGAAGATCGAGACTGACTGCGGTGTCAGTGCGATCTCGGGCAACAGCAGGATCACGCCGCGCCCCTTTGCCAACAGACGGTCGATCAAGGCGGTCATGACGATGGTTTTTCCGCTACCCGTGACACCGTGGAGCAAAGCGGCTTTTGCCGTGCCCGAAAAGGCGAGAGAGGATAGCGTTTCGACCGCCGCGGATTGTTCCTCGTTCAAATCAAGCGGTGTTTGTCCCACAAATTTTGCGGCTGCATAGGGGTTGCGGTCAATACGGCGTTTCGCGGTTTGTAAAATCCCCTTGGAAAGCAGAGTCTTGAGCGGGGCATCAGTCACGTTTGCACGTTCCTTGAGCTCGGTTGCTGTCATAGGCTCACCGTTCTCCGACAGTACCGCAAGCACGGCTTTTTGTTTTTCGGAGGTTAGACGTACGCCGTCAGCTTCTTCGCCTGCGGCAAGTGCCGAGAGGATCTCGGGGGATTTTGCGGGGAGCCATATTTTTTCGGTGAGCCCTGCCGAGGCGTCCTTGAGGATCACCCTTTTTTCCAAAAGCTTATGGGATACAAGACGCCGCAAATGAAGCTCTACACCCGCGCCGAAATGCTCACGCAAAGCGGAAAAGGAGACCTCGCCGCGCTCGCAAATATACCGATATACGAACAAATCCGACGATGGGCGTTCGTCGGAGTCGGGCGGTATTTGATCCGGAACCGGTGCATAAAGCGTGACCAAACGCGAAAGCGCCGATGCCGGTATCATGGCGCGCACCGCGTCCCCCGTGGCGCAGAGCGTCCGCAACTTCATAAAGTCGCAAAGCCCCAACATCTCCGCGTCCAGAGACAGCTTTTCCGGGCAGACCGAAAGCACGGCTTTGAGCTCATCGTATTGCGAGGTGTCTTTGATCTCGCGCACCAAGGCGGTGCGGCGTTGGTTGGCGATGCCAAAGGGGACGATCACAAAGCATCCGGGGCAGATCTCCTCGGCAAGCTCCTCGGGAATACGGTAGTCGTAAATGCCGTCGATCGGAAAGGGATTATCTAACAGGCAAACGCCGGCAACCGAACCCATTTCTTTATTGCTCGTCAGCGGGCTCACCCACAGCTTCGTCGGTCACTTCGGTTTCCTCTGCAAGAACAACCTCATCGGCAACTTCCTCACCGACCGTTTCATTGACATGCGGATCAATACGGTATTCGCCGCGGTACATACGGCTAATGGCGACCTTGACTGCCTTATCGTCTCTGAGCTCGCGGTCGATGGCGGCATGCGCCTCTTTCGTTCCTGCTTTTTCGGCAATCTCGTGCTGACGGACATACTCGTTGGTGATCAAGCGTGCGCATTTTGCGGTGGCAAGCGCCAACTCATAGCGGTTGTATTTTCCTTGGGTGAGGTCTTCGATGGTAGGGTAAAGCATGGTGGATTCTCCTTTAAAGATAAGTGAATAGTGAATGTGGTTTGCTTGTGCAAAACAAAAATTTATGAATGAAAATAGTTTTCAAAGGCGTCGGAGTGGCGCTTGTTGGAGCATTGCTCGGCACGGACGATGGCGCGGATGTCATCGGCGCAAGCGTCAACCCCGTTGTCGTAGTTGTAAACCACGTAGTCGTAGCTGGGGAGGAAGGTCAGCTCCTCGCGTGTGCGGGCAAGACGGCGTTGTATCACATCCTCCGCCTCACTGCATCTGCCGCGCAAACGGGCTTCCTGTACGGCGAATGAAGGGGGCAAAAGCATGATGAGCACTGCCTCGGGATAGCGGCGCTTCACATTGAGCGCACCCTCGACCTCGATCTCGAGGATTAGGTTTTTGCCCGACTCGAGCACCTCGATCGCTTCACGAAGCGGCGTGCCGTAGTAGTTGCCGCAGTAGGTGGTGTATTCCAGCATTTCGCCGTCCTTGATGCGGCGCTCAAATTCCTCGCGGGTGATGTAATAATAGTTGACGCCGTCGACCTCGCCCTGTCTGGGTGCGCGGGTGGTGGCGGAAACCGAAAATGCAAAATTATCGGATTGTAACAGCTTGGCGTTTACGGTGCCTTTTCCGCTTCCGGAAGGACCGGAAACCACGATCAAAAGTCCTTTTTTCATGTGCTTGCTCCTCAGTCGTTTTCGCTGTCCTCATCGGTCTCGTCATCCTCGATCTGTGCACTGCTGTCGAGACGGTTTGCAATGGTCTCGGTTTGAATGGCGGAGAGAATGACGTGCTCGGAATCGGTGATGATGACCGCGCGGGTGCGTCTGCCGCAGGTGACGTCAATGGCTCTGCCATCGTCCTTGGAGTCCTGGATCAAACGCTTGATGGGCGCGGAATCGGGATTTGCCAATGCGACCACGCGGTCGGCGGCGACCATGTTTCCAAATCCGACATTAATGAATTTCATGATATTATAATTATCCTTTCCAAAAGGGGTTTTGATTATTCGAGGTTTTGGATCTGTTCTCGGATCTTTTCAAGACCGCATTTGACATCTACCACCAATTGTGCGATCTTGGCGTCATTGCATTTGGAGCCGGTGGTGTTGATCTCGCGGTTCATTTCCTGCATTAAAAAGTCCAGCTTGCGCCCGACAGGCTCATCGGAATCCAAAATTTCCTCAAAAGCTTGAAAATGGGTACGCAGACGAACCAATTCCTCGTCTACCGCAACCTTGTCGGCGTGAATGGCGCACTCGGTGAGCAGACGCGACTCATCGGGGGTGATTTGGTTGTCGGCAAGCGCTTCGCGGATCCTTTGCGCCAAACGGTCGCGGTAGTGTGCAATGTCATCGGCGGAAAGACGCTCGATCTCGTCCACTGTGGCACGAATTTGCTCCATTTTTCCGCGCAGATCGGCGGCAAGGCTTTCGCCCTCGCGCTCACGCACGGAAAGGAACGCATCGGTGGCTTTTTCCAGTACGGTTGAAACAATTGCCCAATCTCGCTCGATGTTTTCCTCGGGCTTTTTGACAAGGAAGATGTCGGAATTGCGGGCAACGGTCATCACCGAGATGTCATCGCGGAGACCGTATGTATCGCGTAAGGTGTAAAGTGCGTCAAGATATCCGCGCAGATATCCCTCGTCGGGGACGATGTCCACACTGCCGGAGTCGAGGACTTCGATGCCGATCCAAACGTCGACCTTTCCGCGCGAGATGCCTTTGCTTTGCAAATAAGGCTTGATACGTTCTTCCAAATAGGCATGGGCGCGGCTCAGCTTGACCGAACAGTCGAAAAAGCGGCTGTTCACCGAGCGGATCTCAACCGTAATGTCCAGCCCGCTTACCGTTTCACGGCAACGTCCGAACCCTGTCATGCTTCTGATCACGGCAATTCTTCCTCCAAAAAAGACTATACATTATTATTTTACCGCATTTTTGGAAAAAAGTCAACCTTTTTATATAATTTTTTGGAAAAAACAAAGAAAAACAGGAACCAAAATATTACGGTTCCTGCCGAGGGTGAAGAATATCCCTTTTTCCTTCGTTTTTAGAAAGGTAAGGCATGGGGAGAGGAACCCTTTTTGCAAAAAAATCCCTCTCCCCAAATATAAACAATCGTTATTTCTTACTGTGCGGCATCGACGATGGCTTTGAACTTTTCGGCAACGAGGGAAGCGCCGCCGATAAGACCGCCGTCCACGTTGGGCTTTGCGAGCAGTTCTGCCGCGTTCTTCTCGTTCATGGAGCCGCCGTACTGGATGGTGGTAGCCTCGGCAACCTCCTCGCCGTAGAGGGCAACAAGGGTCTTGCGGATGACGCCGCAGGTCTCCTCTGCCTGCTCGGGAGTAGCGGTGAGACCGGTTCCGATCGCCCAAACGGGCTCATAAGCGATGATGACGTTTTTCATTTCCTCGGCGGTCACATCCTTGAGGTCGAGCTTGGTCTGCATAGCAACGACTTCATCGGTGATGCCGGAGAGGCGCTGTTCCTTGACCTCGCCAAGGCAGAGAATGACCTTCATGCCTGCTGCAAGAGCGGCTTTGGTGCGGAGGTTGACGGTCTCGTCGGTTTCGCCGAAATACTGACGGCGCTCGGAGTGACCGATGATGACGTATTCCACGCCGCAAGCGGTCAGCATTTTTGCGGAAACTTCGCCGGTGTAGGCACCTTTTTCTGCGAAATGTACGTTCTCGGCACCGATTTTGATGTTGGAGCCCTTTGCTGCCTCTTGCGCGGCGGCGATGGTAACATAGGGAGCGCAGAAGATGACGTCGCAGTTATCCTTGCCTGCGACCAAGGGCTTGACTTCGTTGATAAAAGCGGTTGCTTCGGCGGGGGTGAAGTTCATCTTCCAGTTGCCCGCGATCACGGTTCTTCTTTTGGTGGGATTCATGGTGATATTTCCTTTCTGTTATTTTGATAGAGTAAAGGGGAACGGGGAACCGCAACGGTTCGCCGCTCCCCTTGTTTTATGATGATACGATTGCTGTAAATACGAGATTTACCGATTAGTTGTCCATCAAGCAAGCGATGCCGGGGAGCTCCAGACCTTCCAAGAACTCCAGAGATGCGCCGCCACCGGTGGAGATGTGCGTCATCTTGGGGCCAAAGCCGAGACGCTCAACAGCCTCTGCGGAGTCGCCGCCGCCAATGATGGAGACCGCGCCGGACTCGGCAACTGCCTTTGCAACTGCCTCGGTACCTGCGGCAAAGTTCTTCCATTCGGAAACACCCATCGGGCCGTTCCAAACAACGGTGCCCGCGCCCTTGATGGCGTCGGTGTACATTGCAGCAGTCTTGTCGCCAATGTCAAGGCCCATCCAGTCATCGGGAATTTTGGTGGAATCTACCACGCGGTTTTCGGTGTTTTCGTCATATTCCTTACCGATGCGGTTGTCAACGGGGAGCAGGAACTTTACGCCCTTTGCTTCTGCCTTTGCCATCATCTCTTTTGCAAGCTCGATCTTATCGGTCTCGCACAGGGAGGTACCGACCGAGTAGCCCTTTGCTGCAAAGAATGTATAAGCCATACCGCCGCCGATGATCAAGGTGTCGCACTTGTCAAGCAGGTTGTTGATAACGCCGATCTTATCGGAGACCTTTGCGCCGCCAAGGATGGCAACGAAAGGACGGGCAGGATCAGCCAAAGCCTTACCCATCACGCCGATCTCTTTTTGGATCAGATAACCGCAAACAGCGGGCAGATAATCTGCAACACCGGCGGTGGAAGCGTGTGCACGGTGAGCCGTACCGAACGCGTCGTTGACGAACAGACCGCCCTCGCCTGCAAGATCAGCCAAAGCCTTTGCAAATGTGGGATCGTTCTTGGTCTCGCGGGCATCGAAACGAACATTTTCGATGAGCACGCAGGTACCGTTTTCCATAGCGGCGATCTTTGCTTTTGCATCGTCGCCGATGATGTCGGTAGCAAATACGACCTTACCGCCAAGCTCTTGGTTGAGGCGGTCGGCAACGGGCTTGAGCGAGAATTTTACGGGATCGTTAGCCAAAGCCTTTGCTTTGAGTTCTGCGGTAGCAGCCTCGCGCTCAGCCTCGGGCATTGCATCCACTTTCTTCTGCTCTTTCTTATCGAGCTTAAAGTTGGGGGTAAAAATGGCGTGGGGCTTGCCCATGTGGGAAGAAAGGATCACCTTTGCACCCTTCTCCATCAAATATTTGATGGTGGGGAGCGCGCCGATAATTCTCTTGTCGGAGGTGATCACGCCGTCTTTCATAGGAACGTTGAAGTCGCAACGGACAAAAACTTTTTGTCCCGCGGAGATCACAACGTCTTCAATGGATTTCTTATTGTAGGTCATGGTTTTAATTTCCTTTCCATATAAAATTACGGTTTCAAAAATTCCATACGTATATATCATATCACAAAATCCAAAAATTATCAATAGGAAATTGTGAAAAAATTGGCAAATTAAGAATTTTTTTATTTTCACGCGAAAAAACGCCTGCCCAGAGGGCAAAGTTTCTTTTTTGAAGAAACTCCTTCCGTCAAAGGCTTACGCCTTTGCCACCTCCCCAAAAGGAAGAGGCTATAAGTTGTTTTGCAACAAGGGATTTCTGTTTGAAGCAAGACTATCCTTAGGCTCCCTCTTGAGGGAGCTGTCGCGAAGCGACTGAGGGAGTCCCCAATGCAAAGTTACTTTTTTGAAGAAACTCCTTCCGTCAAAGGCTCTACCTTTGCCACCTCCCCAAAAGGAAGAGGCTATAAGTTGTTTTGCAACAAGGGATTTCTGTTTGAAGCAAGACTATCCTTAGGCTCCCTCTTGAGGGAGCTGTCGCGAAGCGACTGAGGGAGTCCTCAATGCAAAGTTACTTTTTTGAAAAAACTCCTTCCGTCAAAGGCTTACGCCTTTGCCACCTCCCCCAAAGGAGGAGGCTATAAGTTGTTTTGCAACAACGGATTTTTGTTTGAGGCAAATCTATCATTAGGCTCCCTCTGACGAGGGAGCTTAAAGCAACTTTGAGTTCAAAATGACGCACAGTGGCATTGTGCAGCGGTGCACGTTTGATGTATGTACAGCACATGATAGCGTTGTTCGTACAAGCGTTTTTTGTATTTCAAAGTTGGAATGTTGTTGACTTAAAAAGGGGATAATTGTACAAAATCCCACTTTATACGATTTTGTACTACTTTGTCTTATTTTGGCATATAAAGTCGGAAATTATGGTATAATGGTGTTGCTTAAAGATGAAAGGGGAGAGGGGTATGAAACCGTTGAAGGCAAAGATCAGTATTACGATCGACAGTGATATGCTGGAAGTTCTCAAGGAAAATGCCGAAAACGATGACCGCTCTTTGTCACAATATATTAACGGTATACTTAAAAAGGATCTTAAAAAAAGTAAGAATATTGATACTAATGAAAATTTGGAGAACATATGAAAAATCAAAAATACAATGAAGAATTTGACTTTTCGGATCCCCAAAAAGATTTTGAGGATTTGAAAATCAGCAATGCGTTGGCGCGATTTGATGAGCTGTTAGGCAAGCATACTGCGGAAAATGCAGGGTATTCAAGTAAACAAATTGCTTCTTTTCTGTTTGTTCGAGCATATTGTGAGACGTTTACATATCGCCATAGAGGAAAAATCAAAACATATATTGCTACGGATGTACGTTCCGGTATGATCAGCATTTATCTTCCGGTGCTTTTCTTTAGTCAAAAGGATTACGAGGATTTAAACATCATTATACCGCATGTGGAAACACTGGCAATATTTCCACACAATCAAGGCATATGTATTAAAACCGGAGTCAATTTGTGTCCCGACACCGAATCTCCTCTTTCCATAGCAACGGGAGGTTATTTCTCATCCCTCGATGAGACGGATAAAAATTGATTGCTTGTTGTCAAATGCAAAACTGGTTTTGGCCTGTTTTTCTACAAAAAAATCTCCCTCTCCCCGTGAACAGGCGGGGAGATCAGAGTGTAGACCAAAGGTGCAAAAAATGTCAAATTGCATAAAGGCTTTAGTCGCTTTTTCTTTGACCATATAGGCGCAAATGAAAAAAGGCTACGCAAGCTCCGCCGCAATCGCAAGCGATTGCAAGCTTGCAAAGAAGAAAAGGTCGCAAGCGACCGATGCCCACAAGTGGGCACAGCGCCGAA
>JAFTKO010000020.1 GCA_017453205.1 Clostridia bacterium | reverse complement strand
TGCTGATCTTCAAGAGCAGATGAAGCGTTATTTGCGTCGCTCTAATAGTATTCCTATGGCTGTTCTCGGTTGGAAATCTCCCAACCAAAAGCAAGTTGAACTTGAAAATACTTGTGTCTGACCGCGCGCCGCTTTTGCAGGCGGAAGGAGGGGCGAAGCCCCGAGTGGAGACTGCAAAAGCATTTTACTTAACTCGTTACTTTTATTTTTACTTTTTTCGTCTCACATCATTGACAAAACTACAATTGCGGATTTTTTTTGGACGGTAACAGCATTTACTTTTAGATGTTTTTGTGGGGAACTTTTGACCAAAAGAAAACACGGCGTATACAACGTGTTAGAAGCGGCAAAACCGCTTCCCCCACACCCCTCAAAACTTTCAACGCGCTTTATATTTTATCACGGGAAAGATTGTGCTTCTCTCGACAGTTTTCTGACGGTATGGGAATGTTTGTTCGCTATTCTAAGCAATAGCTCCCGCAAATCATTACACCTTCTCCGTGGGAGAAGGCGGTTACCACCACCCAAAATGGTCCACATGGTTACATTGGATCACAAGTTCATTTTAATAAAAAGGTAAAAGGTGTTGCACTTGCTTGACAATCTGCCCTGCCGTGCTTGCGAGGCAGGGCTAAACCTTTCACCTTCCCCTCCAAAATAAAAAAATTCAATACAAAATGCAAAAAAATCAAAGAAGAAGCAATTTTTTACTTGCTTTTTTTTTATTTTGGGGTATAATATATAATGTTAGATTATGGCTTGCGGAAGATCGGCGCTTTTTCGCTACCCAAGCCGAACATAATGGAGGAAAAAAAGAATGAACAAGAAGCTTGAAAAAATCGCGGGCTTTGACGGAGTCAAGGGTCCCGTTTTGACCATCGTGATGGACGGTGTGGGATTGGCTCCCGATACCGTTTCCAACGCCGTTACCGGCGCATACACCCCCAACCTTGACGCACTCATGGCAAACTACCCCATGGTCTCCCTCAAGGCGCACGGCACCGCTGTCGGACTGCCCTCCGACGATGACATGGGCAACAGCGAGGTCGGTCACAACGCCCTCGGCGCAGGACAAGTTTTTGCTCAGGGCGCAAAGCTTGTCTCCAACTCGATCGAAAGCGGCAAGATGTTTGCCTCCGCCACTTGGCAGGAGCTGATCGCGAATATCAAGAGCAACGGTTCCACGCTCCACTTCCTCGGTCTGTTCTCCGACGGTAACGTACACTCCCACATCGATCACCTCAAAGCAATGCTCAAACAAGCAAAGGTCGAGGGTGTTTCCCGCGTGCGTGTACACATCCTCTTGGACGGCCGCGACGTTGGCGAGACCTCCGCGCTCGAATATATCAATCCCTTTGAAGCCTTCCTTGCCGGTCTGCGCGACGCAAACTTTGATGTGAAGATCGCATCGGGCGGCGGCCGTATGACCATTACCATGGACCGCTATGAGGCAAACTGGGCAATGGTGGAAGCCGGTTGGAAAACCCACGTGCTTGGTGAGGGCAGACAGTTTGCATCTGCCGCCGAAGCGGTACAAACCTACCGCGACGAGCTTAAGGTCATCGACCAAGACCTCCCCGCATTCGTCATTGCCGAGAACGGCAAGCCCGTGGGCACCGTTGAAGATGGCGACAGCGTGATCTTCTTTAACTTCCGTGGCGACCGCTCCATTGAAATCTCCAAGACCTTTGACGCGGCTGACGGCGAGTTTGACAAATTTGACCGTGTGCGTGTTCCCAAGGTGGTTTACGCGGGTATGCTCGAGTATGACGGCGACCTGCACATTCCCCACAAATACCTTGTTTCTCCCCCCGAGATCACTAACACTATGAGCGAGTTCATGGCAAACACCGGCATCCCCGTACTGGCGATCTCCGAGACACAGAAATACGGTCACGTTACCTACTTCTGGAACGGTAACAAGTCGGGTAAGTTCGACGAGGCGCTGGAGACCTATATCGAAATTCCCTCCGACGTCGTTCCCTTTGAGCAAAGACCTTGGATGAAGTGTGCCGAGATCACCGACAAGCTCATTGAGTGTTTGCAGAGCGGCAAGTACAAGTATCTGCGCGTCAACTTCCCCAACGGCGACATGGTCGGGCATACCGGCTCTCTTGCCGCAACCCGTTGCTCGATGGAGGCGCTTGACCTGCAGCTTGGCAGAATTTTGCCGGTTGTGGACGCACTTGGCGGCGTGGCACTGATCACCGCCGACCACGGAAACGCCGACGAAATGTACGAAATGGATAAGAAATCGGGTCAGCCCAAGGCAGACAAGAACGGCAACTACAAATCCAAGACCAGCCACACCCTCAATCCCGTTCCCTGCATCATCTACGACAACACCGATGCAAAGAATCACTACACCGTAAAGGCAGACGGCAGCTACGGGCTCTCCAATGTTGCCGCAACCACGGTCAATCTTTTGGGTTACAAGGCTCCCGAGATGTGGGATGCCTCCATCATTGAGGTAAAATAAGAAAGGCACTGCTATGCAATACAAAACCGAATTGCACGCGCATACGTGTGAAGTCAGCCCCTGTGCTGACTTCACCGCCCCCGAGGTTGCCGAGCGCTATATTGCCGCCGGATATACCACATTGGTCATTACCAATCACTTTACAAGCCCCATCCTCGCTCCCGCAGGAACGACCTGGGAGCAGCAGATCAATTTCTTTGTGGCACCCTATCACCACATGAAGGAATACGCCGAGGGGCGTCTCCATGTCCTGCTTGGGTGTGAATTGCGCTTTGACGGTCACGACAACGACTATCTGCTGATCGGCTTGACCGAGGAATTTTTGCGCGCACATCCCGACATGCAAAAAATGAGGCTGAAGGAATTTACCCCCATTGCTCGTGAAAACGGGATCCTCGTCATTCAAGCACACCCCTTCCGCAACGGTATGCGCGTGATCAATCCGAGTGACATCGACGGCTACGAGGTCTTTAATGCGCATCCCAAGCAAGACTCCCGCAATCAATTTGCCGATGAATGGGCAAAAATGCAGGGCTTGCTCCGTACCTCGGGCAGTGATTTCCATCATCCATATTCGGTGGAGGCGGGCGGTATCCTAACCGATGTACCCGTGACCGATGTCAAGCAATTGGCAGAGATCATCCGCACAGGCGAGTGCACATTGATCTGCGGCGGTCCCGCGGCAGAGCGCGACGGCATGAGCGACATGCCCGCAAAATATTGAACGAAAGACAGGAACCGACTATGCAATACAAAGTGGAACTGCACGCACACACCGCAGGAATCAGCACCTGTGCGCGCATGGAAGTAAAAGACGTTGCCGACCAATACCTTGCGGCGGGATACAGCACGCTGATCCTCACCAACCATTACGTCGAATACAATTTTGACAATGATATGTCATGGGAGGAAAGCATCCGGCGTTATCTTGCCCCTATTCATGAAATGCAGGCGTATGTGGGTAACCGTATGACGGTTCTCCCGGGTGCCGAGGTACGCAACTACGACACTTTGAACGATTATTTGATATTGGGGGCAGATGAGGAGTTCTTTCTGAAAAACCGATATCTGCATCGGTTGAAGCTGAAAGCGATCTCGCGTCTTGTCCGCGAGCACGGTGCACTCTTAATTCAAGCTCACCCTTTCCGCAACGGCATGAGCATCACCAATCCCTCGTTGCTTGATGGTGTGGAAGTCTTTAACGGTGCTCCCGGGCAAAACTCGCGCAACAATTTTGCCTACCGATGGGCAAAAGCTTACGGCTTTTTGCAAACCTCGGGCAGTGATTTTCACGGTCTGCACACCCCCATCACGGGCGGAATTTTGACCAACGAACCCGTAAACACATCTGCACAGGTAGTCAAAACCATTCGCGAGGGCAATTACGATCTCATCTGCACGGGACCTGCCGCCGAGCGCGACGACATGCACACCATGCCCGCAAAGCAATAAAAACCAAGGAGAACCTCTTTTGATGGAATATACAATGGAAACATTGGCACAAAGCTGTGCTGAATGTCAAAACTGTCCGTTGGGAGCAACGCGCACCAATCTTGTATTCGGCACTGGAAATCCCAATGCCGACTTGATGTTCGTAGGCGAAGCCCCCGGGGAGCAGGAGGATCTGTCCGGCATTCCTTTTGTGGGACGCGCCGGACAGCTGCTTGACAAATTCCTGTACGCGGTGGACATTGACCGCAAGGACGTTTACATCGCAAACATTCTCAAATGCCGCCCGCCTAAGAACCGTGATCCCCTCCCCGAGGAGGAGGATGCTTGCATCGGATATCTACGTGAGCAGGTACGCCTAATCAAGCCAAAGATCATTGTCTGTCTCGGGCGTATCTCCGCCATGCGTTTGATCAAGCCCGATTTCAAAATCACCAAGGAGCACGGCATGTGGTTTGAAAAAGGCACCTTTTTCATGACGGCGGTCTATCATCCCGCGGCGCTTTTGCGCGATCCCCGCAAAAAAGAGGAAATGCTGGAGGATATGAAAGCGATCAAACAGAAACTCGATGAAACGGAGACGGCAAACTGACCATGGATTTTATCGCATTGCTCACCATTATCATGACCTTGTTCTTATTGATGGTGTGCGGTTACATCTGCCGCAAAACCGGCATCATTGACAACGCGTCCTCCAAGGGACTTTCGCGTCTGATCCTCTCGGTGGGACAGCCGATGATGATCATTGCCGCATTTGCAAACGTAGAATTTAATAAGGAAAACTTAACCATTGCGTGGCAGGTATTGGTAATTGGGTTTGTGGCGCACATTCTGATGTCGCTGATCGCATTTTTGATCTGCCGTGCAATGAAGCAAGACGACAAAAACAAGATCTTCGAGTTTTCGCTCGTCTTTTCCAACTGCGGTTTTCTCGGCTTTCCGATTCTCGATTCGATCCTCGGACAAGGCAGAGGCAGCTTTATGGGGGCATTTTATTTGATCAGCTTCAATCTCTTCTTGTGGACATGGGGCATTTTCATCCTTGCACGTGGAAGAGAGGATATCCGCATGACGCCCAAAAAGGCGCTCATCAACTTTGGGACGGTCCCTTGTGCGATCGGCGTGATCCTCTATTTTTTAAAGGGACTCAACTTTGAGCTCCCCGCCTTTTTCGGGAAATTCTTTTCCTATCTCGGCAACCTTTGCACGCCCATCTCGGTATTGATCACGGGTGCCCTGCTTGCCACAATCTCTTTGCCCAGAATGTTTACAAATGCCAAGCTTTATTTTCATTCGTTTCTCAAGCTGATCGCTTTCCCGCTGGTCTTTTGCGTGCTTGCAAAGCTCTGCGGGCTCAGTGAAACCTACATTTTGCTTGTAACCGCAGTGGTCGGTGTGCCGAGCGCCTCCACCATCACCATGCTTGCCGAGGTCTATGACATCGAGCCCGGCTATGCATCACAGACGGTAGGCTTGACCTCGATCCTCTCCACCGTAACCCTCCCCGTCGTCATGCTCTTTGCCCAGTGGATCGCGGCGATATAACCCTCTCAAAAAGATTCCACCAAAAAACAGGAATTGCCCGAAAAGCAGTTCCTGTTTTTATTTTTTACTTCAAAAACCTCGGTGGATTTTTGTGCTCGTGTTGGGAAAAATCCGCGCGAAGCATTTCTTTTAAGACCGTTTCGTCGACCTCTGGGCTTGTCACAGCGTACTGTAAAAGATAGCGGAAAGCATCGGGCTGGGATATCTTTTGCAACGGACGCTCGTCAACACGTCCGAGATAGTCGGTCAATCCCTCCCAAAAGGCAAACGGAGACATCATGCAGGCGTCCAGATAATAGAGCGCATGGGTGAAGCGTCCGCTTTCCAAATAGCGCTCCAAGACCTCGGCAATGCGGAACAGCTTTTGCATTTCGGGATAAGAGATCCAATTGCTTTCGAGCACTGTGTAAGGCGGAGTCGGCAGACAACGATAGCCGTATTCCGCCTTTTTTTCACGCAATTCGGTACCGTAAAGGAGCTTAAGGAAACCAAGCTGTAACAAATCGGCACAGCCGTAGGCATCGTCAAAGGATCTTGCAAAGCGGGCGTAAGTCTCATATGGGAGCCCCGCGATCAGATCAAGATGGACATGGATATTGCCCATATCGTGGATGCGTTTGACCGCCGAGATCACCTTTTGCGGTTCGATGTGCCGCGAGGATGCCGCAAGCGTTTCGGGATTGGTACTTTGCAGACCGAACTCAAGCTGAATCTTCCCTTTGGGAAAGCGGGAAAGGATATCAAAGCTTTCGTCGTTGAGCAATGATGCACAAACCTCAAAATGATAGCGCTTGGTAAAACGCTCCTCCAGCAATCCCCGCCAGATCTCATTGGCACGGGCAACATTGGCGTTGAAGGTACGGTCCACAAATTTGATGACCTTACAATCGATTTGCAATCGCTCAAACGCCTCCATATCGGCAAGGGTTTGAACCGCGCTTTTCATTCGCACACCTTGTGTGGCGGAGGATAGGCAGTAAGCACAGGAATAGGGACAGCCGCGCGAGGATTCGTAATAAAGAATACCGCCGTCCGCTTCACCGTCACGGTAAAGGATGCCCTCATCGCGCATCACATCGGGACAACCTCCTTGAATGATGCGTTCATACGGCTCCCCGTCACGCATCGCCCGGCAAAGATTTGGCATTGCCTCTTCACCCTCCCCGCAAACAATGGCATCGATCCAATCCATTCCATCAAAACGCTCGGTGGCAAACGAGACCTCGGGACCTCCGAGGATAACACGGCTCTCGGGTAACAGCGTATGCAGTGTCTCTGCCAGCGGGAGCATTTCGGTCAAATTCCAAATATAGCAAGAAAAACCGTAGATATCGGCGCGCTCACGGTATAGGCGCTCAAGAATATGCGCGGTGCGATCACGCAGGGTATTTTCGATCAGAACGACCTCAAAGCCGTCACGCTCCAAGGGTCCGCGCAAGCAACGCAGAGCCAAGCAAGAATGCACCCACGAGCCGTTCAAGGCAAACAGAACCACTTTCATGCGGGAAAGACCTCCAAAAAGTTTCTCTCCCTATATTTTACCATAAAATTAAGCTTTTTTCAACCCAAACAAGCGCTCACAAAAGCATTTTGTAAAATTTTCTTTGGCATCAAAGTCCATCGCCGCCATATAAAGCTCCTCGATTTGGAAATGTGCTTTCCGCACCGCCGACAAAGCCTCAACCGCACCGTCCAGCATGGCGCGCATCAAACGCTCGCTGAAATTGACCTCCCCGCGCACCTCCTTCATTGCCGCCGTGTCCACAAATCTCCGCATACGAATACATTTAAAGGGATATTCGCATACATCGACAGACGCAACCGTAAAGGCAATCTCACTGCCGCAAAGATAGATGCCGTCAATACGGTCGGACAACACGGGATCGTGTGACAAACGGATCCGCAAATTCTTTTCCATGGCAAGTTCCAGGAGCGCTTGCGTCAAATAGCGCGCACTGCCTCGGCAATCCTCGATCAAATAAATTTTGCGTGCCTGTCGGAAATAAGTGTCAAAGCCCGCCTCACCTTTCATGCCGATCGAGTTCATCAGCGCGGGACGCATTTCAAACGTCTTTTCCGATTTGACACCGCTCATCAGCCGTTCGGCAAACGCGCGGATCGTATCGGTGCGGATATAGGGGGCGACCAACGCGTCACGGTTGTCGCTCATCTTCCCCGCTCCGGCAAGATATCGGTAGGCGCGGCTGTATGCCTCCGATTTTTGTGTGTTCAAGGTACCGATGCGCTCCGCATGTTCGGCAAGCGCGGCACTGTTCCAAAATGCACCGAGGTTGACGATCTCCTCACGCACACCGGGATGTGACGGCTCGTAAACATGCGGCGCGGTTGCATCCAAAAGCGCGGTACACTTCTCTCCTTTGGAAAGAATCACACCGTCCAGTGAATCGGGATCCGAGGAGCAATAAATGTATTCACAGGCGTATCCCGCGCCGCTCGCGCTTTCGGCAACATCACGCATAAAACGGCTTTTTCCGGTCCCGGGACCGCCCTTGATGGCAAAAATATGTTGGACACGTGCCGTGTCAAAGCACGCGGGATAATAGCTGCAAAAGCCATGTGCACTGTTGGACGCCGCAAAGTAGGCGTCCTCGCCGTTTGTTTTGATCATCATATGCAAAACCTCCGTTTGTTTTTTCGCTATCAGCATATTCCGCAATTGCAAAAAGGTTCTACTTTCTTTCATTGCCGCATATAGTGACATTGGAAAGGCACAAAAAAAGGAAAAAATAAGCTTTTTGATCCGGAAACCGAAAGGAAGAAAAAACATGCAAAATATTCACATCTCACACGCGCCGCTCTCACTTCCCCCGCAACTGACGGCGCTCCTTCCCGCACAGCTTTGCGACGCCGTGCGGCGTTGCGGTGCGCCCAATGCCGAAGAATTGCGCTTGCACTGCGGACGAACCTGTACCGTAACCGCCCGCGGGCGAAACTACGACACGGGAGTGGTGCTGACGGAGGTACAGATGCGTGAGCTCCTAAAAAAAATGTGCGGCGGCTCGCTTTACGCCTTCAGCCAGACCATCAACCGCGGATATTTGACCTTGAGTGGCGGCATCCGTGTCGGCGTTTGCGGTACCGCGGCAACCGAGGATGGTCGAGTGATCGGTGTCAGTGAGGTCACAGGACTAATCATCCGTATCCCGCATGCGGTATCGGTAGATGTCTCCCCTGTCACCGCACGCCTTTGCGGCATACAAGCCCCCGGCGGTGTTTTGGTATTTGCGCCGCCCGGTGTGGGAAAAACCACACTGTTGCGCGCAGTCGCAGAAGAAATTGCCTCCCCCGCCTACGCACGGCGCACGGTGGTGGTGGACACGCGTCGAGAGCTTGGGTGTACGCTGAACGGCAAAGACCTTACCTTGGATATCTTGGTGGGGTATCCGCGCGAGATCGGGATCGAGATTGCCGTGCGCAGTCTCGGTGCACAGCTTGTGATCTGCGATGAGATCGGCAGTGCCGAGGACGCCCGTGCCATCCTTGCCGCCGCCAACTGCGGTGTCCCCTTACTTGCCTCGGCACACGCCTCGGTACTGACCGAGCTTCTTTGCCGTCCCGCCATTCGCGAACTTCACCGAGCGCGGGTATTCGGCACCTATGTCGGTCTGGAGCGTGACACGGGCGGCTTTCGCTACCGTTTTTATCAAGCCTCGGATGCCGACCGATTGCTTTCCGCGGGAGCGCCTTTATGACCGAGCTGAAGCTGCTGGGCGGGTTTCTGATCCTTTTTGCGGGAGGATCCGCCGCCATTGCCGCCGTGCGGCGCGAGAAAAAAAAGCTTGCGGTGCTCGACGCATGGATCGAGCTGTTATCTTATATTCGCGGGCAGATCGACCTATATTTAATGCCAATGGAACAGATTCTTTCGGGAGCGGACAAGGCACTCTTTGATATTTTGGGCAGTCAAGCAAAAACACTGACAGCTTGTTTGGAAGCCTCCTTGCCGCACCTCGACAACGAAAGCCGCCGATTGCTGACATCATGGATCAAAGAAAGCGGAAGCACCTACCGCGAGGAAGAGCTCAAGCGCTGTGATTTTTATCTTGCTTCTCTGCGCCGCCGACGCGAAAAGCTTGCCGCCGAACAGCCCTCACGTCTGAAGCTTGCCGTGGCACTTCATCTTTGTCTCTCCCTCGGCACGGCAATCCTTTTATGGTGATCACAAATCAACATTCGTTTCAAATCACGGAGGAAAATATTCATGGATATTTCATTGATCGTAAAAATCGCGGGCGTGGGAATTTTAGTGGCGGTCGCGTCGCAGATTCTTTCCAAAAGCGGGCGTGACGAACAGGCAATGTTCGTCACGATCGCGGGCATCATTGTGGCGCTCATGCTACTGATTACCGAGATCGGCGAGTTGTTTGAACTGGTGATGTCGGTGTTTGGGATGTAGGCAATGGACACGCTTCAGTTTTGTATGCTTGCTGTCACGGGCGTTGCCGCCGCGATGATTGTCAAGCAATGGAAGTCGGATTTTCTTCCGTTTTTGCGTCTTGCGCTGGTGCTCCTATTTGCCGTTGCCATCGTGAGTGCCGCATCGCCTTTGGTCGCCTATTTAAAAGATCTCACGGGAACGGAAGGCATTACGGAATACGCGGGAATTTTGATGAAAGCGCTTGGCATTGCGGTGCTGACGCAGTGTTGTGCCGAGATCTGCCGAGAATGCGGAGAAACCGCCGCCGCCACGGGTGTGGAGCTGACAGGCAAGGTGGAAATTTTACTGTTGAGCCTACCGCTGATCAACGAGATCCTTGCCGTTGCCAAGGATCTACTCTCTTTGGGTACATAACATGAAAAAAAATCAACTTTGTTTTTGGCTGTTGCTCCTCATCCTTGCCGCATGGCTCCTGTCACTCCCCGCAAGCGCCGAGGACGCGGACGAAACCTTTGCCGAAGAGATACCCGAGGAATTTACCGATTTTCTTGACAGCATTCCGGACGACATTGCCGAGCTGCTCCCCGACGGATTGTTCTCCTCTGACAGTGAGAAGGTGGGAGAAGCAGTAAGTGAGATGAGTGATTTCTCCTATCTGTTGCAAACCGTACTCTCTCTGATCGGTGCAAACATCGGGGAATGCGCGGCGATCCTTGCCTCGGTATGCGGTCTGTTGCTGTTGTCGGCAATTTGCAACACATTACGCACCTCCTTTCGGAGTGAGCAGGTAGGACAGGCGTTTTCCTTTTGTGCCACACTGGTCATCACCGTTGCGCTTCTCTCGCAAAGCTACCGCTGTTTGGAGTCGGTTACCGCGTATTTTTCCACGCTTTGCACGGTCAGTGCCGCGGCGTTGCCGATCATGGGAGTGCTGTATGCAATGGGCGGCAATGTCGCAACCGCCGCTGCGGCATCCTCGGGGCTTTCGGTCTTTATGACGGTACTGGAGGAGATCGTCGGAAAAAGCATTATTCCCTTTTGCGGTATTTGTATGGCGTTTGCACTGATCGGCGCCATCAATCCCTCGCTCCGCACGGGAACACTGCTCGCCACATTAAAAAAGAACTACACCACGGCGCTTGCCTTTTTAATGATGCTTTTGCTTGCCATGTTGGCGGCGCAAACCACGCTTGCCGCGCGGAGCGACAGCCTTGCAATGAAGAGCGCAAAATTTGCTGCGGGCAATCTTATCCCCGTGGTGGGCGGCTCGGTCTCCGAGTTGTTGCGCACGGTCAGCGCGGGGGTCGGATATCTGCGCGGCACGGTGGGCATTTGCGGCGTTTTGCTGTTGGTACTCACCCTGTTACCCACGTTGGTGGAGCTGTTGCTGATGCGGTTGGTTTGGCAGCTTTCGGCGTCCCTTGCCGATCTGCTCGGCTGTGACGGCGAAAAAAAACTGCTCGACGAGTTCGCCTCACTCCTCGGTTATCTCATCGCCGCCGTCAGCATCTGTTCCTCGGTACTCTTCCTATCTTTAACACTGCTGACGCATTGCGCAACGGCATTGGGCTGAGAAAAGAAAGGAGGGTTTATGAAAAGCTATCTTTTGACACTGATTGCCGCCTCCTTGGTGGCAACGCTTGTCGGGCTTCTCTCCCCAAACGGCGAAAAGGGAGGCATGGCAAAACACATAAAGCTGTTGACCTCTCTTTTTCTCGTCTGCGTTCTGATCGCCCCGCTCAAAAGCGCGGCAGAAGGACTCCGCTCACTCATTGACGGAGATTGGGAAATTCCTTGGGCGGAAAGCACCGACAAAGAAAATTACCAAAGCGAAATGCAAGACGCGGTAAATTCCGCATCCAAAAGCTACTTTACCGATATGCTGACACAAACGCTGGAGCAAAAGTTTGCGATTGATACAGGAAATATCCGTTGCACGGTACGGTGGGAGGAATCTGCTGAAGCGCTCTCCCCCACACAGGTGACCGTCTTTCTGTCGGGCAAGGCGATTTGGAAGGATCCGAAAGCCATTGAAAGCTTTGTCAGTGAGCTGTTGGGATGCGAATGTACGACCGCAATCGAATAAACGGAGGAAAAAACAATGTTCTCATTTTTCAAAAGCCGAGACGGCGCCGAAAAAAAGGATGGCGGTCTGCGCGTGTGGCTGATCGTACTCGGCGCGGCGGCGGGAATTGCGCTGTTGCTGTTCGGCAGTTATTCAAACAAGTCCGAGGATACGGCGGTAAACTCCCCTTATTCTCCCTCAGAGGATGAATTGGTACTCTACCAAAGCTATTTGGAGGAACGTGTCAAGGCGCTGTGCGAATCGGTAGACGGTGTGAGCGGTGTCACGGCGGTGGTCACACTTTCGGGTGGGTTTGAACAGATCTACGCCACCGAAATTTCGGAGGACGGCGAGGAATACGTCATCATCGGTAGCGGATCGTCGGCGGAGGCGCTCTTTCTCTCACGCGCCGCACCCGAGATCGCCGGAATCGGTATTGTCTGCCGCGGCGGGAACAACGCCTCGGTCAAGCAAGAGCTGACCGCTCTTGTCAGCGCTACCTTTCATATTTCCAGTAACCGCATCTACATCACCGAGGCACAGAAATAAAATGATAAAACTTTTGCACAAATCCTTGGGGTTTGGCATATTCTAAAAAGTCCGATCATATGTTATAGCGAATAAAAAAAACGGAGGATCATTACCTATGAAAACTCAATCAACCGCATTATGCGAAGTCAAGAAGTCCAACAAATTCAAAACCGTGATCTTAAAAATCGGAAAACGGAACATCATCATCGCCTGCTCGGTCTTTCTCATTGGCGCGGCGGTACTGCTGAACTGGATCCTCTTCTCCGGAAGCAGTTCCAACGACGGCTATGACGGCTACGACCAACCCAGCGGAAACATCTCCGACAACTTGAATCAAAATAACACCGCCACCGACGCCGACAACACCTACTTCTCCGCAACGCAGGTCAGCCGCCAAAGAGCCCGTGACGAGGCGCTCGAGGTCCTGCAAGCAGTGGTTGACAACGCCGAATCCAGCGAGACCGCAAAAACAGAAGCTTTGGCAGGCATTTCCGCGATTGCCGAGGAAATTCAAAAGGAAGCCAACATCGAGTCTCTCATCACTGCCAAGGGCTTTGAGCAATGCGTCGCCGTACTCAATGGGGACAGCATCAGTATCATTGTTTCGGCAGATACGCTCCAGCCCGCACAGCTCGCGCAAATCAATTCCATTGTCTACGAGCAGACCGGCATCGCTCCCAGCGGTGTAACGATCATCAATAAGTAACCGCTAAAAAACTGACACTTCACGGGTGTGAAGTGTCAGTTTTGTTTATTATTCTTGAAGCAAGCTTTCCGCGTATTCGTTCCCGTCCGCAAAGGTCACGTTCGGAGAAACGGAGAGAGAGGTCAGCGCCAAGCAGTTGTGAAACGCGTTCTTCCCCACACTTGTTACACCGCCGAGATCGACCGTGGCAAGCGAGGCACAATCGGCAAAGCAGGAGGCGGGCAAGGCGGTAAGGCTTTGCGGCAGAGCAATGGAGGTCAGCGCCTTGCAACCGTAAAACGCATTGATACCGATGCTACTCAAAGCGGAGTTGGCTCCAAAGGTCACGCTTTGCAGCTTGCGGCAACCGAAAAACGCATTTTCGGATATCGTTGTCACGCTGTCGGAAAACTTCACACTTTCAAGCCGTGTGCAATAAGAAAACGCACGCACGCCGATCGAGGTCATGCCCGTCGGCAGTTCTACGCGTAAGAGCGAGTCACATTCATAAAACGCATAATCACCGAGTGAGGTACAGGGCGAAAGCAGTTTTACCTCCACCAAATACGTGGGATAAAAACCCGCTGAAAAATCGGGAACCACGGCGCCGAAAATATAACCGAGATAGGTATTTTCGGTTTGTGAAGCGCCGACAAACGGCAAAACCAAGGTGCGCAGGTTCATACAGCCCTCCAGCGCCCCCAAGCCGATCGAGGTCAGTCCTGTACCGAACTCCAAGCGGGTAAGCGAGGTGCAGGAACCCAATGCGTACTCCCCGACCGAGGTCAACCCGCCGACATTGAGCGCCAAAAGACTGCTACATTGGAACATGGAGTAATTCCCCAACGTTGTGATACTGTCGGAAAGTGTGACACAGATCAGATCGTTGCAGTCAAACAACGCACAATCCGGCAGACTTTTCATACTACCGCCAAGCTCGAGATATGCCAAGCTTGCGGGAACATTGACGGGGTTATCCTCATATTTTGTTGCGCCAAACAGATAGCCGAGGAACTGTGCATCGGCACTGCCCAAGATCGGTGTGCGCAAAGCACGTAAGGCGTCGGCATCGGTAAGGATCCCCTCCCCCACTGCGATGATGCTATCGGGCAGATAGAGCTTTGTGAGCACACCGTTTTGTGCAAAAGCACCGTCACCGACAGCAACCACAGGATTTCCGCCGATCACTGCGGGCACACGCACCTCCGAGGCGGTTCCCGTGTATCCCGTAACCGTCAACTTCCCGTCGGTTTCGGTGAAGGTAAAATGTTCGGCATCGGTTTCCGCCATTCCCGTAAAGGTCTCGCCAAAGGCTTGGATATATGCCAGCTTTTCGGCATCATCGGTGTAATCGGTCTGCTGCTCGGGCGAGATCGGTCCCTCGGTCTCGACCTCCTCGGTATCGGTATCCGCAGAGTTTTCCTTTTCCTTTTGGCAAGCTGTCGCCGAAAAGCACAGGAACAGCAGAGATAAGCCGAGCGCAACCGTTTTTTTCCAATTCATTGTAGAACGTCCTTTCTTTTTATCATCCGAACGTATCGGTTTTATCTTTCTCTTTATTTTACCACAAAATCTCTTTTTTCGCAAGAGTTCCGCGATACAATTCATAATTATTTCAATTCTGTCACAAAATCTTCTTGTATTGCGCAAAAAAACGTGATATAATATGTGCAGAAAATTTGTCATACAAGTTTTTCAAGGAGGTGACTGTGATGCAAATGACCATTCCACACGCGTTTGACGGCGTGCTGTTGCGCAGTTTTTTGCGCGTCGAGCTACGGCTTTCCGCAAAAATGATCAAACACCTCAAATTTCTTCCCGACGGAATCTTGATCAACGGCGAGCATGTTACGGTGCGCTATGTGCTCAAGGCGGGCGACCTCCTTTCCCTCTCGGTCGAGGACAGCGAGAACGCCGACATCGAGCCGGTGGACCTCCCCGTGGAAATCCTCTATGAGGACGCCGACATCGTCATTCCCTCCAAGCCCGCGAATATGCCCACCCACCCATCGCACGACCATTACGGCGACACGGTGGCAAACGCGCTGGCATTCCGTTACCGAGAAAGCGGCGTGCCCTTTGTGTTCCGTCCCGTAAACCGACTCGACCGCAACACCAGCGGTCTGCTCTTAATTGCGCGCAACCGCCCCACTGCGGGACGGCTGACCGAGCAAATGAAGAAAAAGCAGATTGAAAAAACCTATCTTGCCGTGCTGGACGGAGAAATGAGCGAGAAAGATGGCGTGATCGACGCTTGTCTGCACCGCACGGAGCAAAGCATCATTTTGCGCGAAGTCTGCCCGCCCGACGCACCCGATGCCGACACCGCGCTGACCGCATACACCGTGCTTGCCGCCGGGAACGGACACACCTTGGTCGAGGCACGTCCGCTCACGGGAAGAACTCACCAGCTCCGCGTGCATTTCGCATCGGTCGGTCATCCGATTACGGGAGACGACCTTTACGGAACGCCATCCCCCGACATTTCGCGTCATGCGCTCCACGCCCGCACGCTTGCCTTTTCACATCCGACAACGGGTGAGAAAATGGAAATCCGCGCACCTTTACCAAGCGATTTTCAAAAATTGCTTCAACTTTATTTTCCTACATATCAACAGGAAAGGAACCTCACATGACCAACGAACAAACACTGCCTGCCCAAAAGCCCAAAAAACTGCCGCGCTTTTGCATTGCCGTTTATATTCTGACCGCCGTCAGTGCGGGGATCTATTTCGCCTTTACCCAAAGCGCGTCCTTTTCCGATTGGTTCAACCAAAACATCAGTCTTTGGGGACGCCGATTTCTCGCTGCGCTGACCTCGTGGCTCCCGTTCTCCTTTGCCGAACTGTTGATCTGCCTCATTCCGCTGTTTTTGATTTTGCTCATCGTAATCGGCTCCAAGCACTACTGTGACAGCAATCGCTCGGTACTGGTCTATATCGGGATCTTGCTCTCGGGCATTTGCATTTGCGGAATCATTTTTGTTTGGAATTTTGCGGCGGGCTACTATGGCTCAACCTTGGATCAAAAGCTTGATCTTACGCGAGAGAAAAGCAGTGCCGAAGAGCTGTATTTGACTGCCGAAATGCTTTCTGCGGAGCTTGACGCCGTATCCGACGAGATCATTTTTTTGGAGGACGGCACCTCGCTGATGCCCTATTCCTATGAGGAAATGAATGAAAAATTACTAGACGCCTACGACAGCTTTTGCCAAAAATACGACTTTATGGACACGTTTTCGAGCCGTGTCAAACCGGTCATGCTCAGCGAACCCATGTCTTACACGCACATCACAGGGGTGTACACCTTTTTTACGGGGGAAGCAAACATCAATGTCAATTTTCCCGATTACACCGTCCCCTACACCGCCGCACATGAATTGGCACATCAACGCGGAATCGCGCGCGAGGATGAGGCAAACTTTATCGCCTTTCTTGTTTGCATGGAGTCCGATGATCCCTATATCAAATACAGCGCTCTGCTCAATGTTTATGAATATGTGATTTCGGCACTCCGTTCGGCAGACGCCGCTCTTTACCGTCTTTCCTACGAAAAGCTCCCCGCAGGGGTGAAAAATGAGGAGATCGCATACAGTATTTTCTTTGAAAAATACCGTGAGAATGTTGCCGCCGATATCAGTGAGGCAACCAACAACTCCTATCTGCAATCCCAAGGTGCCCCCGAGGGTAGTCGCAGCTATAACATGGTGGTAGACCTTGCCGTGGCATATTACCGACCTTATTTCGACTGACTTTGCACCATTTTCTCCATTTCCTCATAAACTGACAACGTAAAGTCTTTTTCCGCAACCCGATCAAGAAAAAGTGCAAATTTTTTTTGGAAATATGAAAAAGGTACTTCCTTTTTCTTTTGAGATATGTTATAATTTTATTAGGTATCATTATTTTTCCGTGGGGGTAGCAGTATGTCAACAAAAATCATCATTCAAGGCGGAAAACCTCTATACGGTGACATTTCGATCAGCGGAATGAAAAACGCCGCTCTCCCGATCATTTTTGCATCGATCCTTGTCAGCGATGTCTGTACGCTTGAAAACATTCCCGATGTCAGTGACATCGATACTTCATTGGAAATTCTCAAAGCCATGGGGGCACGTGTTTCCCGCCGCACCCCCAATACCGTGCGCATTGACACCACGCATATCATGCAGGGCGCCTCTCCCTACGAGCTTGTGCGCAAGTTGCGCGGCTCGACTTATCTGCTGGGCGCCGAGTTGGGACGCTTCGGTAAGACCGCCGTCGGTTGGCCCGGCGGGTGTGATTTCGGTTCGCGTCCGCTCGACCAGCACATGAAGGGCTTTGAGGCTTTGGGTGCCATTGACAATACCGACAGCGGTTATATCAAGCTGACCGCCCCAAACGGTCTGCATGGCAACTCGGTCTATTTTGACGTAGCGTCGGTTGGCGCTACCGTCAATGTCATTTTGGCTTCGGTACTGGCAAACGGAACCACCGTCATCGACAACGCCGCGCGTGAACCGCACATCGTAGACCTTGCAAACTTCCTCAACTCCTGCGGTGCCAACATCACAGGTGCGGGAACACCGATGATCAAGGTACGCGGTGTCACCGATCTGCACGGCTGTACCTATACCATTATCCCCGACATGATCGAAGCGGGCACCTACATGGTCGCAGCGGCAGCAACCGGCGGTTGCGTGCGTGTCCGCTCTGTAATTCCAAAGCATGTGGAGACCATTACCGCAAAGCTCTGTGAAATGGGTGTTTGTGTGGAGGAATACGATGACTCGGTGCTGGTCAAATCCACGGGCGAGCTCCGCAACGTCAATATCAAAACACTTTATTACCCCGGCTTTCCTACCGACATGCACCCGCAATTTGCTCCTTTGCTCTCTTTGGCGGGCGGAGTGAGCTGTATCCAAGAAAGCATCTGGGAAAACCGTTTTCGTTATGTTGACGAGCTCCGCAAAATGGGAGCCACCGTCATGCTGGACAGCCGCACCGCAACCTTTGTGGGTGTGGAAAAGCTGATCGGCGCACCTGTTGAAGCGGTCGACCTGCGCGCGGGAGCCGCAATGGTGATTGCGGGACTTGCCGCCGAGGGTATCACCGAGATCAGCAGTGTGGAATATATCAAACGCGGCTACGTCGATATTGTCGGCAAGCTCCGTTCTTTGGGTGCATCGATCGAAGAAGTGACCGTCCCCGACGCCGAACCGGCACGGAAGGCGAATTGAACATGACTGAGGGGTGGTTCTCTGTTTTTGGGAACTGCCCTGCTTTTTTGAAAGGAATATCAAATGACGAAAACACAAAAAAAGGCGCGTATGGCGCTGATTGTTGAAAAAATGAAAGAGATCTACCCCGAGGCGCTTTGCGCTCTGGAGTGGCAGGACAAGCCTTGGAAGCTTTTGATCATGGGGCGCCTCTCGGCACAATGCACCGACGCGCGCGTCAATTTGGTCTGCCGTGAGCTGTTTGCCGCATACCCCACCCCCGAGGCGTTGGCACAGGCTGAGGTCGAGGACATCGAACGCTACATACGCTCCTGCGGTCTCTATCATGTCAAGGCGCAAAACACCAAGGACGCTTGCGCCATGCTGGTAAACGAGTACGGCGGCGTGCTCCCCGACACCATGGAGGAGCTACTCAAATTCCCCGGCGTGGGACGAAAGGTAGCAAATCTGCTCCTTGGCGACATCTACCACAAGGGCGGCATGGTTGCCGACACGCACTGCATCCGCATTTGCGGGCGTTTTGGCATGTATCCCGAAACGCTGAAGGATCCCGTTAAGGTCGAGCGCATCATGGACGAGTTGATCGAACCGGCTGAACGCTCGGATTTCTGCCATCGTGTGGTGCAATTCGGCCGGGACACCTGCTCGGCACGGGCGCCGCAATGCGATACCTGTCCCCTCGCGGAGCTTTGTGAGCATCACCTAAAAGTAAAAAAATAACAGGATGACATCCCAAACTTTCCTCTAAATGTCCGAGAAGCGCATGAAAAAATGTTATATAAAGAGACACCATAAAAGAAAGGGGGGCTTTCATGCCCATTCTGCAAGTCGAGCATTTAAAAAAACATTACGAGGTCTATACCGAAAAGGTGCGGGCACTGGACGACGTCTCCTTTACCGTGGAGGCGGGTGAGTTTGTTGCAATTACAGGCACCAGCGGATCGGGAAAATCCACACTCATGCACCTCATCGGTGGTGTGGACACGCCCACGGACGGCAAGGTCTTTGTGGACGGGGTAGATGTGTTTGCGCAAACAAGAAGTCAATTGGCTGTTTATCGTCGCCGCAAGGTGGGGCTCATCTATCAGTTTTACAATCTGATCCCCATGCTCAATGCCCGCGAAAATATCCTGCTCCCTTTGGAGCTTGACCGCAAGGTCCCCGATGATGACAAGTTGAGATCGATTCTCAAGCTGTTGGGGCTGACCGAAAAGGTTTCCTGTTACCCCAACCATCTCTCGGGCGGACAGCAACAGCGCGTTGCCATTGCCCGCGCGCTGATGACCGAGCCTTCCCTACTCCTTGCCGACGAGCCGACGGGAAACCTCGACAGTAAAAACTCTGACGAGATCATTCGCTTGCTTCGCGACTCCAACCAAAAGCTGGGACAAACGATCCTAATCGTCACGCATGACGAAAAGGTTGCTGCCAAGACCGACCGCGTCATTGAGATCGACGACGGAAAGATCGTGCGAGACGAGAGGTTGGTATGAAATACTTATTTTTACTTGCCTGCCGCACGGTGCGTGCCAACAAGTGGAGATCGGCAGTCAATATTGCGGTCATCGCCTGTTCGGTGGCAATGGTGGTGATCACAAGCAGTCTTTGCGCGACCTTACTGGAAATGGAGCGACAAATGGTGATCTGCGAGCTACCCGCAACCGCCACACCCGCCGAAATTCAAAAAGCATTGACAAGCGATTGGGGCATGGGATTTTTACTCCTGCTTTCCATGTTCTTTAACGGCTTGATGCTTGCGGTCGCGGCGTTCTCGATCTACGGTGCCTTTGCCATCGGGATCCGGGAGCGCGCCAAGCTGATGGCGGTATTGATGACTGTGGGTGCCAACGATCTGCAAAAATCCCTTGTGACCTTGATCGAGTCTCTGATCCTCTCGCTGGTCGGGATCCCTTTGGGACTTGTGCTCGGTGTGCCTGTTGTTTATATTGGCGCAGAACAGCTCACAACGCTGCTTTTCAAAATGGGTTACCCTGTGACCTCGTTTTTTACATTGGATTTCCAAACGATCCTGCAAGCGGTGTTATTGGGTCTTGCGGCGATCCTGCTCGCCTCGGTGATATCGATCATCAAAACCATGCGCCGCTCGATCATCGGGCTTGCAAAAACCACCTCGGGCATTGAGATATCCTTAAAACGCTCCCCCCTCGATTGGATCATGTGGCGCCTGTTTGGTAAAGCGGGTGAGCTTGCCTCGCAAAACTACGTCAATCAAAAACGCAACTACCGATTTTTGTCGCTTTCCTTTGCCATTGCCATGATGCTGTATGTAGGCGGAAGTCTTTTGATGCCTTACATGACGCAAAATACAAGCGTGGCGCCCGGTTTTGAAGAAGCCTCGCAAACGCTCGAGACCATCATCAACTCGGTGATACAAAGTGTGGTTTTATTTTCCGTTGTCAACGCGCTTTTCATGTTCAGCACCGATTTCAACGCACGCAAAGGGGAATTTGCGATCTTCCAATCGATCGGTATGAGCACGGGAATGATGTACAAGATCGTGGTATTGGAATGGGTCTACCGCGGATTTTATCTGTTTTTATACGGTCTTGTCGGCTCCTATCTGATCAATTTTGCGCTTTGCTCACTGTGTATCGCTTCGGGCAACCCTACCTATTTGATCAATCCGATCAAGGAGATCCTCATCGCGCTGGCTGTAACGGTGATCCTATGTACCGTTATGACGGTGAGCATGATCTCCAAGCTCAAGCGCATGAATATTGTAGAAACGCTGAAAGCCATTGATTAAAAAAACAAGCGTGTTGTACCGATTTGGGCACAACACGCTTGTTTTTTCAGTTTTCGATGGGCTTGATATCGGGGGCGAGACGGCGCAAAAAATTGTCGGAAAGGAACTCCTTTGGAGAAACGCCTTGCAATTTCATGGGTGCGTCGCGGTCGGTCAGCTTATCCCACACCATGCGGCGCAGGCTCGACAGGAGCGACGGCTCGATCCAATAATCGATATGTGAAAAATCCGTTTGCTTCTCAATGCGGCGTAGTTTGAGATACATGGGAAGTCCGTCCGATTGGTCGTGCCAAAGATCGGCAAAGATATAATCCCATCGGCGGTTGCTTGCATGCTCCTCCAAATATGCAAATGCATCGGCTTGTATGAGCTCGATTTTTTCCGCGTTAGGAAACTGCGGGAGCAAGTACCTACGGAACAGGTCGATAACCTCGCCGTCACGCTCGACCACCGTAACACTTTCCACCTCTTTCTTTTGGGACGCGCAAAAGGCAAAATACCCAAGCCCCAAGCCCAAGGTCAATACACATCCGCGGCTTTTGGCTATGGGCTCACGCATGGTCGCGATCTCGTTTGGGGTGACGGTCATCCATTCAATACCGTTTTCCAAAATCGCGGGAAAATCAAATTGCTCTTTGAAATATCCAATTTGCGGAACCTCCCGAAACTCCCCCGTCAGCTTGGGGTGATCGCACACAAAAGGCTCATAGGGTGCGTAAAAGCTTTGCTTCAGCTCCCAACGCCCACTTTTGATATTTGGGAATTTTACAGTACAATAGTATTCGTCTTTTTGAAAAACGGTGGGATCGAGACGGCGAACCCCTGTACGCAAATATTGCCGCTCCAAGGTACGGTGGGTGGGGTTGATATCGGGCTCGAGCCCGCAAGCCGCGCCGAACAGCGACAGAAACGCCTCGTCGGTATCGATATTGCAGTCCTTTGCCAAGCTTTCCACCATCTCGGGGGTCAGAAAACGCGGGGTGTGGTTGAGATAGCGGCTGTATGCGTATGTGATGATATCATTTTGCATCATCACAGTATGCAATGCGTTGTTGGGTTCGATCATCATGCACCTTCCTGTTGTTTTTCTTTACTTAATTATACAACATTTTCTTTGTCGGTGCAAGTACAAAATGTAAAAATCTTTTACAAAAAGCAAAGTGTTGCCACAAAACAAAGCAAGATGCCCACCAATGCCCCCTCCTCTTCAAAAACTTCCATAAAAAATGAAAAATCTTATTTACAAATTTTAAACGGTATGATATAATTATAATTGCAGATCGTGCACACCTCAATTTATGACAGATGATCGGTTGCCGATCTTTCAACCCGCGAAAAGACAGGAAAGGAACGGGAAATCCATGAAAATACTGATTACAACAGACCTGTTTACAACCGCAACCAACGGCGTGGTGACCTCGGTTAGAAATTTGACCGACGAGCTGAAAAAAAAAGGACATGACGTCCGTATCCTCACGCTTTCCGATACTGTACACAGCCGCAAGCAAGACCATGTTTACTATATCCGCTCCATGCCGATCGGTGTTTATCCCAATGTTCGCATGTCATTTGCCTCCCATCATCGGCTGATCCGTGAGTTGATCGAGTGGAAGCCCGATATCATCCACAGCCAATGTGAGTTCTTCACCTTTCGGTTTGCTTGCCGTATTGCGAGACGGACAGGTGCGCCCATTGTCCATACCTACCATACGATGTACGAGCAATATGTGTCCTACCTCGTCCCGGGTGAGCGCTTTGGAAAATGGATTGTCCGCACTGCCTCCCGCTATCTCCTCAAAAAAGTAAATACCGTTGTCGTCCCCACCGTAAAAGTAGAAAACACTTTGCGCGGATATCACATCGAGCAACCCATTTGCGTGGTACCCAGCGGTATCTCTTTGGAGCAATTTCAATCCCGCCTGTCTCCCGCGATACGCAAGGAAAAACGCGAAGCGCTTGGGATCACGGACGACCAAACGGTACTGATCAACCTTGGGAGACTGGGTACCGAAAAGAATTTGAGCGAACTGGTCGAACTGTTTGAAAAAGCCATTGCACTTCACCCCGACTTGCGTTTTCTCATCGTAGGAGACGGTCCCGCAAAAAGCGATTTGGAAAAGCTTGCCGAAAAGCTCGGCATTGCGGACCGTGTGATATTTACGGGAATGGTATCCCCGACGGAGGTACAAAATTATTATCAACTGGGAGATATTTTTGTCAGCGCGTCTACCAGTGAAACACAGGGCTTGACCTACATTGAAGCCGCCGCCAACGCCCTTCCCCTGCTCTGCAAGGAGGATCCCTGTCTCGACGGTATCATTTTGCAGGGTGAAAACGGATACACCTATGCCAATGAAGCCGAGTTTTTTGAGCACCTTACCGATATTCAAAAAACGCCCGATTGGAAGCTCCGCGCTGGAAAACGAAGTGAAAGTATCGCGTCAATCTTTGATAAAAGAACCTTTGGAGACGCCATTGAAAAGGTCTACCGATCGGTGCTTTCTTAAACACAGGATCCCCCATTGAAAGATACATACAAAAACCTCTTTCCCGCTTAGCCGACAAGAGCTTTTGGAGATAACAATCCCCTCTTGTCAGCTAAGCGAAAAAACAAGTCTTGATTTTTATTTTAAATGATTCATATACAGAAAACAAGAAACTTTTTTCAAAAAAAGGCAAAAACTTTCTCAAAAGCGATTGACAAAAGTCTTAAAAGATGATATAATATATAAGTCTGAAAAACGAGGTTTGGCTCAGCTTGGTAGAGCGCTACGTTCGGGAGCAAATCACCGATTTCCGTTTTCGCAAAAATCCAAAATGCTGCCCCCCCTTGAAAACACTGACTATTTTGGCAGTTCACATTCCCTTGAAATTCCCGATTTCAGAGGTCTGACCACATGTTTGACCACTTACAGAAAATAATCAAAAAATCAACTATCCGGGTGTGGCACAGCTTGGTAGTGCGCTTGGTTCGGGACCAAGAGGCCGCTGGTTCAAATCCAGTCACTCGGACCAAAATTGGCTTTGAGAGCAATTCTCAAAGCCTTTTTTCTTATGTTTTTGTATTTTGGTATCATAAAAACGTAGTTCGGTTACAGTGCCGTTTTTTCGATTAAAAATATGATATAATCTAAAAAAAGGAGCTTGCTATGAAAATTAAGAAACAACAAGATCCATCCTGCCCTAATATTGAGATAACCCTTCGCTATGCGAATGAGGATGGCAAGGTCAAACGCATTTTGTCCTTCTTGCAATCTGTAGAGATGCAAATAAAATGCGACATAGATAACGCCGAGAAAATGATAAGCGTTGCGGACATTTACTACATAGAAAGTGTCGATAAGAAGACCTTCGTTTATCTCGAAAAATCGGTTTACCACACAGATCACCGTCTATATCAGTTAATGGACGATTTAAAAGAATATGGCTTTGTGCAAATAAGCAAATCTTGCATTTTAAATATCAATGCCTTGGACAGTATTAAACCTCTTTTTAACAGCAGAATGGAAGCAATTTTGAAAAACGGTGAGAAGGTATATATAAATCGCGGCTATTTAAGCCAAGTGAAAAAGGCATTGAGAGGTGACGAATGCATATGAAGAAATTTATTGTAAATATGTTTGCAACAACGGGAATTTCATTAATTCTTTTGGCAACTATCGCGCTCTTTTTTAAAGCGGAATACCTGTATATTCCTACGCTCTTTCAAACGCTCGGCGCTAACATCATTATTCACCTATGTCTAATGCTTTTACACAAGCTTGAACTCAAATATCCCATACTCGAAATGTCGCTTGACATTTCGATCGTAATTATTACATTAATCGTTTTCGGAGCAATATTCGGTTGGTTTTCAAGCACTCCCGTATGGATTCTTACTATTATGAGTGTCATCATGTACGGTATATCACTTCTCTTAAATTTAATGAGTATGAAAAAAGAAGCCGAGGAAATCAATACTCTTATCCAAAGGCGTAACAAAAAGAGCAATTGAATTAGCATCTATTTATAAGGAGAAAGCCTATGCTTAACAAAAAACAAAGACCTTTATCGGTTGTTTTGCTTTTATATCTGATATGCTTTGCTTTTCGCATATTAGAATATTTTCTACTGCGTACAGATCAGACCTTCTTAGGAGAAGCCTTTGTGCATAAGCTGATAGGTATTGCTATTCTTTTCATCGTTGTTAAAATTTACAGCTTGAAGCTGAGCGAGGTAGGGTTTAGGAAACCAAAAGTGTTACCCAACTTACTTATCGGTCTGAGCTTCGGAATAGTGACCTTTATACTTGCGTACTCTGTTGAAATTTTAATTCTTATGTTTCAAGGAAATTTTGACGTACTTAAACTGTACGTAAGTGCGTATTCTGTCGGAGGAAATATCGGCAATCAAACCGCATTTGTTTTCTTTCTGATTTGTATTCTCGGAAACATAATCAACGTGATAATGGAGGAAGGTATATTCAGAGGACTATTTCAAAAGTTGCTTGAAAGCAAATATACCTTTATTATCTCTGCTGTTCTTGCGTCCGTCTTGTTCGGCCTTTGGCACATCATGTCACCGCTTCGAAGCTATTTGGACGGTACGATGAGCATGGGTGGATTCATAGCTAATTCAATAATGCTTATTACTACATCTGCTTTGGTAGGCTTCAAATTTGCAATGATGACGAAGCTTACAGGAAATTTGTATATGGCAATGGGTGATCACTTTGTTAATAATACCATTGTAAATATGCTCCACGTCATATCCAATACGGGAGCTGACGAGCTTATGGTCGTTAGAATTTCGATAGCTCAATCGGTATCTTTTATTGCCATACTTTTATGGTATATAATTGCGCAATGCAAAAAGAAAAAAGAGTCAAGGTTATGAATTCGTTTTCTTTGCTTTCTGCACCGCAAATTTTGAGGGCTGACACTCGGTCAGCCCTCTGTGTTTTTATGCCGTTTTCATCTTTTTCTTCATTTCGGCAATCTCTGCTTTTTTCTCGGCAGTCATCTCCGCAAGGAGCTTTTCGCATTCTTCTCTTGTTTTGGCGTACACATTGAATTTCTTTCTCTTGCCGTTGGGCATTCTCGGATAGAAGCTTCCTTCCCACAGCGTATCGTTTATCTGGTACACGCATCCCGTGCCACTCTTGCGAATTTTCGGCGTGTACGGCTCGAAATTTTCGTCCACGTCGCTTGTTTCTTCTTTCTTTGGCTCGTCGGCTCGGGCATGGGAGCGTCTATACCGCCGATTTTTCGGTCGATTTTCACCGAGGCTTGCGCTCTCATGGTATCCGTGATATGCGAATATATGTTGAGCGTAGTGAACATCAAAAATCGTCACATCTTATGGGTAGGCTTTGATTGGTTCTTGTCGATGAGCTTATAGTAGATGTGGATTTCGCGGGGCTCTTTGCTATACTTGCCCGGGCACTCGTCAACGGTGACGAATTCGATCAGCTCCATACACATCTCTCGCGTCAGCTCAAGTACGCCAATATAGCTTTTCAAGCGACGGATAAACTCATCCACACCCGCGTGACGCTCGACCTCATTGTGAAGGCGGCGTTCGATATCGGAGAGTTCAGCGGTGAGATTTTTCTTTTCTTCTTGATACTTTGACAGTAGGTTGATGCAGACTTCCTCTGGGATTTTACCGAGCACCTTGTCCTCGTACACGGTTGCGATCAAACGTTCAAGCTCGGCAAGGCGGCGCTTGACCTGCGTTTCTCTCTTGCGGTCGGCAACAAGGGTATCAGCGGCAAGCTTCTCGCTACGGCTGAAAAATGCTTTTCTCGCTTTGTTTTCATCCGCTTCTACCAAGCCGATCTTAGAGCGTATATCCTGCAAGACGATCTGATTGAGAATCTTGATTTGGATATAGTGGCTCGAACACACTCTATCACCGAATTTTGAATAAGCACCGCATTTGAAGTTTTCTCTGTGATAGGTTCGTGGATCGGTTCTCTTGTGTTGTTCCAAGCGATATACATCTTGTTACCGCAATCGGCGCAATACACAAGTCCCGACAAGGGATTGACATATCCCGTCTTGTTCTTCTTTCCTTGGCTGACCGAGGCTTCCATCTCGCGGCACTTATCCCAAAGCTCTTGTGTTACGATGGCTTCGTGGGTGTTGTAGATCGTAACCATATCCTCGGGATCGATCTTGACCTGCTTTCTGTTCTTATAGGAAAGCGTATAGGTCTTGAGCTGTACCAAGTTTCCAAGATAGATGGGATTGGTCAAGATCTGCTTGATTACCGAATTCGCCCAAAGGTGATGAGACTTGCGCGTGTTGGGAATGCCGAATTTCTGCTCCTTGTAATCTCCGGGAGGAAGAATCCCCTCGTCGTTAAAGGTATCGGAAATCTTTTGAGGACTTATGCCCTTGGCTCTCATCTCAAATATACGAAGGACATTACTTGCCACAGGCTCGTCACGGATGGGCAATCTGCTTTCGTCCTCACTCTTGACGTAGCCGTAAGGAGCAACGCTTGCACGGTATTTACCCGCCTTAGCGTTGGCTTCAATGACCGCGCGGATCTTCTTTGAGGTGTTGGCGGCGTGCCACTCGTTGAACACGTTCATGATCGGCATCATATCCATTCCCGAGCTTTCGGAGTTTGCCGAGTCTACATTGTCGCTAATGGCAATAAAGCGGATGTTATACATCGGGAAGATATAATCGGTGTACTGACCAACCTCAATGTAGTTTCTTCCGAAACGGCTGAGGTCTTTAACGATGATCACGTTGATCCTGCCGTTCTTGGCATCCTCAAGAAGCCTTTGCACCTCGGGGTGCTGAAAGCTCGTGCCCGACCAACCGTCATCGATATAAGTATCCACAACGTTGAAGCCGTTATCAAGTGCGTACTTTTCGAGTATTCGCCTTTGGTTTTCGATGGAAAGCGATTCACCTGCTCTCTCATCATCCTTGGATAGTCTGAGGTATAGACCTGCATCTTTATTTAGTTGTTGCTTTGACATTTTTGATTATTTTACTCCTTTTCTGTCAAAGCG
>JAFTKO010000019.1 GCA_017453205.1 Clostridia bacterium | reverse complement strand
TTAGTCGCTTTTTCTTTGACCATATAGGCGCAAATGAAAAAAGGCTACGCAAGCTCCGCCGCAATCGCAAGCGATTGCAAGCTTGCAAAGAAGAAAAGGTCGCAAGCGACCGATGCCCACAAGTGGGCACAGCGCCGAAAGGGAAATTTCGCGCTCTGCGGAGCGCGAGGAGGGCTTCGCGCCCTCCACTGCGCGAGCTTTTGAAAAAGCTCGACCAAAACTTTCGGCAAACTGACGAAACTTGTTAGTTTTGTCTACAATCTCATCTCCCCGTTAACAGGCGGGGAGATTTCTTTTACATTCACCAAAGGCTTTGGAACACTTCCAAAATTTTAAAGCGTACCTTGTACACGGGCTTTTCGCTTTCGGTGATGATTTTGTACTGCGACGGTGTCAAACCGACGGCAATAAATTCTTCTTCGGCAGCTTGGGTCGTGGCGGTCGACGTTCCGAGACAAAGCGGCGGGAACAGACAGCACCACCAGTTTTTGCCCTCGGCGTCACCGATGCAGACGCGCAACGAGAGATAGGTTCCCGCAGGGAAACAAAAGCTGTCGTAGTCGCGCTCGGGGTATTCTTCTTCGCCAAGCAGAATGCTGACGGTGTCGGTGCGTCCCTCGGCGGCAATGACGGCTTCGGCGGCGGTGCGGATGTCGTCGGTGTGCGCTTCGATCAGCGCGCGTGCTTCTTCTTGCGAGGTGCAATCTGCAAGGAGCGGCGAGGTGACCTCCAACACGGCGTCTCTTACACGGAGCTTGAGGGCTTGATCTTCGTCGCTGTCCGAGTTTGCAAGCACGTGCAAGCGCACCACGGTGTCGTAGATCTCTGCCTCACCGTGTACCGGAAAGAGACCGAGAAATAACAGAACGGCGCAGAGAGCCAGAGTTGCGGTAAGTAATCTTTTTTGCATAATAAAAATCCTCCCTTTCGGTTTGTGATGCTATCAGCATTACCGTGCGGGAGGAGTTTTATTCAAAAAAATCAAATTTTTATTTCGGACGTGATTTTTTGCATGGCGTCGTCCATGTCCGCGGCGATGATGGTACAGCCTGCGGCGCGTTTGTGTCCGCCGCCGCCGAATTTGGCACAAAGCGCGGCAACGTCATAGTCACAGGACGCGCGTACCGACGCCCGGAACAAGCCTTCGGCTTTGGGCTGACGGATCGAGATTGCGATTTCAACGCCGATCAGCGATCGCGCCACATCGACAAGATTGTCCAAATGCTCATCGGAAAGCCCCAATGCGGCTTTGAGCGCATAGGGGAAGGTCACCACCGCGATCTTGCCGTCGGCAAACAGATGAAGATTGGAAATTCCTGCGGCTTGCGCGCGCAACTGTTCCTGCGTTTTACAGTCGAACAGCCGATGGTTGATCTCGGCGCAGTCGATACCGCTTGCCAACAGCTCTGCGGCGCGCAGATGCGTGTCGGAGGTCACGTTGGAAAAACGGAACCCACCCGTGTCCGCGCTGATGGCAGCGTAAAGATCGGTGCAAAGAGCATCGGTGATGACCACGCGCTCCTCGGTGGCAAGCTGTTTGACGAGATCAAACATGATCTCGCCGGTCGCGGCGGCGTCGGGACGGATATAGTGGTGAGCGTAGGGCTCGCCCATGCCGTGGTGATCGACCATAAGATCGATCCTATCCTTATAAAGCTCATATAAATTTCCGAGCTGTGCGGGGGAGGCGGTGTCTACGCTGACGATACGTGTCACCTCAAAATCCGCTGGGATCGACACGGGGAGGACGCTCTCCTGTTCTCCGTCGGTCAAAAAGCGCAGACGCGCGGGGACCTCATCGGAGCAGACGCACCAAGCGCGAGAACCGAGGTCGGCAAGCACCTGCTTCATGGCGAATGCCGAGCCCACAGCGTCGGCATCGGGATTGCGGTGAAAGAGGATCAATGTGTCGGCGGCGGGGGAGAGACGGTCAATGACTTCTTCAAAGCTCAAAGGGGTAAAATCAGTCATTGCTTTCGCCGTCCTTGTCGAGGGTTTCTTCGTCCTCTTCCTCGGGGCTGATCTCCAAGCCTTCTAAGATCGAGGAAATGTGCGCGCCGTAGGAGATCGAGGTATCGGCGATAAAAGTCAATTCGGGTGTCATGCGCAGATTGAGCGAACGTGCCAGCTCCCGACGGATAAAACCGTTGGCGGCTTTGAGCCCCGCGGCGACCTCCTTGGCGTCGCCTTGCAGAGCGGAATAGTAGATTTTTGCATATTTGAGATCGGCGGTGCAGTCGGCGGCGGTGATGCTGATGAACGCATCACTGACGCGGGGATCCTTTACGCGGCGCAAAATTGAGGACATTTCCTTTTGGATCTCCTCGTTAATTCTGCCTCTTCTGTATTTTGCCATTGGGGGTACACTCTCCTTTTGATAAAATCGGTAACGCAAAAAACGGCTTGCCCGCGCAAAACGGGAAGCCGTTTTGAATGATCAACATTACACTTCTGCCGTATCGGCGGTGACTTCCATGTCCTCGGCGTTTGCGATGACAGCCTCGGCGGGAACCTCAAATGCCGTTTCCTCGACTGCGGCTTCCTCATCACAGCAGTTCTCCGCGATATCGAGTGCGGACAGATCGTCGGCTTCTTCCAAAGCCTCGGTCTCCTTTTTCTTAAAGAACTTTTGATAGATCTTTGCGGCAATCAGGCAGACGGCGCCCACAACAAGCAGGACCTTTACCACTGTCCAAAACGTGCTTTTCTTTTTTACAACAACGATATTTTGATTTTCCATAGGGCTTTTGCTCCTTTCAAAAACATACATAGAACGATACTTAATTACAGTATACCATTTTTTTTGAAAATTTCAAGAGGAAAAGCAAAATTTTTTTATTTTTTTTCAAAAAGTCTTTCCTTTTTGCCGCTTTTGTGTTAAGATATACGGTAGAAAATGAAAATTGAGATGGAAAAGGGGGGCGAACCGTGACCTATCGGGAGCTTTGCGCAAGGTTGACACAAGCGGGCATTGAGAGCGCGGAATGGGACGCGGCGCTCTTGATCGAGCATTTTTGCGGTGTGCGTGCCGAGGAGGTGCGATTGGGAGCGGCGCGGGACTATGACAAACCCGCCCTTGCGGAGGCTGCGGAGCGGCGCACGGCGCGCTATCCCTTGCAATATTTGCTTGGCGAATGGCAATTTTACCGCCAAAGCTACGAGGTATCCCCCGACTGTTTGATCCCGCGTTCGGATACCGAGATTTTGGTGGAGGAAGCGATCAAGCTTTTGCCCCGGGGGGCGTATTTTGCCGATCTTTGCACGGGGAGTGGATGTATCGCGGTCTCGGTGCTTGCCGAGCGTCCCGATACCCAAGCGTTGGCGGTGGAAAAGTTTCCCGACACACTGGCACTTGCCGAGCGCAATGCCGTCCGTAACGGCGCGCGTCAGCGCTTTGCTCCGCTTTGTGCCGACGTGCTGACGCCCCACTGTCTCCCCGATGGCGTGCTGTTTGATGCGATTCTTTCCAATCCTCCGTACATTCCCGAGCGCGATCTCGCAGGCTTGGCGCCCGAATTGGATGCCGAGCCGCGCGTAGCGCTTGATGGCGGCGATGACGGGTTGATCTTTTATCGCCGTATCGTGGAGCAACAGGCGGCGCATCTGAAAGCGGGTGGATTTTTCCTGTTTGAGATCGGCTACGACCAAGCCGATGCCGTGCGAGAGATCGGTGTCGCCGCGGGTTTTGACGATTGCCGCGTTATCAAGGATTACGGTGGGAATGATCGCGTGGTGTTGCTGAAAAAACGCACATTTTCTTCCTGCCAAACATAATCTGAAATAAAAACCGAAAAGAGGTTGAATGATTTGAAAATCGTAGTTCTTGCGGGCGGATTTTCGCCCGAGCGTGATGTCTCGCTGACCTCGGGCAGCTTGATTGCCAACGCGCTGATGCAAAACGGTCACCGCGTGCTGTTACTGGATGTTTACGAGGGATTGCACGATCTGCCTGCCGATCCCGACACGCTTTTTCGCTCTGAGGGGCTGGATGCATATACGGTCTCGGAGACGGTTCCCGATCTTGACGCGCTTCGTGAACGCACGGGAAACGGAGATGCACTGATCGGAGCCAATGTGTTAAAGCTTTGTGCCATGGCGGATAAGGTGTTCATCGCCTTGCATGGGTCCATGGGTGAGAACGGACAACTGCAAGCCACACTGGACACCCACGGCATCTCCTATACGGGTTCGGGTTACGTCGGCAGCTTGCTTGCCATGGATAAGGAAATCTCAAAGCAGCTTTTTTGTGCCGTGGGCATCCCTACGCCCGCGTGGATCGCCTTTGATATCCACAACGGCTCACGCGCCGAGTTGGAGGAGAAGATCGGTATTCCGTGCGTGGTCAAGCCCTGCGACTGCGGTTCGAGCGTCGGGGTGTCGATCGTTGAAACCTCCGAAGAGCTCGACCAAGCGCTTGAAGAAGCCGCACGTTGGTGCGACCGCGTGATTGTTGAGAAAAAGATCGTCGGACGTGAGCTGACCGTTGGAATTTTGCACGGGAAAACACTTCCTCTTGTTGAGATCATCCCGCATGAAGGTTTTTACGACTACAAAAACAAGTACCAAGGTACCACGCGCGAGATCTGCCCCGCGCCTGTTTCGGATCAAGTCGTTGCCGAAGCCGCAAGATTGACCAAGCTTGGGTTTGACGCGCTCCGTTTGCGTGATTATGCCCGTTTTGATTTTTTGCTGGATGCCAATGAGCAGCTTTGGTGTTTGGAAGCCAATTCTCTTCCCGGTATGACCCCCACCAGCCTCCTTCCCATGGCGGCATCCACCGTGGGGATCTCCTACAACGAGCTTTGCGAGCGGATCGTCCGTGGGAATGCGGGAGCTATTGTTTAGAATAGCGAACAAACATTCCCATACCGTCAGAAAACTATCGACAGAGGCGCTGACATTCCCATGATGCCAAGATATAAAATGCGTTGAAGGTTTTGAGGGGTGTGGGGAACGAGGCGGCTTTGCCGCTTACAACATGGCTTGCCATGTTTACTTTTCTCAAAAGTTCCCCACAAAAAACACTCTAATAGTAAATGCTGTTGCCGTGTTATTAAAGCAGGTTGTTCTTGACTTTTTGATGAAAATATGATAAGATATTAAATGATAAATCCAATTAGAAACAGAGGATACGGAAAACATGCGAATTTTGGCGCTGGGAGATATTGTCGGAACGCAGACGGTGGACTATTTACAGGCGCATTTGTGGAATTTGAGAAAACGCGAAAAGATCGATTTTGTCATTGCAAACGGCGAGAACACCTCCGATATCCGCGGCATTTGCGCACGTGACGCGGCGGCGCTGTTGGACACGGGCGTAGATCTGATCACGCTCGGTAACCACACCTACGGCAAGCGCGATATATATGATGCTTTGGAAAACGCGACAAGGATCATCCGTCCCGCCAATTACCCGCCGGAGGCACCGGGAAACGGGTACACGGTGGTTTGTGTGGACGGTTGGAAGCTCCTTTGCATCAATGTGTGCGGTCGGGTGTATATGGACCCGCTTGCCAGCCCTTTTGATACGGTCGACCGTATCTTGGAGCGTGAGCGCGGGGGCTACGATTTTGCCGTGATGGACATTCATGCCGAGGCGACCAGCGAAAAGCTGGCGATGGCACATTATTTTGACGGACGCATCGCGGTTATGTTCGGTACGCATACGCATGTTCCCACTGCCGATACACAGATCTTGCCGCAAGGCTCGGGATACGTGACCGACCTCGGTATGTGCGGTCCTCAAAACGGGATTCTCGGGACGGCAAAAGAACAGGTGTTAGAAAAACTCCGTACATTTATGCCCGTGCATTTTCACGTTGCCGACGGTGACATTCGTGCAAATGGGGTGATCTTTGAGCTCGAAGATACAAAGGTCAAAACGCTTCGACGGATCGAATTTTAATTGGTATAGGTACATTTTCGGGGAGGCTTTTATGAAAAACGAGATTGGATTTGGTACGGCGGAAATTCTTCTGCCCGATTTTACAAAGGTTGACGGTACGCGTTGGGCAGTGGTCGCATGTGACCAATACACCAGTGAGCCGCAATATTGGGAGGCGGTAAAAAGCACCGTGGGGGATGCGCCCTCGACGCTGGGCATGATCCTGCCCGAGGTTTATCTTTCGGAGACAGAGATGCGTATCGGTGCGATTAACCGAGAAATGGAATGCCGTCTTGCCGACACGCTCAAGGGCTATCCCGATGCCATGATCTGTCTTTCCCGCACGCAGTCCGACGGCACGGTGCGTCGCGGCATCATCGGCGCGGTCGACCTTGAGTGCTACGACTACCGCAAGGGAGCGACGTCGCTGATCCGTGCCACCGAGGGGACTGTGCTGGAACGCATCCCACCCCGTGTGGCGATCCGACGCGACGCGTCTTTGGAGCTGCCGCACGTCATGTTGCTCATCGATGATCCCGTGCGCACGGTCATTGAACCGACGGTTGCCGCTTGTGAGACACGTGAGCCGTTATATGACTTTGATTTGATGCAGGGCGGGGGACACGTTTGTGCCCATCTCATGACCAAAAAGGAACAGGACGCCGTGCTGGAGTCACTTGCCTCTCTGGCAACACCCTCCGCGATGAAAGAACGCTACGGTGACGGTGCTTTGTCACCGTTGTTGTTTGCCGTGGGGGACGGAAACCACTCGCTCGCCACCGCAAAGGCGGTCTACGAACAGGTCAAAGAAGCCATTGGCGAAGAAGCCGCAAAGGCGCATCCCGCACGCTATGCGTTGACCGAGATTGTGAATTTGCACGATGATGCTCTGCAATTTGAGCCGATTTACCGTGTGGTGTTCGGCTGCGATCCCGAGGCGCTTTTGGAGGAATTGAAAGTCTACACAGCATCCCTGTCCGGCAATGCGGCACCGCAAGTATTGCATTGTATTACCAAAAACGACGAGTTTGATCTGACTGTTCCGCATCCCGCATTGCAACTTACCGTGGGAACGCTCCAAGCTTTTCTTACGGATTATACCCACCGTCACCCCGAGGTCACGGTCGACTATATCCACGGCGAGGATTCACTTCGTTCCCTCGTCAACGCCTCTGACGCGGTCGGATTCCTCTTTGACGGTATGGGCAAAAGCGACCTCTTTCGCACCGTCCTTTTCGACGGCGCGCTTCCCCGTAAAACCTTCTCCATGGGACACGCCGCCGACAAACGCTATTACATCGAATGCAGAAAAATCAAATGAATTAAGAATACGGCGGAGCTTTTCAAAAAGTTCCGCCGTATCATTATATATTCATCCGTTGTTTTGTGCTTCGATGCAAGCGTCAATGACCAAGATGACAGAAAGTGCGGTGACGGGATCAATATCGGGAGCGATATCGATCTCATAGGCGTCTCCGAGGGTAAACCATTGTTTGGAGACCGCGGCGATGACATGGTTCCCCGAGGTGATCTCGTAGGAATGGTCAAAGAAATCGCCGTGTACGCGCCAATCCAGCCCGCGGATGTAATATTCATGGCGAAAGAAAGTAAATTCCTTTACCACCTCCGCAAACGGCGTGTTACCGCGCAAAATTTCATATTTGGGCAAAAAGGAAAAGACCTTTTGGCGGACGAATGCCAATTCATTGCCTGCGAGGTCGTATAGGTGCAATTTTTTGCCCCAAGAAAAGACCTCGCCTTGTACGTAATAGCGATCGTTTCCGTACTCATCGTAAACCGAGAACTTGTCGCCCCACGAAAAAAAGCGTTGTTTCAAATAAAGCCTCATATCCAATGTCTCCCATTTTGTTCATTCTTTTGTCAACAGTCTGTCATTAATCGTTGCTTTCGATGATCCAAAGCCCGCCGCGGTGCACGTCGATCAGCGCACAGTTACCGGTCAACTCGTTGGAGACGGCGTATTGGCACAGACGCGAAAGCTTGGCTTTTTTGAGCGGATATTTGCAACCCTCCACGGTTACGCCCTTGACCTGTTCGTCCGCGGCGATGAGCGAGAGATAGCGGAACCCGCCGCGTGGGATCAACGTGCTGTTGTTTCGTAAAAAGCGCGCGCGGTTCTGCCCACTGGTAAAGTGTGCGTGAATATGCTTTTTGTCAAGATCCTCCAGGATCGCCAACGAGGAAAGCGTGTGGTCGAGCCGTCCCTCCAAGCCGCCGATGAGCACGATCTCTTTTGCTCCGCGTTCCAAAGCGACACGTACTGCAAGCTGTGTGTCGGTGTCATCCTTTTCGGCGGGGACACGGATGAGTTCGGTCTCCTGCGGCACATCGGGCTCCCCCAAAGAGTCAAAATCTCCAAGCAGAATATCGGGTGTCAAACCGAATTTTTGCGCATTCAAAAGTCCTGCGTCTGCGGCGATGATCAGATCACCTTTTTGAGGGCGCTCGGTGATATTTTCTTTTCGGATTGTCCCGCCCGTATAAATAAATGCTTTCATTTTGTGACGATCTCTTTTAAAAGAGGGATCAGATGCTCGGCAACGGCGGCGTGACCGTCACGCATGGGATGAAGCGGCTCGACGGGAATCCAACCGTTGGAGTCAATGTAATAAACGTGACAGCCGTTCTTGTTGTTGTAGCGCTCGATCATTTCGCCAAGCTCGGTGTGGAATGCACCGCAAAACGGCGAGAGAGAAATGATCGTAGCATTGGGGTTGTATGTGCGGACAGTGTCGAGCAACTCAGCGTACTTTTCTAAATAGACCTCGGGTTCTTTGACATATTTGCGGTCATTGGCACCGTGGTTGATCATCACATAGTCGGAGGGGGCGTGTGTGATGGGAGACCCTTCAAAGTTAAAATGGTACGCCTTGGGTGCCGCAGGAACATTGCCCATGCCCGCACGCGTCACTCCTACCGCGCCGTAGCCCATGAACACAGGACGCAAATTCAGCGCCTCGGCGGTGCGCCAAGCGTAGGTGGCGCATACATCGTCTTGGAACGCGCGGTGATCTTGATCGTTGTAGGAGGTGATCTCGCAGTCGTAAGCAAAATCCGTGTCGATCAACACACCCTCGGTGATCGAGTCACCTACAAATTCGATGACGGGGCGCCTGTCGGCGGGGATCGGGATCGGTTTTTCGGTCTGTACACCGACAAACGATACCTTTCCCGTCAGCGGCGCATACCAACGGCGTGCGTTTTCGGTACCTCCCTTGTAGATGATGCGGCAGATGTGTGTGCCGTTCTCCTTTGCGACGATGCGCAAATGGCTGTCGATGGCGGTCTCGATCATATCTCCACCATCCAGTTGAACCCAAAGGTGCAAGTGCGGGATAGCATTGGTAAACACGTCAAAATGTGCCAGCGCCATTTTGCCCTCAAAGGCAAACTCGATGTAGGAGCCGGTGGCGGTGGCAACGGCTGCATGGGGGTCGCGTTTGTCCCAACGTCCCGTCAGACGGATGCTTTCATGTGTGTATGGAATATTCATATGTCTATACCTTCTTTCTTTTGGATGTTTCGATTATTGTGCCGTGGCGGCTTTCAGTGCTTTGCGGTCGGCGCTCGACAGGTTATAGTCGAGCCACTCCGATAGGTCGTCATACAGGCAGAGCGTACCGTATGCTTCTTTGGTGTAATCAAGGTCGCCCTTGTAGTAGACATCGACAAACACCCCAAGTGCCTCGTCCTCCAAAACGACACCGTCAAATACAAAGCGGTAGTAGGTGTAAAGGGAGGTATCCTCGCGTGTGGACGCGGTAGGCTGATACCGCACAGTGGAGATCGTAGAGACATCGAGATTATCGTCGCGGTTGTCGGGGGTGAGATCGATCGACTTGACCAATGTTACGTCAAACCACTCGCCCGATTTTTCGGGGACTTCGGCAAGCCCGTAGTCCTCGGCAAGGTGATCCAGCGTGCTTTTGTTGTAGCGAAATACGATCTGCACTTGATTTGCCTCGGGGATAAAGACATACTCGGGGATACCAAAATAACCTGCATTATCCGTGGCGTAAGTCAGCGATTTTTGGTTCTGATATTGCAATGTCAATCGGTCGCCGTATTGCTCGTAAGCGGTGGCGAGGTGTTCATTGACGGTCAGAGGCTTGACAGTGTCGGGGATTGACGCCGAGAAAAAGACACGCCAAAGAATCAGTACGTTGACAAAAAGGACAAACAACCCGAGCAGACCTTTGACGATTCTGCCCACGATGCGGGGTTTGCGAAAATCGGACATGGTTTTGTTTCCTTTCAAATTCGTGATCCGAGGAGAAGAGAGCGGAAATATCGGTTATCTTTGCGGGATCAGCTTCCAAAGCATCGGTTCCAGTGCAACTCCCTCACGTTCGGGTGTAGCGATCGGAATTGACGCGTGGATGACCTCGCTTGTAAATTCCGCGGCGGCTGCACAGGCGTTCCGAAAACTGTCCCCGCGTAGGAAAGCGCCGAGCAGGACCGACGCAAACAGATCGCCGGTTCCGGGATAGGAGTGCACCTCATGCGGACGTCGGATGCAAAAATGCGAGCCGTCGGCGTCTCTTCCGAGATTGGCAAGCGTGCCGTCCGAGAGTGAAATGCCTGTGATGACAATACGCCCGCTTGTGACCACCGTCAGCTTTTCCAACAGCGTCTCGGCAAAGGAAAGCGCTTCCTCGGGGCGCATGACAGCCGTATCGCGGTAGGGGGTATCGGTCAAAATGCAGGCTTCGGTGAGATTGGGGGTGAGCAACTGCGCACGGTAAGAAAGCGAACGGATGCCGCGCACCAGCTCGGGGGTGTAGGTTGAGTAGAGCTCACCGTCGTCGCCCATGACGGGATCGATCAAGATCAGCGGTGCTTGTCCGTTTTCATCGGGAAGAGTACCAAAGCGGTCAAGGATATGTGACACGGTTTCAATCTGCTCGGCACTGCCGAGAAAACCCGTGTAAATGGCACGAAAGGTGGTGCCAAGGCGCGTAAAATGGTCGGTGATTGCCTCCATATCGGCGGTCAGATCGCGAAAATGCAGATCGGTAAAGCCTCCCGTATGTGTGGAAAGCAACGCCGTCGGCACGGGAATGACCTGATATCCCATGACCGAGAGCGTTGGCATGATGACTGTCAACGCACAGCGACCAAAGCAGGAAAGGTCGTGGATCGCGGCAACGCGCGGAGGGAAAGCCGGGGTGGTGGGGGACATATGGAAAAGTCCTTTCGGTGGGATTTGGATGTATCGTTTTTTATTATACACTTAATCGGTAAGATTTTCAAGTGCTTTTTGCGTTTTTATCAATCAATTTACAAATAGAGAGGTATTCGACAAAAAGAAGGCGCTTTCAGTACCTTCTAAAAAATGACATATTAACGGAGTACTGCCTTGATATATGCGTCAAGAATTTCAACAGCACCGACTCTTTGTTTTACCGTAAGTTGGTCGAGTTTTTGTGCGATTTCATTATTCACATAAATATTACCTGTTGATAATTCATCACGCAATAAAAAATCCGAAGAGACATCCAGTGCATCTGCGATTGAAACGAATACACTTAAACTTGGATTTTTCTCTCCCCGCTCTATTTGACCGTAATGATAAGTACTGATTTTTACTTTTTCGGCGATTTGTTCTTGAGTAAACTTCTTTTTGAGTCGTGCCTCACGGATTCTGTTTCCAACTGTTAAATTATCCATTTTTATCTCCTATACCAATAGCCAATATTATAAGCAAGGTAAATAAAAGTTTTTGAAAGGAGTCTGAGGGAAACTTTTTGTAAAAAGTTTCCCTCAGAGTATCATTTTATTCGTTGATCTTTTTATAGTCGTCCTCATCGACAATGCAGCCGAATTTTTCGCCGCAGGCAGGGCAGAGGAGGTTTTCGGGATCAAGCTCGCCGTCAAAGCAGACGGTTTCCCCGCAAGAGGGGCAAACGATCTCGTAGTAGTCCTCGTCGCCGCAATCGCAACCGTCGCAGGAGGTGCAATCGCCGTCGCACTCTTCAAAGTCCTCGTCATCGTACTCGGCGTAGTCCTCATCGTCATCTTCGTCATCGTCAAGCTCATATTCGTCGTCAAGGAAGTTTTCAACGACCTCGAGGTCATCATCAAGCTCCTCCACATAGTCGTTCAGATAATCAAGATCTTCGTCAATGTCCTCGATATCGCTTTGGATATCTGCGATCTCCTTTGCCATTTCGTCCACGAGATCGAGAAGTGCGGCAATGATCTTGCCCTCCTTGGTGGTTTTGTCATATTCGAGGCCGTCGGCAAGGCCCTTGAGATAAGCCGATTTTTCGGTCAGATTCATAATGGAATACCGATCCTTTCTGTAATTTTAATAGTGGTATAAAAATGGGGAAAACCTTGGCTTGCAAAGTCTTCCCCTTGTTGTTCGATTAAGCTCTGGAAAGATACTCGCCGGTTCTGGTGTCGATCTTGAGCATATCGCCCACGTTGATGAAGAGCGGAACCTTGATTTCGGCACCGGTCTCGAGCGTTGCGGGCTTGAGGGTGTTGGTTGCGGTGTTACCTGCAAAGCCGGGATCGGTTTCGGTAACCTCGAGCTCCACGAATGTGGGGGGCTCCACACCAAAGACATTCCCCTTGTAGGAAATGATCTTGCACATCATTTCTTCTTTTACAAAACGGAAGTTGTCGCCCACCTTGTCGTGTGCGATGAGGGTTTCTTCCCAGGTCTCGGTGTCCATAAAGTGGTACAGGTCACCGTCGTCGTAGGAATACTGCATATCCTTTCTTTCGATATACGCGTTTTCAAATTTGTCGGTGGGGTTAAAGGTTTTTTCCGTAACCGCACCGGAGATCACGTTTTTCAGCTTGGTGCGAACGAACGCCGCACCCTTACCGGGTTTTACGTGTTGAAACTCGATGACCTGCAGGACGTTGCCCTGTCCGTCATCAAAAGTAATGCCGTTTTTAAAATCGCCAGCTACTACCATGGTTTACCTCCAAAAGCAAATAAATCAAATTTGGTGCCGGCAAAGTTTGTCCGGCTTACACTCACTTTATATTTTACACCAAAATTATGAATTTTGCAATAGTTTTTTCTTCTTTTTTGAAAAATTCATAATTTTTTTCGTATTTTCATTGGAAAAATGCGGATTGCTGTGCTTTTTGATGGGGTTTTTGGAAATTTTTCAAAAATAAATATTCAAAATCCCGTCAAACGCTTGACACAAAGCGATGTTATCATTTATAATTGTATATAATTACGAAATACGGAGGACTCTCAAATTGATAGAAGTCAAGGAACTGACAAAGGTCTACGGAGCACGCACGGCGGTGGATCACTTGAGCTTTAAGATCAACAACGGCAAGATCTACGGCTTTTTGGGACCGAACGGGGCGGGAAAGTCGACGACCATGAACATGATCACAGGTTGTCTTGCGCCCACATCGGGTACCGTCAAAATCAACGGCTTTGATATTTACGACGAACCCATCAAGGCAAAACAGTGCGTGGGGTATCTGCCCGAGATCCCGCCGCTGTACAACGAGATGACGCCGTTTGAATATTTGCGTTTTGTTGCCGAGGCAAAGGGCGTCTCCTACGAGCGCGCACTCCGACAGGTACATGAGGTGATGGAGCTGACACAGATCGACGATATGAAGGACAGGCTCATCAAAAATCTTTCCAAGGGCTGCCGACAGCGCGTAGGCATTGCTCAGGCACTGCTTGGAAATCCCGATATCATTATCCTTGACGAGCCCACGGTAGGACTCGATCCCAAGCAGATCATTGAGATTCGCGCACTGATCCGCAAGCTGGGCGAGCTCAAGACCGTGATCATCAGCAGCCATATCCTTGCGGAGATCAGCGAGGTGTGCGACCATGTGCTGATCCTCTCGAACGGCAAGCTGATCGCCAACGCGCCGATTGAGGAGCTGCAAGGCAAGTCCGATGCCGCCGCACATATCAAGCTTTCGGTCCGCGGTGACGAGGCGGGTGTGATCGAGGTTCTTTCTGCGATTCCCGAGATCGAGACCTGCACTGTGGGGACGTCGCATGAGGAGGGCGTAGTCTCTTTGACCGTGACTGCCGCGGGCAGGGAGGAGTTGCGAGACCGTATCTTTTTCGCAATGGCGGACCGCCGTTACGCGGTGATCTCCATGGAACGTGAGGAGGCAACGCTGGAAAGCATCTTCCTTTTACTGACCGAGGGAGATGAGGCCGATGCAAAGACGAAACAACGCAAGCAAGATGCTCCCGAGCGTGACGGGGAGTACGAGCTGATCGACGAGGAAAAGGAGAAGTAAAACCGATATGTCTGCCATATACCGTAAGGAAATGAAGATCTATCTAAGCGGGCCGTTCGGCTACGCGATGATGGCGATCCTGCTGTTTTTTATGGGTGTGTTCACCGTGTTTTTCAATTTGATGTCGGGCTATGCGGATTTTTCCTATCCGTTGACCGCCATGCACTGGGTGCTTTTGATCACGATCCCGCTTTTGACTATGCGTTCGATCGCCGAGGAACGCCACAGCCGTACCGACCAACTGCTTTACTCCCTGCCGATCCGCTTGCGGGAGGTCGTGTTGGGCAAGTTTTTTGCCATGCTGACGCTCTTTTTGCTCCCTACGCTGGTGTCCGCGCTCTATCCGTTGCTGCTCGCATCGTTTGGCGGTGTCTCACTTGCCGCGGCATATACCGCATTGTTCGGCTACATTTTGCTTGGCGCGGCGTTGATCGCTGTTTGCACCTTTGTTTCCTCCTTGGTCGAAAACCAGATCTTGGCGGCGGTGCTGAGTATTGCCGCGGCGCTGGCATTCTACCTTTTGGATTCCTTTTCGGCACTCTTTCCAACAAGTGCGCTCGGATCGTTTATTGTTTGCGTGATTGCCGCCTTGCTTGCGGGTGTGTTGATTTGGCGCACGACCAAGAACCTCAATCTTGGGCTTGCCGCCGCAGTGGTGCTGATCTTGCCAACATCGGTCATTTACATCATCAATGCCGAGCTTTTTGCTTCTCTTGTTCCTAATTTTGTCAACGCATTGGCGCTCTTTTCGCGCTTTGGGGAATTTTCCTACGGGCATTTCAGTATTCCCGCTACCGTGTTTTATCTGACCTTTATTGCGTTTTTCCTGTTCTTGACGGTTCGATCGATGGAAAGACGCCGCCTTGCGTGAAAGGGGGAACGCATCATGAAAGATCAAAACAAACAACCATATGCCGCATTGTTCGGCAACGGAAGGACCGCGCGTGTCGGTGCGATTGCATCGATGGTTACGCTTGGGCTTTTGGCGGTGTGTATTCTGCTCAACGCCTTGGTGGGCTTATTACCAGCAAGTATCGCAAATCCCAATGTCACGGGCTCCGCGACTTTCAAGCTTTCGGGGACGACCAAGGATTGGCTCCAAACCCTTGATGAGGATGTGACACTGTATTTTGTATGTGATGGCGGCAAATCGTCGGCGGACGGACAGCTTTACGCATTTTTGAAAAGCTATGAAGAGTTCAGCGACCGAGTGACGGTCGAGGTGATCGACAGTTCTTCCGACGCGACATTTATCAACGCATACGGTGGGGAATGGCCCTCGAACATGAGCGTGATCGTGAAGAGCAACCGCCGTTACCGTATCGTCGACAATGCTTCGCTGTACTACTATTACAACTCGATGGTTGAAATGAATATGACCTACGATGAATATGTCGAGATGGTCGAGTATTGCAACAGCTACGACTCCACCGGTAGCTATGCCGCGCAGTTCGTGGAGGCGACCACCGCCTACTTTGACGGGGACTCCCGCGTGACCAATACCATCAACTTTGTCACTCGTGAGCAGATTTCCGTGGCATATGTGTTGACGGGGAGCGGAACCTCCACACTTGACGCGCGCTTTGAAAATACACTTTCCCAAATCGGTTACGATGTACGTACCACGCTGACACTGTCGGCCTTACCCGACGATTGCGATGTGCTCGTGATCAATTCTCCGACCGCTGATCTTGAAACCGCAGAGGCGGAAGCGCTGGCGGCATATCTTGCAAACGGCGGAGATCTGTTTTTGACCACATATTACGCTACGGGTAAGCTTACCAACTTGGACAGTGTGCTTGCATCCTACGGTATGGGCTTCGAGGACGAGGTCAATGTCGTGTACGAGAACCACAGCGATTATGCGTTTTACGATTCAAGCGCGACCTATCCCTATATTTTTGAAACGCATCGCGCACAGCACAGTGCATCGGGGGACTTTGTCGATTCGTTCGTCGCTTATTACGCCCACAATATTGTTGTGGCAGAAGAGATGCCCGAGGGTGTGACCGTTACACCGTGGCTCTATACCTCGGAGGCGGGACGTGTCATGCGCTATGACGAGACCTCCCAAAGCTTTGTCGCCGATGAGGAAAAGTCGGTTTGCAATGTCGGTGTCATCGCCGAGCAGGGCGAGACGAAGATCATTTGGCTTTCCAGTCCCTATGCACTGACCGATCAAGTCAGCAACGGCTATGCCGACGGCGGTAATTTTGAGCTGGCAACGACCGCGCTCAATTGGATGACGGGCGCTGACGGCGACGCCCTTACGATCGCCTCTGCCGCAATGGATACCGCGTATCTTTCGGTGAGTATTGCACAGTTTGCTGTTTGGGGATTGATCCTTGCCTTGTTTTTGCCTCTTGCCGTTGCCGTGACGGGCATCATCATTTGGTATATTAGAAAAAAGAGATAAATAAAAATATGAATGGGAGAAGTTTTTTAAAGCTTCTCCCATTTATAAATGATATTCTTATTTTTTGTAATATTCAACGGCAAGGCGCTCGGTATCCTTTGCGATCATGAGCTCCTCGTCGGTGGGAATGACATAGACCTTGACCTTGGAGCCTTCTGCGGTGAGGTCGACAAGGGAGCCTCTGGGCGCGTTCATGTTGACTTCCTCATTGATCTTTACACCGAGTGCTTCGAGGTTGGAAGCGATACCTTGACGAACAAGCTTGTCGTTTTCGCCAAGTCCTGCGGTAAAGACGATGACATCCACACCGTTCATCTCCGCGACATAGCTGCCGATCAGCTTTCTTGCGTTGTGAATGACGAGATCCATGGCGAGCTTTGCGCGGTTGTTGCCTTGATCCACTGCAGCCCAAACCTCACGTGCATCACTGGAGACACCGGAAACACCGATGAGTCCCGACTTTTTATTGAGGATGTTGTCGATTTCATCTGCGGAGAGTCCTTGACGGATCATAAAAGTAACGATGGAGGGATCGATGGGGCCGCAACGGGTGCCCATGGGCAGACCGTCCTGGGGGGTAAAGCCCATGGAGGTGTCAACGGCAACGCCGTTTTTGATAGCGGTGATTGAAGAGCCCGAACCGATGTGGCAGGTGATGATCTTCAGTTCCTCAATCGGCTTGCCGACCAGCTTTGCCGCCTCAGCGGAAACATAGCGGTGCGATGTACCATGGAAACCGTAGCGGCGAATGCTGTATTTTTCATACCATTCGTAGGGAACGGCGTACATATAGGATGCCTCGGGCATGGTGGCGTAGAATGCACTGTCAAATACGCCGACATGGGGGACATTGGGCATTGCTTGGAGACAAGCGCGGTAGCCCTTGAGCGACGCGGGACCGTGCAGAGGATTGATGGGGATGATGGATTCGATGTAAGCGATCATGTCATCGTTGAGAATGCCCGACTCCTTGATCTTGGTGCCGCCGTGCACAAAGCGATGTCCGACCGCCGCAATCTCGGAAACGTCGCCGATGACGCCAAGCTCGGGATCGGTCAAGGTGTTCAACACAAGGTTGATTGCCGAAATGTGATCCTGCACGGGGGTTTCCTTGGTGTAATTTTCCGCTCCGGGGCGCTTGTGGGTGATGGAACCGCTGGTGGGCGTGATGCCGATTTTTTCGCAAATGCCCTTTGCGAGGACGCTGTGGTCGGTCATATCAAACAGCTGGTATTTCAGCGACGAGCTTCCGGCGTTAACGACCAAAATTTTCATGTCTTTTTTCCTCCTAATGTTCCCGCCGTGTTCGGTCGGGAGTGTAATAAATAGTTAGATATGCCGTGATCTTCCGATCAAGGCATTTTCTGTCACCTTATATTATAAATGATAATTTGAGAGATTGCAAGAGAAATCGGGAATTTTCTTTGAAAAAATCTGCGGAAAGATTGACAGCTGCACCATTTTAGGGTATAATAAGCATGAGCCGCCCAAAAGCGGGCGTTGCGAACCAATTTAAAATAGAAAAGGAGAGAAAAACAATGGTCATTACAAAAAAATCCATTATCGGTGATATTTTGGACTATGAGCCCGAGACCGCACAGTTCTTTTTTGCGATCGGAATGCATTGCCTCGGTTGTCCCGCGTCCCGCGGTGAGTCGGTCGAGGACGCTTGTGCGGTTCATGGCACCGATGCCGACGCGCTGATCGAAGAGATCAACAAGTTCTTGGCAGCAAAGAAAGCATAATTTTTTTGCAGATCCCCCGCACCGTTTTGGAAAACACTTTTGAAAAAAGTTTGAAACGAGGTATGGGGGTGCCTTTGAGAGGGGAAAGCTCTTGCAAGAGTTTTCCCCTCTCCCCAACATAAACAAATTTACGGAAAGGACAAAATCGTTTTGCAAAATGTGACAATTCCGGGAGCACGGTTATGCAGTGCTTTGCCGTATCTGCGTAAGGGAGATCGCATCGTTGACGTGGGGACCGACCACGCTTATCTACCGATCTATTTGGTACGGGAAGGATTGGTATCCCGCGCGTTGGCGTGTGATATCAATCAAGGTCCTATCCACTCGGCACGTGCCAATATTGCGGCGGCGGGCTTGACCGATGTGATAGAGACGCGGCTGACCGACGGTTTGCACGGCGTCAAGGATTTTTGCCCCGATGATGTGTTGATCTTCGGCATGGGCGGTGAGCTCATTGTCAAGATTCTTTCGGAGGCACCGTGGGTAAAGGATCCGAGTATCGGATTGATCCTACAGCCGATGTCGCGCGCTGCGGTTTTGCGCAAATGGCTGACCGAAAACGGGTTTGCCATTACAGGCGAAACGATCACCTTTGAAGATAAATATTATCAGACGATTGCCGCGCGCTATTGCGGGGAGAACATCGTGTACAGTGAGACAGAGCTGGCGGTGGGACGCCTCAATATCGAAAGGTGTCCTCCGCTGTTTGAGGGTTTTGTGCGGCATGAAATATCGGTACTGGATGCCGTTTTGCGCGGAAAATCGCTTTCCTGCCGCGCCGATACCTCTTTTGAGGAACGGATGAAAAAGAATTTGGAGGAGTTGTTATGACGGTTCGAGAATTGTATGCTTTTATGAATGAGAAGATACCGCCGTCGCTTTCCTGCGCGTGGGATAACGACGGACTGATGTGCTGTCCCGATCGGGATGCCGAGGTGAAAAAGGTTTTGGTGGCGTTGGATATCACTGCCAAGGTCGCGCAAACGGCGATCGACGGCAGATATGACGTGATCGTGTCGCACCACCCGCTCATTTTTTCGCCCTTACGTGCGGTCGAACCCGACAACCATGTTGCAAAAAAGGTGATCGATCTTTTGCGTGCGGGCGTGACGGCGATGAGCTTTCATACGCGGCTTGACGCAGTGGAGGGCGGCGTCAACGATACGCTTGCTGCGGAACTCGGACTTGAGGACGTGGTCCCGTTCGGAGAGAACGGTGAGACGATCGGACGCATCGGAGCGCTGAAACGCCCCTTGACCTTGGCGGCATTTGCATCGCTGGTGCGTAAGGTGACCGATGCGGAGCAGATATTGGTATCGGATGCGGGACGAACTGTCAGCCGTGTGGCGATTCTCGGCGGGAGCGGATCAAGTGACGTGGATGCTGCCGTAAAGGCGGGAGCCGACACGTATCTGACAGGTGAGTTGAAGCACAATTGCTTGACCGATGCCCCCGAGTGCGGTATGAATTTGCTGGCGGCGGGGCATTTTTACACCGAAAACCCTGTTTGCAAGCGGATCCGAGAGCTGGTGCTGGAAGCCGACGGAACACTTTGCGTTGATATCGTCAACAGTAACCCCGTTACGGTGATGTAACCAAATTGTTGTATCATAAATTTTCAAAAAAAGAGGAACCTACTATGACCTACGTAATTTCGGATATTCACGGAAACTATGAAAAATTCAAGGCGATCCTGTCGGCGATCAATTTCAAGGACAGCGACGTGATGTATATTTTGGGTGATGTCGTTGACTACGGTACAGAGGCGATGGACTTGATTGCCGATTTGAGCGTGCGTGTCAATGTCTATCCCGTGGCGGGAGAACATGATTTTCTTGCCGCACGTATGCTCAAGGGCTTTGCGAAGATGCTGGAGAGCGGTGCCGCGCCCGACGCCGACTATATCGCCGAGATGACGGCATGGGTACAGGACGGTGGGCAAGCCACGCTCGACGCTTTCCGTGGGCTTTCCACGGACGAGAGAGAGGGCGTACTCGAATATCTTGAGGATATGACCTTGTTTGAGGAGATCGAGATCGACGGCGCGCGCTATGTACTGATGCATGCGGGAATTGCCGACTACGATCCCGATACCGACCTTTGGGACTATCAGCCCGAGGACTTTTTCTCGGAGCCGCTGGATGCTTCCTACGCGCTGATCGAGGACGCCACGGTGGTGGTCGGCCACGTTCCCACGCGGAGCGGTAAGATCGAACGCGGTGAGGGCAGTATTTTCATCGACTGTGGCGCGGGCGAGGGCGGCAAGCTTGGCTGTGTCTGCCTGGAAACCGGCAAGGAGTTTTACGCGTGATGCGCAAGAATGAGATCGTTCGGTTGGATGTAGAGGAGATCAATAATCTCGGTTGCGGTGTGGCACATCTGCCGACTGCCGACGCGGGACGCGGTCAAGTCGTGTTTGTGCGCGATGCCGTGACGGGGGATGTCATTGACGCCCGTGTGATCAAAGTTAATAAAAACTATTTGGTGGCGAGGATCGAAAAAATCCTCGTTCCGTCCCCTCTGCGTTGTGAGGCAGATTGCCGCGCGGCGGGGTGCGGCGGGTGTGTCTATCGCCATGTCAAATACGAGCATGAGCTCGAGCTGAAACGCGCGTATGTGCAAAACGCTTTTCGTAAGGCGGGGCTTGGTGATATCAAGGTTGCGTCTGTGAGACATACGGGGGAGCTTTGCGGCTACCGTAATAAGGCGCAGTATCCCGTCCGCAACGGCAAAGAGGGCATGGAGGCGGGTTTTTTTGCCACGGGCACACACCGCATTGTTCCGGCGGATGACTGCAAGCTTCAGCCGTCCGTGTTTGGCGAGCTGACGGCGTACATCTGTCGGTTTTGCGACGAGAATAAAATCAAAGCCTATGAAGAAGAGAAGCGTGCCGGCTTGTTGCGCCATATCTATTTGCGTTATGGGGCGGTGACGGGCGAGGTCATGGTCTGTTTGGTACTCAACGGGGAAAAACTGCCGCATGAGTCTGCGCTTGCCGACGGCTTGACCGCAAATTTTCCCAACGTCAAAAGCGTTCTTGTCAATGTCAACACCGAGAACACCAATGTGGTGCTGGGGGAGCGATACCGTCTTTTGGCGGGGCGAGAGTGGATCGAGGACGAGCTGTGCGGACTGCGGTTTCGCATTTCGGCGGGAGCGTTTTATCAAGTCAATCATAACGCCTGCGAGCTGCTTTACGGAATTGCCAAGGAAAAAGCGCGGTTGACAGGCAATGAGACACTGTTGGATCTCTACTGCGGCATTGGTACCATCGGGCTCTCGATGGCAGATTGTGCTAAAGAGGTTATCGGCATTGAGATTGTGGACGAAGCGGTGAAATGCGCCGCCGAGAATGCCAAGCGCAACGGCATTGCGCACGTATCCTTTTATTGCGGCGACGCATCCGATGCGAGAAAGCTACTTGCCAACGCCGAGGCGTCACGTGGCGCGATTGATCCCGCCAATACCACGGTGGTGTTTGATCCTCCGCGCAAGGGCAGTACGTCCGAGCTGATCGAATACATTGCGGAGCGGAAGTTTCCCAAGGTGGTCTACGTTTCCTGTAATCCCGATACGCTGGCAAGGGATTGTGTGATATTCAAAGAGTTAGGGTATGAGATCGGTGAGGTGACACCGGTGGATATGTTTCCAAGGACAGGACACGTCGAGAGTGTCGTGTGTCTCACGAAAAAATGAGCCAAAATCGGCTTAAAATGGGCAAAATCTAGCCTTTTTGAGTGGTTCTTAATTAAATTTAAAAAAAGCGGTGTTCAAAATCCAAAAATGCTCCAATTTTGCGTTGGGACAAATGATGATTTTGAGCAAAACTCGAAAAAACATTTTACAGCAGTTTAGTATAACATATCGAAAGGAGTAAAGTAACGAAAAGTTGTATAAAGTTTATCATCGAAATTACAAAAGCATCGAAGAATTGTACGATGATTTAAGCGATGCTGTTCTGAATATCAGCTTAGAAAACAATAAAATCATTATTCATTACAATTCCGATACGCTTGAGATTGAGTCCTGCCAATGGGGATACCATACATATCTAAACGGAAAAAGAGAAGCGGGCGAGTGGGAAGATCAAGATATATATTTCTATGCTTTGGAGTTTGTGCATGAACAGCAAAAAGGGTTAACCGAGCTTGAAATGAATGATACAAGCATTGTTCACATCATTAATGAAGGTATTACTTATTCCGACGAATTTGACAGAAAGCATTTCATTAGTTACGAGGATTGCGCAATGAATGGTCCAACTGCATCTTGCGTAGCAGAACGAGATATTACAAAATGGTATTTCAAATTTTATTCGTCAAGCGTTTCGATTAAGTTTATGTTCAGAAGCCTTTTCGTTTTCAAAAAAAGTAATAGCCTTTTAGTGGGCGGAAAAAGAAAACGTTTTGAAGCATTAAGGCAAGCCATTATCGATAGCGGATATACGTCTTATGACCTCTCCTAAATTTGAGACTTTAAGGTATTACAACCCCCGTTTTTGACCGATTTTGAGACCTTTTGGTCTTATGACCCATGTCGAGAGTGTCGTTTGTCTCACAAAAAAGTAAAGGAGAATTTACCATGGAAGATTGGAGACTTAATGGGCAAGAAGAATATTTGACAAATGCAGTTCTTTATAAAATAACTTTCCCCAAATTTTGGGAACAGGCATATGTTGAGAAAAATGCATTTTATCAAACTGTTTTGAAGAATGCCTTAGACCACATGAAACATTTTCCTAACGCCAAAAACTATCTCCAAGGTGAAAAAATACAGCATTTTTGGCATGAGCATTGTGATTTTTGTTGGGATAAGGCAATGACGGATATTGAGTGCGAATTTTATTGTACAAAAGATATGCGGTATTGGATTTGTAAAAAGTGCTTTGATGACTTCAAAGATAAATTCGGTTGGAGAATAAAAAATGATTCTTTATAAAGTTACTCACAAATACAAATTAGGTACTCACTTTGAGCGGAAAGATATAGGAATATACACTTCAAAAGAAAATGCAGTTGATACAATTGAAAAACTGAAACGAAAGGTAGGATTTTGCGATACAAAAGAAGGTTTTAGGCTTAAAAAAGTGTTTCGGATTTTCAAACCAAAATTCATTGATAAAACCTTTTGGGTTGACGGTTTTATTACATATACATATTGATAAATCTTTTGCCCATTTTGAAAGTGTTGTTTGTCTCATGAGAAAGGAGTATCGATGAAAAAAACAAAGGATGGGGCTTTTGTGTTTTACTGTGTTTCTTCTTTTGGCGATGTTATTGAAAGAATAAAAAAGAATGCCGATCAATCAAATTTTAAATTCGAACACATCCAAAACGATTTTGATTTGCAAATAGACAGTAATCACGGCGGCAGAATTTTATATCGAGCAAGGGTTACGACCGATGAAAACGGTGGTTCTGTCATTAACGGAAAAATTGTAACTGTGCCATGGAATGATAAACCAAATAAAAGAAAAAATTTGTTACAAAAAATGATAACGGTTTTGGGGATTATTGTTATTTTACCTCTTATATTGCTGTGCTTGATATGTGTTGGCATGTATATTCTGTTTGTTCGTCTGTTCCATGGCAAAAATAAAGAGTCTACCGTACAAGAGAAATTATGTGATTTTATGATAAACAAGGTTGGGTGTACACACGGAATGTCTCAAACCTATGGAGAAAAGTGCTAAAAATGAAAATAATAAAAAACAAAATGAAAAGCAAGAACATATTAAACGAAAACAGCGTTCGATTGATAAAAATAGGCAAGGAAGCCTTGTTTGAGTTTATTTACGAAAAAATGATTGAAGATCAGAAGGATCCTTTGTCGGTAGCGAATACATTTGATATGGATTGGGAAAACGGTCAATTTATTTTTTGTGTTCATCGGTCGGAAGATAAAAACGGTAATTTTATCGAGTTCCCAAAAGAAATCAATCTTAAATCACTTATGCGAAATCTATCCGACACTACTACCTCGATGTTTCAAAACAACCGATATAAGGAGTTTACAAAGGAAGAATTGATTGCACTTTCAAAAAAATAACCTTGTTTTAATTTAAGCCTTTACTTCCTTAATTTAACTGATAAGGAGATTACAATAAAAGCAGAACTTTTATATCTTGGCAATTCGATCGTGATCGATGACTTTCAAGTCTATCCCAACGAGGTCAAAAGAGGAAATCCATATAATACGACCTTTCACCTTTTGGTGGTTTCCGGTTCCGGAGCTTTTTCGGGAGTGGGAGAGTGCGAATATGACATCAAAAAGTTTAGGCAGTTTGTTTGCGAATTACAAGAATTATATGATTTTCAAAGAAAGACGGTGGAGTTGTGTGATATTTGCTATGGCAGTAAAGTCCTTTTTGAATTGAATAAAACGGGAAGTCTTGAAATTCGCGGAACAGTATATGCGGATGCGAAAGAACATAGCTTAACCTTTACTTTTCTTGCGGATCAAAGTGTTTTGTCATCTTTTATGCGGGGATTGTTGCGGTTGCTTGAAAGCGTATGACAAGCGATGAGATATTGGTGTATCGGCAAACGCTTGTTTGGAAAGGAGATATTATGAAAAAATACAGAGGATATGACAACATTGCTGCGTCGATTGTTACCGCAATTTTCCTAATCATATTTTTTGTGTTGGGCGTGGCTACGGCTATATATTTGCCAAAGATTCATATGACAACCGGAATTGTGTTTTCTATCATGTTGTTTGTCTGTACCATCATGTCTGCTTATGTCGTGCTCAGATACGGTTTTACTTATTGGGAAATTGATGAGCACAAGATGATTTACAAGAGTTTATTGAAAAAGACTGTCATACAAAAGCATGAGGTCATTTCCATTGTAAAAAAACAAACAGAGGTCTTTGATTTTCAAGGGGGAACCTGTTGCGTGGAGGCTTATATCGTTAGCGCCGCTTCCAAAGAGATCATCATTGCAATGGCAACGGAGAAACAGGAGAAAAAGGTGAGAGATATTTTACATCATTACGGATATGAAATACGTATGGATTACACGAATATTTCCAAGGGGAACGGGAGGAGACTGCCGTGAAGTCCAAAAAAGATAGAAAAGAGACCGGTTGCAATTGGAAAAACGCACTGCTTGATGGCTTGGTAGAAGTGGGGATTGTTTGGTTGATTATCATTGCGGGCTTGGGGATTGGGTTCCTGTTGCCGCGGGAGAGCCTTGAGGATATCCCTTTTGAATTGCTGATGCTTGTTGGGGGAATGATTGTTTTTCCGATTGTTGGAATTATCTGTTATTTGGTAAAAAGAAAAAAAGATAAACAAGCGAATGATCCGATGGTATACTACTATGAATATGTTGTACGGCAATTTCAATTTTTGGTTGATCACGGGTATACTTGTCAATTCCGTCAAAAACATATGGAAAACGAATTTGTTTATGAATTGGGTGAGTGCTATGTACAGGTGAGTGTCAATGACCGTAACTTGGAGTGTGTAATACAAGGCAAGACCTTGGTGCGCACTAACATTACGCAAAGTCGTTTAGTGGATGAAAATTGGAAACAACGGTTTTATATCGCACACAAGACCGATAAGATACAAATGATCGTTTGTTTTTTGAAAGAAAATACGGGGGAGTTTTTGCTTTAAAGCGATTGAACACAAACAACGGGGGAGGAGTTTGTTTCCGCACGCACCCCGCATAGTTGCAGATCAACGAAGCGTATGTGCCGAAGATCGATCATAGGCTACAGGAGGAAAAAGGAATATGAAAATTCTGTTTATCGGCAACAGCTACACCTATTACAACAACCTGCCAAAGCTGTTGGAAGCGTTGACGCTGGTGAATGGAAAGGATTTTGGGGAATTGCCGCAAAAGATTTCATCGCTTGGTCTTGAAAACGCATATGCGGATCAAATACGGTCGGTGATAGAATAACGGTAAGAAAGGACGGACATATGTTTTCGATTTTATTGGCTTTGATTTATTTGTCGTTTATCAGTCTCGGACTGCCCGACTCGCTGTTAGGGTCGGCATGGCCCTTGATGGTTAGCGAATTTGCCGTTCCCGTTTCCTACGCGGGGATGGTTTCCATGATCATTTCTGCGGGGACCATTGTGTCGAGCCTGCTTTCCGACAGGCTGACGCGTAAATTGGGCGCGGGGCTTGTGACGGCGATCAGTGTGCTGATGACCGCGGGGGCATTGTTGGGCTTTGCGCTTTCCGGCTCCTTTGTTGTGCTTTGTATTCTGGCAATCCCCTATGGGCTTGGCGCAGGTGCCGTTGATGCTGCGTTGAACAATTATGTGGCGCTGCACCTTACCTCCAAGCACATGAGCTGGTTGCACTGCTTTTGGGGTGTCGGTGCGTCGGTCAGCCCTTACATCATGGGTTGGGCGATCGGGGCCGGACACGGTTGGCGGACAGGCTACGGCATTGTGTCTGTGATCCAAATGCTTTTGACATTCCTTTTATTTGTGACACTTCCCCTTTGGAAGAAAAAACAGGTGCGCGATGCACAGACCGAGGTTGCCGAGGCGCCTCTGGGTTTGCGTGGTGCGGTTCGTATCCGCGGCGTGAAAGCAATTCTGCTTTGTTTTTTCGCCTACTGCGCCTTTGAGAGCACCGCCGGTCTTTGGGCAAGTACCTATCTTGTGCAATCGCGTGGCATCGACAGTCAAACTGCCGCCACCTTTGCCTCGCTGTTTTATTTGGGAATCACGGTCGGGCGCTTCCTTTGCGGTTTTATTGCCGATCGTTTGGGTGACCGCGTCATGATCCGTTGTGGGGTGATCGTGATGCTTGTCGGTGTGGTTCTGATTCTGCTTCCCGTAGGAGTATCGGTCACGGCGTTGATCGGATTGATCGTTGCGGGGATCGGCGGCGCGCCGGTGTATCCGTCCATCATTCACTCTACGCCAAGCAATTTCGGCAAGGAAAATTCCCATGCCATAGTGGGCATCCAAATGGCAAGCGCCTATACGGGCAGTACGTTGATGCCGCCCGTGTTTGGCTTGATCGCCGAGCATATCAACATTGCTTTATTCCCGTGCTATCTTGCCGTGTTCGTGCTTTTGATGCTTGTAATGTCCGAGACCGTCAATCGGGCGATGAACGTGAGAAAGGTGAATGGATGATATGAGAACGGTTTGAGGCGAGCAATCGATATTTCGGAGCCGGAAGAAAGCGATAAATTTTCATATTGCAATGGAAAAAAGGAAATAATGACAAAAAAAGAGAGCATAACCGCATCTCAACAATCATTTCAGATATCAAGCGTTTGAGGGATGGTAGAAAAATGGAATTGATCAAAATAAAAAGTGATGAGTTTGACGATATCTATCAACAAATGGAGGCGAGCTTTATCCGCGACGAAATTCGTGATTATGGCGACGCGCTCGCACTTTTGGAGGAGCCGTGCTATACGTTGTTTCACATCGTGGAAAACGGAACACATGTCGGCTTTATTTCGGTGTGGGTGTTTGATGGGTTTGCCTTTGCAGAGCATTTCGTGATCTGTGCCGAGTATCGCAATTGCGGCTATGGCGGCAGGGCGATTCGCTTAGTCGCGGAGCGCTTTGGTACGGTGGTGCTCGAAGCTGAGACGCCCGAGATCGAATTGGCGGCAAGACGCATTGCCTTTTATGAGCGAAACGGCTTTGTTTGTAACCGTGTTCCCTATATGCAACCGCCCTATCGCAAGGACAGCGCCCCCGTGCGGTTGGTGCTGATGAGCACTCCAAAGCTGTTGCCCGATCCCGATGCCGTGATCGCAACCTTGTATCGGTATGTATATAAGAAAGAATATATAAGGGGAGATTTGGCATGAATTTTTTTCAAAAAACCATACAAAAGCCGTTGGTGCAATATATTGTTACGGCATTATTGGCGGCGTCGTCTGCGTTAATCTATGAGATTTTTGTATTTCCGAACGCATTTGCACCGTCGGGACTGAACGGTCTTGCCACCATGGTACAGTATTTGTTTGGGTTCAATATCGGATACATGGCAATCATCATCAATCTGCCTATGCTGATCGTGGCGTGGTTTGTTCTCAATCGGCGCTATGCTTTGCGGACGCTGACGTTTGTACTTTCGTTTTCGGTGTCAAGCATATTGTTTGGCAATCTGGATTTTTCGGCGATCGCCTTTTATGCCGAGGACGGCGGCGGAGCGATTCTTGCGGCGGTGGCGGGTGGTTTCTTTTACGGTGTCTTTTACAGCGTGGCGCTTCGCATGGGCGGTTCGACGGGCGGTGTGGACATCATTGCCGCGTTTATCAACCACAAAAAGCCGGAGTACGACACGGTTTGGCTGATCTTTATTCTCAATGCTCTCATCGCCGGGATCTCGTTTTTTGTTTACGGCATGGATTATCAAGCGGTCATCCTTTGCATCATTTACAATCTGATTTGCAGTTGGGTCAGCGACGGTTTGATCAAGGGTGCGCGTACCGCCGCGAAATTCGAGGTGGTGACCACGCATCCCGAGGCGCTTTCCCGCGAGCTGATGGAGACCTTGCACCACGGTTGTACGGTGCTAAACGCACGCGGTATGTACAGCAACACTGAGCGTGCTATGCTGATCTGCGTGGTCAACCGCCGACAGGTGGTGGAATTTGAACGTATCATTCGTAAATATGATGACACCTTTGCCTATATCTCCACGGTCAACGGAACGGTGGGGCGCTTCAATTATCACGAGACCGAGAAAGAGACTTCCGAGGAGACGAAAGACTTTTGAGCGGTTTGCACTTTTGCGCATTTGCCAATTATGGCGCCGTATCTTGAAAAATATCCTTTTTTGTGTTACAATGATTGCAAGAGATATCCGAGAAAGGGAGATTGGACGGATGGACGGAAAAAGAATCATTCTGGCGGCGCATCGAGGCGATAAGCTCAAGTATCCCGAAAACACAATGCCTGCATTTGAGGCGGCGCTGGCGTTAGGGGTAGATATGATCGAAACCGATATCCACATGACCCGCGACGGGGAGCTGATCATCATGCACGACCGCAATGCTTTACGCACCTGCGGTGTCGATCGCAACGTAGACGAAATGTCGCTTGCCGAGGTGCGCGAGCTTGACGCGGGACGGTTGTTTGATCCCCTTTTTGAGGGGGTCAAGATTCCCACTGTGGTCGAGTTTTTGGAATGGATCAAAGATACCGACTTGCTTGTAAATTGGGAGCTCAAGGACTATCCCGCCGAGGTTGGGGATGCATTTGCCTTTGCGACCGCGGACAGGCTGATTGCGTTGATCGAGCAATACGGTATGGAGAAGCGTTCGATGATAAACTCCTTCAGCGCACGGGTACTGGAACATATTTATTACGGTCACGGTCACCGCTTCCCGATTCACGGACAGGGAATCTGCGGGGCGCCCAAGTCGAAGGATGCGACCGAGACGCCGTGGGAGGAGCTGTTTGACTGGTGCTGTATGTATGCCGACGAGAAAGGGAAGAGTCCACTTGACTTTAAAGCGAATTTTGACTATTGCTTACAGTATGGCATCATTCCCTGTGTCTGTATTGCCGATACCGAGGAGAATTACCGAAAGGCGATCGATTACGGGTGTAAAATGTTTACCTCGAACAATATCTATGAGGCAGATCGGATCCTCAAAAAATTGAATTACAGATAAAAGTAGGGTTCGCCCAATGCATTCAAAACGCATCGGGCGAACCCTGTTTTTATTTTTTTTCGGTTCTCAGCCGATCACCATTTCCCGAAACGCACGGATATAACTTTCGGCAATTTCGCGCTCACAGGCTTCGGCAAAGATGCGCAACAGCGGTTCGGTGCCCGAAAAACGGCAGATGACAAACGAACCGTCACTAAAGTAGACCTTACAGCCATCCTCATAGCCCACGCGTTCCACCGTTGCCCCGTCAAAGGCGGGCAGACGCTTTTCCACCATCAGCAGGCGGTGAATTTCGGCTTTTTGCTCCTGTGGGAAAGTGAGGTTGGATTCTACCATTTCAAAATGTCCGAAGCGCTCCTCCAAATCGTTCATCAGCTGTGCAGGCGTTTTCTTGGTGGTACACACCATCTCGATAAACAGCGATGCTGCGTAGATCGAGTCTTTTCCGTGAATGTGTCCGCGCACGGTCAACCCGCCCGAGGACTCGCCGCCCAGTACCGCGTCGTAGCGGTCGATGGCAGAGGAGATATACTTAAAGCCGATGGGTACCTCGTAGCATTTTTCTCCAAAGGACTCGGCAATGCGATCCAAGAGATGTGTGGTGGCAAGGTTGCGCACCACGGGACCTTTCCAGCCCTTGACACGGTGCAGGTAATCGTAAAGCAGACACAGGATCTCGTTGGCATCAATGTAATTGCCGTTTTCGTCCACCACGCCGAGTCGGTCACCGTCGCCGTCAAAGGCAATGCCGAGGTCATAGCCGCCGTCCACCACACGGTTGCGCAGGTCCATCAGTCGGCTTGCTGTGGGCGCGGGGGTTCCGCCGCCAAAGTAAGCGTCCTTGTTGTCGTTAATGAGGTCGACCGTGCAACGCAGCGTTTGCAGAATGACCATCAGCGGGAAAATACCCGAGCCGTGCATGGGATCGAACAGGATGCGCAATCCGCGCTCCTTTACAGCGTTTTGATTGAGCTTGGAAAGGATATGGTCGATGAAATCGTTGAACGGTGCGTGAACGCGATTGATCAAGCCTTGCGCAACGGCTTCACTTTCGGGGAGGAGAGGGAGCTCGTCATCAAAATGTACATCGATCAGCGCTTCCAGCCGTGCGGTGGTCTCCACGGGGGCGTCCCGTCCCTCATCCACGATCAGTTTGATGCCGTTGTATTCGGAGGGATTGTGGCTTGCCGTGACCTCAATGCCGTAGTGCAGCTCATGGTGCTGTACCAAAAACATGATCAGCGGGGTGGGGGTACTGCGCTCCATTAAAATGACGCGAAGCCCCATGCCGTTCATGACCTCGGCGATCCATTTGACCGCCGTTGCCGACAGAAAGCGGCGGTCGTATCCGATGACGATCGGTTTTTCGGTTCTATTTTCCTCCTTTGCAAGCAGGCAGACGGCGTAGGCGACACGTTGAATATTGGATTTGATAAAATCATCGCCGATAATTCCGCGCCAGCCGCCTGTGCCAAAACGAATGGCGGGGGCATTTTTGGTGATTTGCTTCATGGTTTGCACATCCTTTCGGAGATATCGATATTCACAATTATATCTTATTGTGGGGGAATTGTCAACGGCTTTTCAAATTTATCCATGGCTCAATTTTGGGGACTTTGGTGAGACTCGCGGTAGACGCTTGGAAGCATACCCACATAGGCGCGAAAGGTACGGGTGAAATAGGAGCGATTGACAAAGCCGCAGACATGACCGATGTCGCCGATCGACATGCTGTTTTCGGCAAGGAGCTGTTTGGCTTTTTCACAGCGGGTGAGATTGAGGTAGGAAACAAAGGTGTAACCCGTAACACGGTGAAATTCACGTGCAAAGTGGTATTTACTCAATCCCACAAACACGGCAATGTCATCAAGGGCGATGTCGCGGTGGCTTTCGGAGCGGATATAGCCGATTGCCTGTTTGATGGCGGCGAGGATCCCTTTGTCATTTTGGTCGGACGGGGCGGGGCGGCTGTGAGCACGGCAGAGAATCGCCATGATCTCCAAAACCGTTGCACGGATGGTTTGTGTACGGTAAGGTGTGTCGGAGGGGAGGGTATATTCCTCGGTGAGACGGTTGAGCAATCGTTCGATCTCCGCATCACGAAAGTGCTTGTCAAACTCAATGGCATTGGTGTCAAAATGGTTGGAGAGGCAAAAGGAACGGTCCACGATCAGACAACGGTAGGCAAGTGCCTCATCTCGTGCGGCAAAGTTGTGCAGGCGGTTGGTATTGATGATGACGATATCGCCACGTTCAACGGCGATACGGTCGGTATCGCTCATGATAGTCCCTTTTCCGTTAATAACAAGGATAATTTCAATGTTCTCATGCCAGTTTGCCTGTCCAAACCCGCGATGCGGGAAACGTTGAAAATAACAGTGAAAAATAAAAGGGAGCTGCGGGTTCTTTATGACGTGTGTTTCGTAAATGTTCATAACCACCTCAAATAGCAAGATTGTGTTACCGACGGGCAAAAATATTGGCTTGACAAGCCGTTATTTTTATTATACAATAGAATTAGCCAAAAGGCAACAGCAATTTTGAAATAAAATAAGAAAGGTGGAATAAAATCATGTACCAATTTCCCATTGGAGTTATTATTGACTCCTTCCGAACGGACACGGAGACAGCGATCCGAAAGGCCGCGGAGCTGGGCGCGCAAGGAATCCAAATGTATGCGGTCAAAGGGGAAAACGTTCCCGAAAATCTGACTCCCGCCAAGCGTCGTGAGCTGTTGGATATGGTCAAATCATACGGTCTCAAATTCTCGGCGCTCTGCGGAGATCTCGGCAGAGGCTTTTTCAACCCCGAGCTGAACCCCGAGCTGATCGAAAAGTCCAAACGTATTCTTGATTTGGCAAAGGATTTGGAGACAGACGTGGTGACCACGCATATCGGTGTCGTTCCCGAGGATCCCACGGTCGAGCGTTACGGGATCATGCAACAGGCTTGCTTTGAGTTGAGCCGTTATGCCGACAGTCTCGGCGCACATTTTGCCATTGAGACCGGTCCCGAGACCTCGGCGGTGCTCAAAAAGTTTTTGGACGGTTTGCATTCCACCGGCGTGGCGGTCAATCTCGATCCCGCAAACCTTGTCATGGTGACAGGAGATGACCCCGTGCAAGCCGTTTATAACCTCAAGGATTACATTGTTCATACCCACGCCAAGGACGGTGTGATGCTGTACCGTACCAACCCCGAGTATATTTACCGAGTTACGCCAAAGCCCGAGGATATAGAGGGTATCGAATTCTTCCGTGAGGTTCCGTTGGGAGAGGGAAGTGTAGATTTCAATGCGTATCTGAATGCGCTGGACGACATCGGCTATCGCGGCTTCCTAACCATCGAGCGTGAGGTCGGCTCCGATCCTGCAGCGGATATTCTTACCGCTAAAAATCACCTGTTGAGTATCATCGGTCAATAATAGCAAGTAAAAGGAGAAATTTTTATGGAAAAATTAAAGGTTGCCGTCATCGGTGTTGGCAGTATTTCAAAATCACACATTGATGCTTACCGTGCCAACCCTAACGTGGAGCTGTACGCATTCTGCGACATCAACGAAAAGCAATTGAAGAAAATGGGCGAAAAATACGGCATTACCCGCCTGTACACCGATGAGGCGGAAATGCTCAAGGCGCTTCCCGAATTGGAGGCGGTGAGCGTTTGTACCTGGAACAGCGCGCACGCCCCCTGTACCATTATGGCACTGAATGCGGGCAAGCACGTGCTTTGTGAAAAGCCGATGGCGCTGAATGTCGAAGAGGCTGAGGAAATGAAAGCCGCGGCGGAAAAGAACGGAAAGCTTTTGATGATCGGCTTTGTCCGTCGTTTTGGTAAAGACTGCAAAATCGTCAAGGATATGAATGACAGCGACACCTTGGGTGAAGTCTACTATGCAAAAGCTGTCAACCTTCGCCGTAACGGGAACCCCTGCGGTTGGTTTGGAGAAAAAGCACGCTCGGGCGGCGGTCCTTTGATCGATCTCGGCGTACACTCCATTGATCTTGTGCGCTATCTTTTGGGCAAGCCGCGGGTCACCTCGGTGTATGGTGCGACCTTCCATAAGCTTGGCAACCGTCCCAATGTCAAAACGCCCAAGTCTTATGTTTCGGCAAGTGCCACCGATCACGATATTTGTGACTGCGAGGATCTTGCAACCGCTACGGTGCGCTTTGATAACGGCTCCGTGCTGTCGATCGAAATGAGCTTCAGCCTCAACGTTGCCAAGGAAGAGAACAGCGTACAACTGTTCGGAACCAAGGGCGGTGTCAAGATGGCGGATGAGGTCGAGCTGTTTACCGAGACCAATGGTTACCTCTCGGCTGTTTCTTTGGTCGGAAAGACGGGCTTCAATATGGATGCGTTCCAAGATGAGATTGCACACTTTGTGGATTGTGTACGTAACGGTACTTCCTGTATGAACCCCGCGGAGGACGGTGTGGAGCTGATGCGGATCTTGACCGCGATCTACCGTTCGGCGGAAAGCGGACACGAGGTGGTGATCGCACAATGAAGCTCGCGGTCAGCTCTTACTCTTTCCAACAGTACATCAAGGCGGGAAAGATGACACAGCTTGATGTGGTAAAGAAAGCCGCCGAGATGGACTTTGCGGGGATCGACTTTACCGATCTGATGCCCAATTCCGCACCGACGCTTGCTGATCAACTCGCATATGCCGCTGAGATTCGTAAGGAGGCAGAGCGGTATGGGGTAGAGATTGTTGCCTATACCATCGGTGCAAACCTTTTTCGGGGTTCGGAGGAAGAGGATGCCCGGGAGGTTGCGCGTCTTTGCGGACAGGTGGATGTTGCCGCTGCGATGGGAGCGAGTATTTTGCGCCATGACGTATGCTATTCCGAAAAGGTGGGGGAACGATTGATCGGGTTTGAAAGAATGCTGCCCGTGATCGCCCAAAACGCGCGTAAGATTACCGCTTACGCGCAAGAAAAGGGGATTCGCACCTGCAGTGAGAACCACGGGTATATCGCGCAGGACAGCGACCGCGTGGAACGGCTCTTTTATGCAGTGGATCATGAGAATTACGCACTTTTGGTCGACATCGGCAACTTTGCCTGTGTTGACGAGGATTCGATGAAGGCGGTGTCGCGTTTGGCGCCTTATGCCATTCATGCCCATGCAAAGGATTTTCACATCCATTCGTTCGGATATACCCCGAAGGAGGGGGAGAAGGTCTTTTCCACCCGTGCCTGCCGTGTGCTTTCGGGCTGTGCCATCGGTGACGGAGACATCCCTGTGGAGCAATGTGTTGCCATCCTCAAGCGCGCCGGGTACGATGCCTACTTGACCATTGAGTATGAGGGCAATGACGATTGTTTGGCGGGAATCTCGCGCGGACTCCAAAATTTGAAACATTATATTCAAGAATAACCCATCTATTACATAAACTGAAAAATACAAAAGCGATCGCGAAGCTTGCGGTTGCTTTTGTATTTTTTTCGCAAAGAAATCGGAGATCTCTTTCCCGCACACAAAAAATTTCCTTAAATTTAAATTTTTTTTATAAAACCACTTGACAAATGCTGGCAAAAGGTGTATAATTCTCGTGGTTAGCGCGGGCTAACTCTGATTTTCGCGGATTTTTTGATCTGCGGTGATGTTGAAAGGAGGTCGAGGGTAATGATGCCTTTGACACTTGCAAGTGTTGGCGAAACCAATATTATCAAACGCATCGGCGGTTCTCCCGAGGTCAAAAAGCATTTGGAGGATCTTGGCTTTGTGGTTGGCAGTACGGTGACGATCATCAACACCATTGCCGGAAACCTGATTGTCAACGTCAAGGAGGCTCGCGTTGCGATCAGCCGAGAGATGGCTGCACGCATCTTTATTTAAAGGAAAGGGGAAGGGCTATGAACACATTGAAGCAGGCAAAAATCGGAGACACCGTCAAGGTTGTCAAGCTTCATGGCGAAGGTGCACTGAAGCGCCGCATCATGGACATGGGCATTACACGCGGTGTGGAGATTTATATCCGCAAGGTTGCTCCCTTGGGAGATCCCATCGAGATCACTGTGCGCGGCTATGAGCTGTCCTTGCGCAAAGCCGATGCGGAGTTGATCGAGGTCGAATAAGTCGCCCGTTATCCGGGGAGGATCCCCGATTTTTTTCAAACACGAGGTTAGCGAATGCTAACCCAAAATACAGAAAGGAATGTAAATCCATGAATTACAGGATCGCCCTTGCGGGCAACCCCAACTGCGGTAAGACCACATTGTTCAATGCTTTGACGGGTTCTAACCAATTCGTCGGCAACTGGCCCGGTGTTACTGTTGAAAAGAAGGAAGGAAAGCTGAAAAAGCATGACGGTGTGGTGATCACCGACCTTCCCGGTATCTATTCGCTGTCCCCCTATACGCTTGAAGAAGTTGTTGCAAGAAACTATCTTGTCGGCGAGCGTCCCGATGCTATTTTGAATCTGGTGGACGGAACCAACCTCGAGCGCAATCTTTATTTGACCACACAGTTGACCGAACTGGGCATTCCCGTGGTGGTTGCCATCAACATGATGGATATTGTTGAGAAAAACGGTGATAAAATCAATATTCAAGAGCTTTCCCGTGCACTCGGTTGCAAGGTTGTGGAGATCTCCGCGCTCAAAAACAAGGGTGTGATGGAGGCTGCTGAGGCGGCTTTGGAAGCAGCAAAGAGCGGTAAGACCGTTCCCATGCACACTTTCTCAGGTCCCGTGGAGCATGCGCTCGCACACATCGAGGAGGTCTCGGTGCATGATCTGCCTGCGGAGCAACAGAGATGGTATGCCATCAAACTGTTTGAGCGTGACGACAAGGTCATGGATCAGCTCAAGCTCTCCCCGGAGGTGCTCGGTCATATCGAAAGCGACATCAGCGCTGCCGAGAAAGAGTTGGACGATGATGCCGAAAGCATCATTACCAATGAGCGTTACATTTACATCGCAAATGTGATTAAGGGATGCTACAAAAAGAAGAGCGCAGGAAAGCTGACCACCTCGGATAAAATCGACCGCGTTGTGACCAACCGTTGGTTGGCGCTGCCGATCTTCGCGGTGATCATGTTCCTTGTATATTACATTTCGGTTTCCACCGTGGGGACCTTTGTGACCGACTGGACCAACGACGGTTTGTTCGGTGACGGCTTCTTCCTCTTTGGCAAGGGCTCCGACGCATATGCCGAAGCCGCCGACGAATACGCCGGTGCCAATGACATCATTAGTGCATTTGTTGCCGATGCTGCCGATAAGGGCATTGACGTTTCGGCTGTTGAGGATGCCCTCGGCGCCGAGGAGATTAACGCCGATGATGTCAAGTCTGCTTTGGTTGCTTTGGATGCACAGATCGCCGACACCGACACGGTGACGTGGGAGGTAGAGGACGAGGAGACCTTTGAGACGGTCGAGGTGTCTGCGACCGGTGCCGATCTGACTGCCGCTATTGAAACTGCTTACGGATACGGCTACAACGAGCCTGCACCCGAGGACGATTACGGTTGGTGGATTCCCGGTATTCCCGTGCTTGTGGGGAACGGTCTTGATGCCATCAACTGTGCCGATTGGCTGGAGAGCTTGATCCTTGACGGTATCGTCGGCGGTGTGGGTGCTGTTCTTGGCTTTGTTCCTCAAATGCTGGTGCTCTTTATTATGCTTGCATTCTTGGAGGCTTGCGGTTATATGTCGCGTATCGCCTTCGTGCTCGACCGTATTTTCCGCCGTTTCGGTCTGTCGGGCAAATCCTTTATCCCCATGCTGGTCGGTACCGGTTGCGGCGTGCCCGGTATCATGGCGAGCCGTACCATTGAGAATGAACGCGACCGCCGTATGACCATTATGACGACCACCTTTATTCCTTGCGGCGCAAAGCTCCCGATCATTGCAATGATTACCGCGGCACTGTTCGGCGGTCCCAAAAAAGGCTGGTGGTTGGCTCCCGTTTGTTACTTTATCGGAATTGCCGCTATCCTTGTTTCGGGTATCATTCTGAAAAAGACCAAGATGTTCGCGGGCGATCCTGCTCCTTTCGTAATGGAGCTCCCCGCATACCATCTGCCTACGGTTGGCAATGTGCTCCGTTCCATGTGGGAACGCGGCTGGTCCTTTATTAAAAAGGCGGGCACCATCATTCTGCTTTCCACTATTATCATTTGGCTTGGCACCGTGTTTGGTGTTGCAAACGGTTCCTTCGGCTTCTATCTGGAATTGCCCGAAGGCGGCAAGAGTGTACTGGATATCATCGGCAGTGCTGTTTCTTGGATCTTTGCGCCTCTCGGCTTCAACGATTCCACCGCAACCGTGGCTACTATCATGGGCTTGGTTGCAAAGGAAGAAGTCGTTGCCGTATTCGGTATCACCGACTTTACGGGTCTTGGCAAGCTGGCAGGAATGTCTTTCTTGGTGTTCAACTTGCTGTGCGCGCCTTGCTTTGCAGCGATGGGTGCGATCCGCCGCGAGATGAACAACGCAAAGTGGACTGCCTTTGCAATTGCTTACCAGTGCATCTTTGCTTACATCGTATCTCTTATGATCTATCAGTTCGGTATGCTCTTTACGGGCAACGTGAATATCCTCGGCGTAATTGTGGCGTTTGTTTGCCTTGCCGCGATGGTATTTATGTTGGTGAGACCGTATAAGGAATCGACCAAGTTGTCCAAAAAGCTTTCTTAAAAATCATTTGAAACGACCGAAAGGAGACTTTTATGCTGACATGGTTCATGAATAATATCGGTACCATTGCCGTTTGCGCAGTGCTGATCGTGATTTTGGGCGCGCTTGTGGTGAGCCTCATCAAAAACAAAAAGGCAGGAAAGAGCTCCTGCGGTTGTGGCTGTGCCAATTGCGCTATGCAAGGACAATGCCATAAAACAAATGAAAAGAAATAAAATTTGGAGTGCCGCGCGAAAGTGCGGCACTCTGCTTTTTGACAAAGGTGTTTGTGTTTTATAGCAAATTCCCGATCGAAAACTCCTCCAACCGTCGCATATCTCCGAGGGCATCGCGTAACAGCGCCACCGCGGTGCGCAACCCGTAAAGATCCCCGCAGTTGGCGCACGCAAGCACGGTGGCGGCTTGTTCGCTGACGCGGTCGACGACGGTGTAACCCACCGAAAGTCCCACCGTATCCACACGTGCTTCCCAGTAGTCGCAAATTTTCGCGGCAGACTCCGCACAATGCGTGTCTCCCGCATCCGGCAGAGCGTCGAGAAGGGCGTTCATTTCCGAAAACACTTCATTTATATATATGGAATTGAAAATGATGCAAGAAAGCATAAGGAAAAAGAGAACGATCGAAACTGTGAGTGATTTCATGAGCTTTCGATTTTCTCCTTTCGTACTGTCTTTTCTTCGGCTTTTTTCAGAGGAATAATATTTCCTGTCTCGTCTGCCATGACACAAAAAAGCTCGCGGATATCCAGCTTTTGTTTTTTTAGCTTTGCTTCCAGCCACATACGGTCCTTTTCTATCAGCTGTAATCCTTGTTTACTAAAGCTACCGTTGCAGTAGACAATGTGCATCAACGGTTCGTCTTTGACTTCAATCCCCAACTGCTCGGCGGTCGGTGTTGCATACTTGGCTTTGGGAAGTACCGTCAACTTGCCGTTCTTCTCCAAAATCGCACAATCTACTTGCTCGAGGCTGGTCAAGCCTTGTTGTCGGATCTCGCTCATCAGCTCGTCCATCGAGATGCGCAATTCTCTTAAGGCGCGCTGGTTCAACTCTCCGTTGCGGATGATCACGGTCGGGCTTGCCGATACCAATTTTTTCAGCGACGGAAACCGAATAAGCACGACCGAGGAGAGTACCTCCAAAAACAGCAACGTGATCATGGGGATTACAGCGTAGGAAACGGGGATCTCTTGGTTGGTAATGGGAAGCGAGGCAATCTCCGAGATCAAGAGCGTGGTGACGAGATCGGTGACCTCCAATTCTCCGATCTGCCTTTTGCCCATCAGGCGCATGGTTGCGATCAGTACCAAATAGACGATCAGTGTGCGTATCAAAATGGTCGTCATAAATGCGCCTCCGTTTTTTAAAATTAGTATTTCGGTCAAAATTGTATTTTATACATTTATTCCAACAAATGAACTTAATCACCAAAAATAAAGGATCGGGTTTGTGAAAAAAAGAGAAACGTTTGGCAAAATTGTATACTTTTTGACTATGATGTCATACAGAATGTCCAATGTAAATTGTAGGAAGAGACAAAAAGAAGAAAAATGAAAAAAAGATCTTGACAAAACAAAAGAAAAGTAGTATAATAAACAAGCTGTCCGGAAGGGACGAGCCCGCTGAAGAGAGAGGAAGAGAGCCGAAAAAACTTTTAAAAAAGTTTAAAAAAGGTCTTGACAAACCCTCAAAAAAGTGGTATAATAGAAAGGTCGACGCGCGAAGCGGGTTGACGAAAAATGATCTTTGAAAATTGAACAACAAGAGAGAAGTACA
>JAFTKO010000018.1 GCA_017453205.1 Clostridia bacterium | reverse complement strand
GCAAGGGTAAAGTCCCAATCTTCGGGTAGGGAGAGCATTTGCGACAACAGCCCCTTTGCCTTTAAGGTCAAGTCTTTGTTTCGTAGGTGGTGATTGCTCATAACGGTATATCCCGCGTTTCGCTCCACCCGAAAAACTGCCATTGTGTATCACTCCTTTGTAATAGAAAAAGCGGCGTCCTATCTCCCATAAGGGAATGAAAGAACGCCGCTTTTACGGTGTTATTTGATTTTTAGGAAACAGCTTGTCCTTATCACCTTTCTTGTTATTTTTGATGATTTTAGACGTTTGTTGTCCTTATATGTATGCAGGGCGGTAAGGCTTGTACTACTTTCAAAAACGAAAAAATCCAATAAAATCAAGGGTTTTCGGCATTTCGTTTTCAAAGGTTGTTCTTACAAGGTCGTGCCATCTGCTGCAAGGTCCTCATGAAGATCGGTAATGACATCGCCCTTGACTGCGATATATTTCATGTCATAAGGCACACCGCTGGCGGCAACAGGATAAACCCCCGTGGTATGGTCCACAAAATAGTTGGCAAAGGGGCTGTTGGCGATCTCCTCCTCGGAAAGATTGCGCGTCAGTTGGTGCACGATGGCAGCGACCATTTCCATATGGGCAAGCTCCTCGGTCCCGACATCCGTCAAAATTCCCGTCACCTGTCCGTAAGGCATGGAATAACGCTGATTGAGATATCGCATCGAAGCTCCGATCTCCCCGTCCGGGCCGCCCAATTGGCTGATGATGATTTGTGCCAGCTTGGGATTGGGATTTTTGATCTTAACCGGATATTGCAGTTTTTTCTCATAAGTCCACATTTCGCTTTTCTCCTTTCACGCGCTCAGTTTGCCTCGGGTTCCCACGGCCAGGGACCTTCCACCCAATCCCACGAGGTACGGCTGGCATTTCCGTACATATTCAAAGGTCCGCACTTCTTTTCATAAGCCGCCATGGTTTGGTTTCGTTGCTCCAGCAGCTGATGGTAGTATTCCAACGCCTGCGGATTTTCGGGATACGCGTCCAAATAAAGAACGGTCTCTTGAATGGCAAAATCCAACGCGCGAAGCATGTTGAACTCCTTTTGGCAACCGCCGCGGTTTCCGTCCGACCGTATTTGACGGTTCATCTGCCCGTTCATTTGCCAATGATTCATCTGTTGATTCATCTGCTGATTCATTTGACGGTTCATTTGATAGTTTATCATCTGTCTGTTCATCATATGCTTTCCCGCTTTATCTGCGAGTCTTGACCTCCGTTCCCACTTTTTTTCCACACCCCTCAAAGGGGAGGATCAGCTCGGCAAACATACTGCCGTTTTCCAAGCCCGACTGAGGATCGAGCACATTTCTCCAACATTGCCGCGGTGAATATACCATCGCCAACGCCGGTGCATGGACATGTGTGGGACACTCGTCCGTGTAAGCTTCGTTTCCGTGATTTTGATTTTCCGTGCAGGAGGACTCGCCGCCCACGATGTTCCCCTCGCAATCGACTTTGCGATTGCTCGAATAATCGGGCAGTGAGGGGCGCTCCATATTCATGACCGGCATCTCACCTCCGGTCAATTCGCCTCCGATCATACGCCGCAAAAACTCATCGTTGGAACGGCGCATCGGAGCGCGTCTGTCTTGCTCAGAATACATTGAAAAGGGCTCCTTTCAAAAATCTTTTCGGCCGTCCGCCATTGCAGGCGGCTATTCTTATTTTATGCATTTTTGTCGCAAAATGTCAACAATTCTCTTATTTTTTAGAATAAGAACAAATCTTGTTATTAAAAATCAAATAAAAACAAACAGAAGAGAAAGGAAAATGATTAAAACAGTTGACAAATAAAAAAAACTGTGCTATAATACTAATGTAAAAAAAACGATGACGAAGAACTCCGAAAAAGGAAAGCTTGTAGAGAGCACGCGGTTGGTGGAAGTGTGCAGTTAGTACTTTTTTGTGACATCACTTCCGAGTTGATACGCCCAACGCTCTGCAAGTAAGCGTATCCGTATGGCTGCGTTAAAGCACAGGAGGTCTTTGCCTCCATAAAAGTGCGCCGCCCTCAGCGGCGAATATGAGTGGTACCGCGGTTCTTCCGTCTCATAGCAGTTGCTATGAGACTTTTTTTGTTTTGATTATGGGGCTCTGCCCCATCCCCCGTTTAAGAAACTTTTTGAAAAAAGTTTCTTAAAAATCTTCAAAAACTTTTACTTAATCTGTTTTAACTGCCCTCAAAGTAAAATTGAAAAATTCATTTCTACTCATATCTTTAGAGGGTAGCCTATTCCAAATCGGTCTCGGAAAACTTTTTCCAAAAAGTTTTCTGACAAAAAATCAGTATATTATTTATAGGAGACATAAAAATGGCAAAAGATTACACAAACACATTAAATTTGCCGGCAACGGAGTTTCCGATGCGCGCGAACCTGCCGCAAAGAGAGCCGGAAATGTTGAAGTATTGGGATGAAATCGATCTTTACAACAAGATGCAACAGAATGCCAAAGACAAACCCTTGTACCTGTTGCATGATGGACCTCCCTTCTCCAACGGTAACATCCACATGGGAACAGCGCTGAACAAGATCCTCAAGGACTTTATCAACAAATCAAAGTCGATGTCGGGTTATCGCGTTCCTTACATTCCCGGTTGGGACAACCACGGCATGCCCATTGAGTCGGCGATCATTAAGCAGAACAAGCTCGACCGCAAAAAGATGTCGATTCCCGAGTTCCGCAATGCTTGCCAAAAATTTGCACAAAATTTTGTAAATGTTCAAATGGGTCAGTTCGTGCGTCTTGGTGTATCGGGAGATTGGAAACACCCCTATCTTACCATGAACAAGGAGTTCGAGGGACGTGAGATCAAGGTCTTTGGCGAGATGTACAAGCGCGGCTACATTTACAAGGGACTTAAGCCGGTTTACTGGTGCCCCAATGACGAAACCGCACTGGCAGAAGCGGAAATTGAATACAAAACCGATAAATGTACTTCGATTTATGTCAAATTCCGTGTCAAGGACGACCAAGGCAAGCTGACCGGCGTTTGTGACCTCAACAACACCTACTTTATCATTTGGACGACCACAACCTGGACGCTCCCCGGCAACCAAGCCATCGCGCTCAACCCCACAGAGACCTATGCCGTTGTCAAAGCCGCAAACGGTGCGTGCTACATTGTTGCCGAGGCACTTGTTGCCGCTACCATGGCAGAGGGCAATGTGGAAAGCTACGAGGTCATCGCCACCTACCCAGGCAGCTTCTTTGAATACATGACCGCCCAACATCCTTTCCTTGACCGTGACAGTCTGCTTGTGGTTGCCGACTATGTCACCATGGACAGCGGTACCGGTTGCGTCCACACCGCGGGCGGCTTTGGTGCCGACGACAACATCACCTGTCGTCGCTACAATCTCCCGCCTTTGGTTCCCGTGGATGACCGCGGCTATCAGACCGAGGAGGCAGGCAAGTTTGCGGGGTTGCGTTACGACGAGTCCAATGACGCCATTCTTGCCGACATGAAGGAGACGGGCGCACTCTTCGCCTCCAAGGAATTTGAACATGAATATCCGCACTGTTGGAGATGCAAGCAACCCATCATCTTCCGCGCAACACCACAGTGGTTCTGCTCGGTAGATGCCTTTAAGGATGACGCCGTCAAGGCTTGCGAAAAGGTGCAATGGCTCCCCGAGTGGGGCGGCGAACGCATCAAGCAGATGGTACGCGACCGCGCCGACTGGTGCATTTCGCGTCAGCGTCATTGGGGACTTCCCATTCCCGTATTCTATTGCGATGACTGCAAAAAGCCGATCTGCACGGATGAGACCATTGCCCGTGTTTCGGCGCTCTTCTCCGAGAACGGCTCCAATATTTGGTATGAAAAGACGGCTGCCGAACTGCTCCCCGAGGGCTTCGTCTGCCCGCATTGCGGCGGCAAGCACTTTACGCATGAGACCGACACGCTTGACGGTTGGTTTGACTCGGGCTCCACGCACTTTAATGTCCTCGAGGACAATCCTGAAACCAGTTGGCCCGCAGATCTCTATCTCGAGGGGGCCGACCAGTATCGCGGTTGGTTCCAATCCTCGCTCTTGACCGCTGTCGGCGCACGCGGTGAAGCGCAAGCGCCCTATAAGACCGTTCTGACACACGGTTGGGTGGTCGACGGCGAAGGTAAGGCAATGCACAAATCGCTTGGCAACGGTATCGATCCTCTTGATATGATAAAAAAATACGGTGCGGATTTGGTTCGTCTTTGGGCTGCCTCCGCAGATTACCGTGTAGATGTGCGCGCCTCGGATCAAATTTTTAAGCAACTCTCCGATGCTTACCGCAAGATCCGCAACACGGTACGCATTTTGATCGCGGATCTGAATGATTTTGACCCCAACACCGACGCACTTCCGTTTGATGAGCTTTACGAGATCGATCGCTGGATCATCTCCGCGATGAACCAATTGACCAAAGAGGTGCGCACATCCTACGACAGCTTTGAGTTCCACCCTATTGCCCACAGCGTCGGCAATTTCTGCACCACCGAGCTCTCCAAGCTCTATATCGATATCACCAAAGACCGTGTGTACACCGAAAAGGCAGACAGCAAGGCGCGCCGCAGTGCGCAAACAGCCATGTACTTCGTGCTGTCCGGTCTGGTTCGTCTCTTGGCGCCCATCCTCGCCTTTACCGCCGAGGAAATGTGGCAGGCGATTCCGCATCTTGACAGTGATGTCAAGGAAAGCGTTTACCTAAACGACATGCCCGCTTACGAGGAAGCACTCTGTTTCCCCGAGGTTGCCGAGAAATGGAACCGTCTGTTTGAGATGCGTGACGATGTGATGAAAGCCCTCGAGCTGGCACGCGCCGACAAGTTGGTTGGCAAATCTCTTGAGGCAAAGGTCACCCTTTACACCAAGGACGCCGAGATGCTCACCCTGCTCCGTGATTTTGGCAAAGAACTGGACACCGTGTTTATCGTCTCGGGTGTGACCCTCTCCGAGGACGACGCTCCCGCAGGTGCCCACACCGAAGGCTCTGTCGGTGTCCTTGTGGAACCCGCCGACGGTTGCAAGTGCGACCGTTGCTGGAGCTTCTCCACCGAGGGCGAACATGATGCCGACGGCGGCTTCCTCTGTGCCCGTTGCAAAGAAATTTTGAAATAAATCAATAGAATTGCGGGGAAGAAACTTTTTGTAAAAAAGCTTCTCCCCCGCTTCACAAACTTCAACCGATAAGATAATTTATAGAATAGAAAGGAAGCCTATGATCCTACTCATTGCAATCATTGTCGGCGCAGTCGCGCTTGACCAATTGACCAAATGGTTGGCGGTCATTTATCTCGAGGGTGAAGCATCGTTCCCACTGTGGCAAGATGTATTGCACTTCACCTATGCGCGCAACGAGGGTGCGGCGTTCGGGATGCTCAGAGATCAACGCTGGATCTTTATGGTATTCTCTGCCGTCGCCATTATCGGGTTGCTCATCTATCTGATCTTTTTCCGTCCCAAGAGCCGTTACGTGCAAATCACACTTGCCATGATCGTCGGCGGCGGCATCGGAAACATGATTGACCGTATTTGCCTCGGCTACGTCATTGATTTTATCGACTTTACGCTGATCGACTTTGCGATCTTTAATGTGGCAGACTCCTTTGTCACCGTAGGCGCGTTTATGCTCATGGGGTATCTGATCGTCGATATCATCCGCGACACCAAAGCCGAAAAAGCCAAAAAAGAAAAAAGGACACTCGATAAAATCCGAGAGGAACCGACCGCTACCGCGGACATATCCGTGGGCAACAACAGCACGGAGAATGACAATGGAACAGGAATGGAATGATTTTGAGAGCGCGCCGATCCTTTTGACTGCCGCCGCAACCGACGTTGGAAAACGCTTGGATCACTTTGCGGCGCAGGCAACAGACTTGACGCGCTCAGCGCTTACCAAGCTGATCGAGAGCGGCGCGGTCACGGTCAACGGTTCCTCTGTCACCAAAAATTATCGCTTGCGAGAGGATGACCAAGTGGAGATTATTCTCCCCGAACCCACACCCTGTGAAGCGATCCCGCAAAATATTCCGCTTGATATTGTTTATGAGGACGATGACTTGATCGTGGTCAACAAGCCTGTGGGCATGGTCGTTCACCCTGCTGCGGGCAATCCCGACGGAACACTGGTCAACGCCCTGCTCTATCATTGCGGCACCTCGCTCTCGGGGGTAGGAGGTGTCATTCGTCCCGGTATCGTACACCGCATCGACAAGGACACTTCGGGTTTATTGGTCGTTGCAAAAAATGATGACACGCATCTTGCACTCTCGGCACAGCTCAAGGGGCACCACATTCGCCGCACCTACTGCGCCATTGCCATCGGCAATTTTAAGGAGGACAGCGGAACGATAGATGCTCCCATCGGCAGACACCCCATAGATCGCAAACGTATGGCGGTCATCCGCAACAGCGACCTCAAATCGCGCGAAGCGATCACACATTGGCAGGTTCTTGCACGCGGAGAAGCCGACGGTCAAAGCTTTACACTGATCCGCTGTGAGCTCGAAACGGGACGTACCCACCAAATCCGTGTGCATATGTCCTCCATCGGGCACCCCCTTTTGGGAGATCCGATCTATGGCGGTGCCAATACCAAATTTGAAGCCCGCCACAAAGCCTTGATCCAAGGACAATGCCTACACGCAAAAGAGCTTACCTTTACGCACCCGAAAGCAAATCAAACCGTCTGCTTTTCATGCCCTCTCCCCGATCACATGGAACATATTGTCGGCTTAATATTCGGTAAGGTTCTATCTTAAAAAAGAAAGGGGTAGGATAATGACCAAATCAAAAAATGTTCTATTGGCGGAAAAACTGTATCAATTGGCAATCCAATTGAAGCACTGTAAAAAAAGCGATTTGGTATTTCAACGCAAAGCACTGATCCGCACGCTTTCCACAATGCAATTTTTTATCCGGTGCATTGGTATGCCACATATATCCGACCAACAAGCAGAGCTGATTGTAACTGCTTTCAAAGATATCCCCAATAATGATCCGAACGATATTTCGGCTGATTCGATAACCGCTCCTTCGGAGGTTGATTATTCCGAGGAATATGACGATTTATTATTGAAAATGAGTTTTATTTTGTTTTGTTGCATAAAAGTATTGACTGAAAAAAAGATAGGCTATCAAAAAGCCTTTCAAACGTATATTTTAGGCTTTCACAATCTTCCCCGTGCATTTTTATCGGTTGCCGATCGCCGCAAAATTACACCGCAGGAAGCATTGGAATATGCAAAATCTTATATTACTTTATAATCATATGGAATAGTATTCAGCCGCCCCACAAAAGCCAATGGGCTGTCACCAAACACATCAAGGCGTTTGGTGACAGCCCATTTTTTAAGCAAAAATTATTTGCTCTCTTCCTCGGCTGCGGGTGCAGCTTCCTCGGTCTTCTTTTTTCTGGGAGCTCTCTTCTTGGGAGCGGCTGCCTCTTCGGCGGGCTTCTCCTCAACAACAGGAGCCTCCTCAATCAGTTTTACGATCGCCATTTCAGCGGCGTCGCCTCTGCGGTTACCCAGCTTAAAGATCTGAGTGTAACCACCCTGACGGTTTGCATACTTGGGAGCAATCTCATTGAACAGCTTGCTTACAACATCCTCTTTGGTGATATAAGCAAGAGCTGCACGACGGCTTGCCAGTGTATTCTTCTTACCGAGTGTAATCATCTTTTCTGCCATGGAACGAACTTCCTTCGCTCTGGTGAGCGTGGTCTCAATCTGTCCGTTCTCAAGCAGTAAGGTAACCATACCGCGGAGCATTGCTCTTCTGTGGGCGGTAGGTCTGCCAAGTTTTCTGGTTCCGGGCATTTCTATTCCCTCCTTCTGCTGTTTACGAATCTTTTTTATTCTGTACGGTTAAAATCGCGAAATTATTCTTCTTCCTTGCGGAGCTCCAGTCCCAAAGAATGGAGCTTTTGAATAACCTCTTCCAACGACTTCTTACCAAGGTTACGGACTTTGATCATGTCTTCTTCGGTGCGAGCAATCAGATCCTCCACCGTGTCAATGCCTGCGCGCTTCAAGCAGTTGAAGCTACGAACAGACATATCAAGCTCCTCAATGGTCATCTCAAGGACTTTCTCCTTGATGGTTTCTTCTCTTTCTACCATGATCTCTGCCTTCTTTGCTTCATCGGACAAATCCACAAACAAGTTGAGATGCTCATTGAGAATCTTGGCTGCAAGCGAAATACCTTCCCTTGCGGAAATGGTTCCGTTGGTTAGGATTTCCAAAGTCAGTTTATCGTAATCCGTAATGTTACCGACACGGGTATTTTCAACGGTGTAGTTCACGTTGTACACAGGTGTGTAGATCGAGTCGGTATAAATGGTTCCGATGGGAGCCGAGGTTGCCGCACCGAGGATTTGGGTGTGCAACTGCTTGTTTCTCTCCTGCGAGACATAACCGCGTCCGCCGGCAAATGTCAGCTCCATATAGAATCTGTCATTTTCACCAACCGTTGCAATGTGATGCTCGGGGTTCAAAATCTCAATATCGGAATCCTGCTTGATATCTCCCGCGGTAACATCTTTTTCACCGGTCACGTCGATGACAACGGTCTTGGGACCTGCGCAATGCAATTTTGCGGTAATTCCCTTTACGTTCAGCACGATCTCGGTCACGTCCTCGGTCACACCGGGGATGGTAGAGAACTCATGCAAAACGCCGTCGATCTTAATGTTGGTGACTGCGACACCGGGCAAAGAGCTGAGAAGCACTCTGCGCAAGGAGTTGCCGAGCGTGATACCGTATCCACGCTCCAAAGGCTCCACGATAAAAGTACCGTGTGTGCCATCCTCACTCAAATCAATTGATGTGATATTGGGCTTTTCAATCTCAATCATTCCAAATAAACCTCCTTATAATCGTTTCTAAATTGGCTACGGGGCTGATACAGGCGCTGACCGGAGCCATATCCGGTAAGCCGTATCTTTTGGAAAGCAACGGAATTACTTGGAATAGAGCTCGACGATCAGCTGTTCGTTGAAATCGAAGTCAACGTCCTCACGTGCGGGCAGGGTTGCAACCTTTGCGGTCATTGCGTCTGCCTTTACTTCCAACCACTTGGGAGCGGTCTGAGAAGCAGCTGCTTCAGCCAAAGCCTTGAATTTCACGGAGTCACGGCTGGTTTCCTTCACGGCAACCACGTCGCCTGCCTTCACGATCAGAGAAGGAATGTTGACCTTCTTGCCGTTGAGGGTGAAATGTCCGTGCAGAACCAACTGACGCGCCTCTTTGTGGGAAGCTGCGAAGCCCATTCTGTAAACAACATTGTCAAGGCGGCGCTCGAGCAAGCAGATCAAGTTCTCACCGGTCATACCTTCTTTACGGGCAGCCTCCTCATAGTAATTGACGAACTGTTTCTCCAGGACACCGTAGTATCTTCTGGTCTTCTGCTTTTCACGCATCTGCAGTCCGTATTCTCTCATTTTCTTGTTTGCTGCGCCATGCTGACCGGGAGCAGTGTTTCTGCGGTCAATTGCGCACTTGCCGGAAGTGCAACGTTCGCCCTTCAAATAAAGCTTGGTACCTTCTCTGCGGCAGAGTCTGCAAACAGGTCCTGTGTATCTTGCCATAATTTTATCCCTCCACTAATAATTAAACACGTCTGCGCTTGGGCGGTCTGCAACCGTTGTGCGGAACAGGCGTTACGTCCTTGATCATAGTGATCTGAAGACCTACGGTTTCCAGTGCACGGATTGCCGATTCACGTCCGGAGCCGGGGCCCTTTACGAAAACCTCAACGGATTTCAGACCGTGCTCCATAGCGGCTTTTGCTGCCGTCTCGGAAGCAGACTGTGCTGCATACGGAGTAGACTTTCTGGAGCCTTTAAAGCCAAGTTCACCTGCGGATGCCCACGAAATGGTGTTACCCTCGACATCGGAGATCGTGATGATCGTGTTGTTAAAGGTTGCTTGAATGTGAACGGCACCCTTTTCGATATTCTTTCTCTCGCGGCGTTTCTTGACAACTTTCTTTGCTACTACTTTTGCCATTTTTATGCCACTCCTTTACTTCTTCTTGTTCGCAATGGTCTTTGCGGGACCTTTACGGGTTCTTGCGTTGGTCTTGGTTCTTTGACCGCGCACGGGCAAGCCCTTTCTGTGACGGATACCGCGATAGCAGTTGATCTCTACCATTCTCTTGATGTTGAGAGCAACATCACGGCGGAGGTCACCTTCTACGGTGTAGGATTTTTCAATCTCGTCACGGAGCTTAGCAACTTCGTCCTCGGTCAGATCCTTTGCGCGGGTGTCCGGGTTGATGCCGGTCTTTGCAAGGATATCGTTTGCGCTCTTGCGACCGATACCGTAAATATAGGTAAGGGCGATTTCTACGCGCTTGTTGTTCGGAATATCAACACCAGCTATACGAGCCATACTGTTTATTCACCTCTCTGTTGATTTTTCGGTATTTGCTTAACCCTGTCTTTGCTTATGCTTGGGGTTTTCGCAGATTACCATTACTTTGCCTTTTCTCTTGATGATCTTGCATTTTTCGCAGATCTTCTTAACGGATGGTTTCACCTTCATTTGTTCTTACCATACCTTTCTTGCTGTATTTGGATTCTGCTGATTATTTTGCGCGCCAGGTAATGCGTCCCTTGGTTAGGTCATAGACCGAAACCTCGATGGTCACGCGGTCACCGGGCAGAATTTTGATATAGTTCATGCGAAGCTTGCCGGAAATATGGGCAGTCACCATATGACCGTTCGGCAGCTTTACTTTGAAGCAGGCGTTCGGCAGAGCCTCAACGACCGTACCTTCAAATTCGATCACGTCGTCCTTTTGTGCCATAACAATTCTCCTAATTGATTTATCAGAAACCTTTTTCGACTTCGGTGAGGATTAGGACTCCGTCACTCGTCAGCGCCACTGTGTTTTCGTAGTGTGCTGAGAGTGAGCCGTCCATGGTCTTGACCGTCCAACCGTCCGACATCTCTTTGACCTCGAAGGTTCCGACATTGACCATCGGCTCGATGGCAATCGTCATTCCGGCACAAAGCCGAATGCCGCGCCCGGGAGTTCCGAAGTTGGGAACATCGGGGGATTCGTGCATATCGGTCCCCACGCCGTGTCCCACATACCGTTTCACCGTACTGAATCCGTTTTTGCGGACCAATTCATCAATTGCAGACCCGACATCACCCAGTCGGTTGCCGACCTTCAGAGCCTCAACGCCTGCCCAAAAGCTGTCGCGCGTGACCTCGATCAGCTTGCGTGCTTCTTCGCTGACGTTTCCGACGGGGATCGTTCTTGCCGAGTCCCCGACGTAACCCTTGTAGGTGGCTCCCGTATCGATCTTTACGATGTCGCCCTCCCGGAGAATCCGCTTTTTGGAGGGGATCCCGTGGATGACCTCGTCGTTGATGCTGATACAGGCGCTTGCCGGAAATCCGCCGTAGCCAAGGAAGGTTGGAGTCGCACCGCATTTTTCGATATAATGGCGGATCGCCATGTCGATCTCATAAGTGCTGACTCCCGGTCGGACCATATCACGGGCAATAAGCAAAGCCTCGCCCGTAATACGACCTGCGTCCTTCATGGCAGCGATTTGTGCCGAATTTTTTAAGTGGATCATACGATCACGCCTCGAACGGCTGCAACGCGCGGTACACCAGTGCGGTGGTATCGGCGACTTCTTCCTGTCCTTCGACCGTCACAAGAATGCCTTTCTTAGAGTAGTACTCTTTCAGAGGCTCGGTCTGTGCGTGGAAGGTTGCCAGTCTGTTCTTTACGGTTTCAGCGGCATCGTCAGCTCTGATATACAGAGCGGTACCGCATTTGTCACAAACGCCTTCGGTTTTGGGGGGATTGTAAGCCACATGATAGGAGGCGCCGCAGGAGCAAACTCTGCGTCCGCTCATGCGTTCCACGATCTTGTCATCCGCAACCTCAATGCTCAGCACGACATCGATCTTCACGCCCATCTCGTCGAGCGCCTCGGCTTGAGGGATCGAACGGGGGAAGCCGTCAAGAATAAAGCCGTTTTTGCATTCGTCGGATGCAAGATACTCCTTGATGATTCCAATCACAACGGAATCGGGAACCAGTTTACCGTCATCGATATAGGACTTTGCAGCCTTACCGAGTTCGGTTCCCGCCTTGATTGCCGCGCGGAGAATATCTCCGGTCGCAATTGCGGGAATATGATATTTTTCGGAAATCTTCGCGGATTGGGTACCTTTGCCCGCTCCGGGAGCGCCCATTAAAATAAGATTCATCGTTTCCTCCGTATGGGATATAGGTTATCAATCAAGGAAGCCCTTGTAGTTACGCATTGCAAGCTGAGCTTCGAGATCGCGTACCGTCTCCAAAGCAACGCCGACAACGATCAACAAGGAAGTTCCGGTAAACGCGAAACTGGCAAAGTTGATGTTGAACGCGCTGGTAATGGCGGTAATGATCATCGGAACAGCTGCGATCACAACCAGGAACACAGCGCCCAGAAGTGTAATGCGGTTCAAGATCTTTTTGATATAATCAGAAGTAGGCTTGCCCGGACGGATACCCGGAATTGCGCCGCCGTTGTTTCTGATATTGTTTGCAACTTCTACGGGATTGAAAGAAATCATAATGTAGAAGTAGGAGAACAGGAAAATGAGAACGACAAACAGAGCGATATACAAAGGATCTGTATAACTAAACCAGTTTTCAACAAATTTTGTAAACCAGTTTGTCTTGGTCATAAATCCTGCAATGGTTGCGGGAATGGATACGATAGAGCTTGCAAAGATGACCGGCATCACGCCCGCCATGTTCATCTTCAAAGGAAGATTGGAGGACTGACCGCCATACATTTTGCGTCCGACAACTCTCTTGGCATATTGGATCGGGATTCTTCTCTCGGAGTTCGTAAACCAAACGATCAAAACGATCGCACCAAGGGTGAGCGCCAGAGAAAGAATGACCTCCAAAATACCGACTGCAATCATGCCGCCCTCCTTCTCGGTGACCATGGTGATCATGCTCGAGATCATGGACGAGAAGCTGGAAAGAATGTTTGCAAAAAGGATCATCGAAATACCGTTACCGATACCGTGGTCGTTGATCTGCTCAGCCAGCCACATGATAAGAGCCGCACCTGCGCAGAAGCAAGCAACCATAACGATCTGAGCAAAGACATACATTTTGTCGCCGCTGCTGACCGTCAACAAAGAATAAGATTCGAGAAGTTTTACATAGCCGTAAGCGGTGATCAACGCCAATGCCACGGTTACCCAGCGGGTATAAGCGGTGATCTTCTTTTTCCCCTCTTCACCCTGCTTGGAAAGTCTTTCCAAGGGAGGGAGTGCAATGGTCAAAAGCTGCATCACGATCGATGCGGTAATATACGGCGATACAGACAGGGCAAACAGAGTTGCTTTGCTGAACGCTTCACCGGAAAGCAAGCCGACAAACGTGAAAATACTCTCGCTACCGAACCATTGAAGGTTGGTTGAAATTGCGTTTACGTCCACATAAGGAACAAACAAACATGCACCGATACGGTACAAAAGCAAAATCATTGCGGTAAAGAGAAGCTTTTTTCTGAGGTCAGGGGTTTTCCACGCGTTCTTAAACGTCTGAAACATCCTTATACCTCCTCTACCTTACCGCCTGCTGCCTCAATTTTTTCCTTAGCAGTTGCCGAGAAAACGGCAGCCTTGACTGTAAGTTTTTTGGTGAGCTCGCCGTTACCGAGAACCTTCAGTCCGTCCATCGGCTTGCGAACGATCTTTGCTGCGAGAAGGACATCCATGTCAACCACAGTGCCGTCTACGAAGCGGTTGAGATCCTCAACATTCACGATCGCATAGTTGGTAGCGAAGTGATTGTTAAAGCCTCTCTTGGGGTGTTGTCTGTAAATCGGGAACTGACCGCCCTCAAAGCCGGGTCTTACACCGCCGCCGGAGCGCGCGTTCTGTCCCTTGTGTCCCTTGCCGGCGGTCTTACCGTTACCGGATCCGGGACCTCTGCCCTTGCGCCAAGCTGCCTTTGCGGAGCCTTCGGCAGGACTCAATTCGTGGAGTTTCATCTGCAATACCTCCTTATGCGTTTTCTACGGCTTCAACCGTAACCAGATGTGCCAGAACCTTTACCTTGCCGGCAAGCACTGCGTCGTCCGCGTGAACGATGCTGTCACCGACTTTGTTCAGTCCAAGAGATTTTGCAGTTGCCTTCTGATTGGGCTTGCAGCCGATCAGACTTTTTGTAAGTGTAACTTTTTTCATCTTCCGTTACCTCCTGCTCAGCCCTTGACCTGGTCGACCGAGATGTCACGGATCTTCGCAACTTCCTCAGCCGTGCGGAGTTCCTTCAAGCCCTCCATCGTTGCCTTAACAACGTTGGTAGGATTGTTGGAGCGCAGGCACTTTGCACGAATGTTCTTAATGCCGGCAGCCTCAAGTACCATACGTACCTTGCCACCTGCGATGATACCGGTACCGGGAGCGGCAGGCTTGAGAAGAACCTTGCCGGCGCCGAATACACCGATCACCTCGTGGGGGATCGAAGTCCCCTTGAGGGATACTGTTACCATATTTTTCTTTGCGTCTTCAATTCCCTTGCGGATCGCTTCGGGAACCTCGGCAGCCTTGCCAAGACCAACGCCTACGTGACCGGCTCCGTCACCCACAACCATCAAAGCTGCGAAACGGGCGATACGACCACCCTTAACGGTCTTGGAAACACGGTTCAGAGAGATGAGCGATTCTTTCAGATCATGCTCAGCGGGATTAAATTTTTCTACCATTTTTTCCTCCAAAATGTTCAACACTTGTTGTAGTTGTTTGAACAGTGTACAAACCGGAAAATCAGAACTTCAAGCCGCCCTCGCGAGCGCCTTCAGCCAGTTCCGATACACGTCCGTGATACAGGTAACCGCCACGGTCGAAAACGACCTCGGTGATACCCTGTGCAATTGCCTTTTCGGCGATCATTTTGCCTACTTCGCGAGCAGCTGCCTTGTTGCCGCCGTCAGCGGTAAAGCTCTTTCCGAAAGTGGAAGCGCTTACCAGAGTTACGCCTTTTACGTCATCAATGATCTGTGCGCTGATGTTCGCATTAGAGCGATATACAGCAAGACGCGGACGCTCGGCAGTACCCGAAATCTTTGCTCTGACTCTCTTATGTCTCTTAAGACGAGCCTTGTTTGCATCTTTTCTTGATACCATGTCACTTCACTCCTTTCCTTATTTGCCCTTGCCGGCCTTACCGGACTTGCGGCGAACATGCTCTTCGGCATACTTCACGCCCTTGCCGTGGTAAGGTTCGGGAGGTCTCTTACCGCGGATCACTGCGGCGGTCTGACCGACCTTTTGCTTGTCGATACCCTTAACGATAATGGTATTTGCGTCCGGAACATCAAAGGTAATGCCGTCCTCTTCGGTCATGCAGAATCTTGCCTGCGGCAGACCGGAATCGGGCATCAAGGAGTGTCCCAGATACAGTTGCAGAGTTTTGCCCTGCTTTACTACCTTGTAACCGACACCGACGATCTCCAGCTTTTTGGAGTATCCGTTGGTGACACCCTCGACCATGTTGAACAGGAGTGCGCGGGTAAGACCGTGTAGGCTCTTGTCCTCTTTGTCGTCGGTAGGACGGGTGATGATCACTTCGCTTCCTTCCACCTTGATGTTCATGCGAGAGCTGAACTTCTCTGTGAGTGTGCCGAGCTTACCCTTTACGGTGACTACGTTCTCGTCAGCGACGGTAACGGTAACACCTGCGGGGATCGCAATGGGCATTCTTCCAATTCTTGACATTGTTCAATACCTCCCGTTCCGGATTACCATACGAATGCAAGGACTTCGCCGCCAACATTGAGCGACTTCGCCTTCTTGCCCGTCATGATACCCTTGGATGTGGAAACGATCGCAATTCCGAGTCCGTTCATCACGCTGGGCATATCCTCGCAGCCGGCGTAGATACGCAGACCGGGCTTGGACACACGGCGGATGCCGCGGATAACCTTTTGCTTGCCCTGCAGGTACTTCAGCGTGACACGGATGGTGCCCTGTTTGCCGTCGTCAATAACCTGATAGGACTTTACATAACCCTCTTCAACGAGGATCTCGGCGATTGCCTTTTTCATGTTGGATGCCGGAATGTCAACAGTCTGATGCTTTGCATTGTTTGCATTGCGGATTCTGGTGAGCATATCGGCGATTACGTCTGACATTTGCATATTCATTATCCTCCTTATGCAAGTAAATTTCTCTTGCTGCCATCCTTGATGGCGGCGTATCGGCGGTTAAATCCAACTGTCCGCGATCTTTGGACCGGTTTAATTTCCTGCCGATAGTTGGAAGTTTTTATTCAACAACGCGATGCGTTTGTTGTTTGAATTACCAGGATGCTTTCTTTACACCCGGGATCTCGCCCTTGTAAGCGAGGTTGCGGAAGCAGATACGGCAGATACCGAACTTACGGAGATATGCGTGAGGGCGTCCGCAGATTTTGCAGCGGTTGTACTCTCTGGTGGAATACTTTTGAGCTTTCTGCTGCTTGTTGATCATAGCTTTCTTTGCCATCGTGATTACCTCCTAATTATTTCGCAAAGGGAGCGCCAAACAGCTTCAGCAACTCTCTTGCCTCTTCGTCGGTATTTGCAGTGGTTACAAAGCAAATATCCATACCGCGGATCTTCTCGACCTTATCGTACTCGATTTCGGGGAAGATCAACTGCTCTTTCAGACCGAGCGCGTAGTTGCCGCGGCCGTCAAAAGCGTTGGGATTGATACCCTTGAAGTCACGGACCTTCGGCAGAGCGAAGTTGAAGAGTCTGTCCATGAACTCATACATTCTGTCGCCGCGCAGAGTGACCTTTGCGCCGATCTTCATACCCTCACGGATCTTGAAGTTTGCGACAGATTTCTTTGCATAGGTCGGAACAGCCTTCTGACCGGTAATGATACCGAGGTCGCGGAGAACTGCGTCCAATGCCTTGGAATTATCCTTTGCGTCGCCGACACCGACGTTGACAACGATCTTGTCAAGCTTCGGAATCTGCATCACGCTCTTGTAGCTAAACTGCTTCATGAGTGCGGGAGCAATTTCAGCTTTATACAATTCTTTCATTCTTGCTGCCATGATTGCTTAACCCTCCTCAATCAAATTTCTTGCCGCATTTTGCGCAAACGCGGATCTTCTTGTCGCCATCCACATTCATGTGAACGCGAACGCCCTTTTTACAATCGGGGCAGTAGAGAGCTACCTTTGATGCGTAGATAGCGCCCTCGGCATCAACAATGCCGCCGGACTCACCCTGCTTGCGGGGCTTGACATGCTTGTGAATGATGTTGGCACCCTTCACAAGAACCTTTCCCTCTTCGCGGGAAACTGCGATTACTTCGCCTTGAACGCCCTTGTCATCTCCGGAGAGAACAACAACGGTATCGCCCTTTTTAATGTGCATTTTTGCCATTGTTATTTACCTCCATCAAAGCACTTCGGGAGCCAAAGACAGGATCTTCAAATAATCCTTGTCACGAAGCTCTCTTGCAACAGGCCCAAAGATACGGGTTCCGCGGGGCGTTTTGTCCTCACGAATGACCACTGCTGCGTTCTCGTCAAATTTGATATAAGAGCCGTCTGCTCTCTTAATACCGTGCACAGTTCTGACAACCACTGCTTTGACAACGTCACCCTTTTTGACGACGCCGCCCGGTGCTGCCTTTTTGACTGCGCAAACCACAACGTCACCGATATTTGCATATCTTCTGCCCGTACCGCCAAGAACTCTGATGCACATCAGTTCCTTGGCGCCGGTGTTATCGGCAACCTTCATTAATGTTTGCTGCTGAATCACTTTAATATCCTCCTACTGATTCAATACGCTACGACGTATTTACTATTCGAATGAATGATGATCTTGAAAGAGCAATTATTTTGCTCTCTCAATGATCTCGACAACACGCCATCTCTTTGTTTTGGAAAGCGGTCTTGTCTCCATGAGCTTTACTTTGTCACCGATGTTGCAGGTGTTTTCGTCATCCTGTGCATGGAGCTTCAGGGTTCTTTTCACGATCTTACCGTAAATGGGATGCTTGACGTTGTCCTCGATGGCAACCACAACGGTCTTATCCATCTTGTTGCTGACAACCAGACCCACTCTGGTTTTTCTGAGTGCTCTTTCTTCTGCCATGACCTTAAGCCTCCTCCTTCTTCATTTCCTGAAGAACCGTCATCACGCGAGCGATGTCGTGCTTTACTTCAGTCATTTTGTGAGGGTTGTCAAGTTGGTTGATAGCATGCTGGAAGCGAAGATTGAAGAGCTCGGTCTTGAGTTCCTTCAGCTTCTCCTCAAGTGCCTCAACAGACATTTGTCTGAGTTCTGCTGCTTTCATTGATTAACCCTCCTTTTCCTCGGTTGCTTTGGTAACGAACTTTGTTTTGATCGGGAGCTTGTGACCTGCAAGACGCATAGCCTCTTTTGCTACATCCTCCGCAACTCCGTCCATTTCAAACAGGATTCTGCCCGGCTTTACAACAGCCACCCAGTATTCGGGGGAACCTTTACCGGAACCCATACGGGTTTCAGCGGGCTTCTCGGTGATGGGCTTATCGGGGAAAATCTTGATCCAAACCTGACCGCCACGGCGGATATAACGCGTCATAGCGATACGGGCTGCCTCGATCTGGTTACTGGTGATCCATGCGGGCTCCAGTGCAACGAGACCGTAAGAACCGTTGCTGATCTTGGTACCGCGGGATGCCTTACCCTTCAGTCTGCCGCGTTGTACACGACGGAACTTTACTCTTTTCGGCATTAACATGATTATTTCGCGCCTCCTTCTCTCGGAGTTCTCTCTCTGCGCTCACCGCGGAAGTTACCGCCGTTGCGGCCTTCTCTGCGATCACCGCGACGATTGTCTCTGCGGTCACCGCGGTTATCTCTGCGGTCATTGCGTCTTTGATTGGTACCGGGTCTGTTGACCTCATTGAGGATTTCGCCCTTGTAGATCCAAACCTTGATACCGATCTTACCGTAAGTGGTATTTGCTTCCGCAAAGCCGTAGTCGATGTCGGCTCTCAGCGTTTGAAGCGGAATGGTACCCTCATGGTAGTGCTCGGAACGAGCGATCTCCGCACCGCCGAGACGGCCGCCGCAATTGATCTTGATACCCTTTGCGCCAAGTCTCATGGTGTTACGGATGGACATCTTCATTGCGCGTCTGAATGCAACGCGGTTCTCAAGCTGCTTTGCGATATTCTCCGCAACCAGTTGAGCGTCGAGGTCGGGCTGTCTGATCTCAACAACGTTGAGCGCAACGGGCATACCAACCATCTTTTCAAGCTGCTGTCTGTATTTCTCGATCTCCACGCCGCCGCGGCCGATAACCATACCCGGCTTTGCGCAGTTTACGAACACTCTGACTCTGTGGCCGTCGCGCTCGATCTCGATCTTGGAAACACCTGCATCATACAGCTCTTTCTTCAAATATTTTCTGACATTGTAGTCGGAAACAAGGGTATCTCCAAAGACTTCGTCCTTTGCGAACCATCTTGAATCCCAGTTTTTAATCACACCCACTCTCAGGCCGTGGGGATTTACTTTCTGACCCATTCTGTTGTTTCCTCCTCTCTCAGTCTCTCTCTTTAACCACCATGGTAACATGGCTGGTTCTCTTTAGGATACGGTCTGCGCTTCCCTTTGCGCGGGGCATGATTCTTTTCAGAGTCGGGCCGGGGCAAACAAAGCACTCGGAAACGTAAAGTTTCGTGGTATCCATGTGGAAATTGTTTTCCGCATTTGCGATCGCGCTCTTGAGCAGCTTAATGAGGAGCTCGGATGCAGCGCGAGGTTTGTTGTTCAGAATTCCCATAGCGGTAGCAACGTCCTTGCCTCTGATCAGATCAAGAACGATTTGGACCTTGCGAGGGGAAATTCTTGCATACTTCAGATATGCTTTTGCTTCCATAGTATTTAATTACCTCCCCTTAGATCATTTACCGTTATTGGATGTTTTGGAGCCTGCGTGGCCCTTGAACGTGCGGGTGGGAGCAAACTCACCCAGCTTGTGTCCTACCATGTCCTCAGTGACATAGACCGGAACGTGCTTCTTGCCATCATGAACCGCGATGGTATGACCGACAAATTCCGGGAATATGGTAGAGGATCTGGACCAAGTCTTGAGAACCTTTTTCTCGTTCTTCGCATTCATCGCTTCAATACGATTAAAGAGTTTCTCTTCAACATAAGGTGCTTTTTTAAGGCTTCTGCTCATTTTATATTCCCTCCTTATTTCGCATTTCTACGCTTTACGATGAACTTATCGGTACGCGCCTTCTTGTTTCTGGTCTTATAACCCAGAGCAGGCTTACCCCAAGGGGTAACCGGGCCGGGATGACCGATGGGAGACTTGCCCTCACCACCACCGTGGGGGTGATCGCAGGGGTTCATGACCGAACCGCGAACGGTCGGGCGAATACCCTTGTGTCTGGTCTTACCTGCCTTACCGACCTTAACGGTGTCATGCTCAACGTTACCGACTTGACCGATGGTTGCCTTGCAATCCAAACGGATCCAACGAACTTCACCGGAGGGAAGTCTTACCTGTGCCAAGCCGTTGGGCTCCTTGGAGATCAACTGCGCCATAGCACCTGCAGAACGAACGAGCTGAGCGCCCTTGCCGGGGTAGAGCTCGATGTTGTTGATGACAGTACCAACGGGAATGTTGGCGATGGGCAGCGTGTTGCCGGGCTTAATGTCGGCATCTACACCGGAGTAAACAACGTCACCCGCGGTCAGACCTTCGGGAGCGATGATATAGCTCTTGTTGCCCTCGGTGTCTTGGAGCAGTGCGATATAAGCGGTTCTGTTAGGGTCATACTCGATACCGACAACGGTGTTTGCGTTCGTGTTCTGACGCTTGAAGTCGATAATTCTGTACTTCACCTTGTTTCCGCCGCCTCTGTGGCGAACGGTGATGCGACCGTAGCTGTTACGGCCAGCATGCTTCTTCTTGGTTACGATCAAGCTCTTTTCGGGAGAAAACTTTGTGATCTCCTCGAAAGACGGAACCGACATGTTTCTTCTCGCCGGTGTTGTAGGTTTATACTTAACTGTAGGCATCTATCTTTTCCTCCTACTCTTAGTTAAGGCCTTCAAAGAACTCGATCTCACCGGAATCGGCGGTCAGAGTAACGATCGCCTTTTTCCATTCGGAAGTGTAACCGAAGTGTACACCGAGTCTCTTGGGCTTCTTCTTCATGTTGATGGTGCGCACGCAAGCGACCTTGACTTTGCTAGCCTTGAATACTTCTTCAACAGCCTTTGCGATCTCCGGCTTTGTAGCGTCCTTGCGGACCTCAAAGACGTAGGTCTTGTTGGCCATCATATCCATAGCAGCCTCGGTAATGACCGGTCTGATGATAATATCTTGAGCCAATTTCATTATGCGTACACCTCCTCGAGTTTCTTAACCGCGTCAACGGTCATGACCAACTTCTCCGCGTTGAGGATGTCATAAACATTCAGCGTATTGAACTGCGTGGTCTTTGCGGTGGGAATGTTGTTGCAGCTCTTAATGACGGTTGCATCAACGGTGTCCAAGACGACCAGTGCGCTCTGTGCCTTTACAGCCTCTTTGGTTGCAGTTCCGTAAACAGGCGTTCCGCCGTCAACGGTGATGGTCTTGTAGGTCTTGGTGTAGGTCTTTTCAAAACCGAGCGTCTTGAACATACCTGCCATGACCTTGGTCGAAGGCTTGTCACCCTCGATGGCGATTTTATCGATCACGACGAGATTGCCGTTTGCAACCTTATCGGACAATGCACTGAACAGAGCGACTTGACGGGTCTTCTTGTTCATGCCAAGGCGATGATCTCTGGGCTTCGGGCCGAGAGCGATACCGCCGTGCGTCCACTGAGGAGAACGGGTGGAACCCTGACGGGCTCTGCCGGTGCCCTTTTGTCTCCAGGGCTTCTTGCCGCCGCCGGAAACCTCGGTGCGGGTCAGTGTGGACTGTGTACCCTGTCTCTGGTTCATCAGATAAGCTCTGACTGCGGCATGGAGAACAGCGCCGTTTACATCTGCGCCGAACACTTTATCATTCAGCGTGAGTTCGCCGACTTCTTTGCCGGACATATTTACGATTTTTACGATTGGCATTGTTGTTTTCCTCCTTCCGCTTATGCTTTCACAGAATCGCGAATGAACACGATGCCGTCTTTTGCACCGGGAATGGCACCCTTGATGGCGATCAAGTTCTTTTCGCTGTCAATCTTAACAACCTTGAGGTTGAGAACAGTGACCTGTTCGTTACCGTACTGACCTGCCATCTTCTTGTTCTTGTAAACACGAGACGGCGTGGAGTTTGCACCCATGGAACCGACCTGGCGGTGGATAGGACCAACACCGTGGGTTGCACCCAACATGTGATGGTTCCAACGCTTGACGGCACCGGTGTAACCGCGGCCCTTCGTCATACCTGTTACATCGACCTTGTCGCCTGCGGCGAAGGTATCGACGGTGATGAAGTCGCCTACGTTTGCGGAGCAATCGTCAAGGCGGAATTCCTTGAGGTGCTTCTTCATGGGGACATTCGCTGCGTCAAAGTGACCTTTTTCAGCTTTGGTCAGGTGCTTCTCCTTTACCTCGGCAAATCCGAGCTGGAGAGCCTCGTAACCGTCTTTCTCAACGGTTTTCTTTTGTGCGACTACGCACGGGCCTGCTTCGATAACGGTTACGGGAATGACATTTCCGACCTCGTCGAAAATCTGCGTCATACCGATCTTCTTACCGATAATAGCCTTTTTCATTTTGTTTTTCCTCCTGTAAATTATTGGTTGACGCACGCGGCGCCAACATGACTTACAAAGTTACCGATCATTTTCGACCTTTCGGTCAACAACTCGGCTGTTGTCTTTGTTTTGGTGTTCTTATCAAGGCTGCTTGATATTAGATTTTAACCTCGATCTCAACACCGGCGGGAAGCTCTACGCTCATCAGCGCGTCCACAACCTTTTGGGACGGCTTTACGATATCGATGAGTCTCTTGTGAGTACGGTACTCGAACTGCTCACGGCTATCCTTGTACTTGTGCACTGCGCGAAGGATGGTAATAATCTCCTTCTCGGTGGGAAGCGGGATAGGACCGGAAACCTGTGCGCCGTTTCTGGTTGCAACCTCAACGATCTTCTTCGCTGCGGTGTCAATCAAAACGTGATCGTAGCTCTTGAGTCTCACTCTGATCTTCTCTTTCACTGCCATTGTTTTTGCCTCCTTATCAGATTTCGCTTGTCTGCGGCGCTCTTATTATATAAAGGTAAGGATTCGTCCGCAGGCCGCGTTTTTGTAAGGCGGGCATTCCCTACAACACCGTCCCGTGCGTTTCTTTGTCCTCCCGAAAAATACGGAGTTTGTTCCAACCAGTTCAGCCGGGAACTGTTCAGAACAAATTCCGGGGTTTTCGTTCAGCAAAAGCCACACAAGAGCTCCGGCGCACGTTTACGCCGTTTCAGCTTCGGAAATTACCTTTCGCCCGGTTCAACGGACATACTCCACGAAAATTCCCTGCTCGGGCGTCCCCTTGCAGCAACCTTTCGCTTCATCGCATATCAAGCCTTTATATTATAACAGATAACTCTCAAAATTGCAACACTTTTTTTGTGTTTGATTTGTAGATTTTCAAAGAAATTCCAGCTCTTCGATTATACATATCAAACAAAAATTGCCGTAAATACGCCTTTCGAGCGCTTTTTTCGCATTGCCTTTTGCGCTTGGCACCGCGTTTTGCACAAAAAATCGCGATTTTTCTACAACACCGTTCCATGTATTCCTATTTTTTGAAACTGGTAACCAATGATGTTGAAAAAAATAAAAAAAGCAGACAAAAGTAAAAAACTTTTTACAACCTTGCAAACTTTCATAATGTATTCATATTTTTGTTATATAATAAAAGACAATGCCCCCAAATTGTCCGAGAGACTCTATTTATAATAAAAAGGAATAAAACAAAATGAAAAAAACGGTTTCCTACTTTCGCCTTGCTTTTGCCGTTTGCGCCTCGCTTGCGGCGATCCTCCAAATTCTTGCCGTACTCATCTCTTACGATGTCGGCACCAACTACTTTCGGCAAGGCGCTGTCCTGCCGATCTTATCGGTTGTCTTTGCCCTGCTGGGCGCCGTATGCGGAACGGTCGCCGCACGCATGACCGATATTGAAACACAGAACACCACACCCTTCCCAAAAGGCATTTCCCCCGCGCCCGTGTCGGTCGGCTTTTTGGTAACAGCGGTATTTCTCTTTGTCCACGGCAACACAACCCTCTCACTTGTTACCGCCGCATTCATGATCGTTTCCGCAGGCTACGGCATCCTTACAGGCATTCCCACATTTCAAAAAAGTACAATCCCCGTCTATCTCGGCATTGCCGCGATCGTCGGATATATTCTGCTCAACGCTTACTACTACTTTGATGTAACCGTGGAAATGAACGCGCCCATGAAAGTCATGACGCAAATCGGGCTTTTGTGTGCCATGGTCAGTCTGACGGGCGAGCTTCGTTACCTCCTCGGCAAACCCATGCAGCGGATGTTCCTTACCATGTCCGCGTGGGTGGTTTCGATCGGTGCGCTGTCCGCGCTATCGGTTCCGTTGGCATTTTTCTTGGGTAAGACCGACCGAGCAGATTACGCGGCAGGCGGATTTTTGGTCTGTTGCGCGGTACTGACCTCGATCGTCCGTATCAAGACCTTGCTCCGTGCCCCCACGTCCGAGGAGCCCTCCGAAGACGACAACACCGCCGACTCCGATGAAACTGCCGAATAACACCGAAAGGATCCGACATGAACGCAAACACACGCATCCAATGGCTGCATAAAAAAATGACGATGAGGAGCTACCCAAACGCCCAGCGTCTTGCCGAACGTTTTGGCATCTCCCACCGTCAGGCACAGCGCGATTTGGACTATTTGCGCCGTGAATTGGGCGCGCCGATCGCCTATGACAACAGCCGCAAGGGTTTTTACTATACACAGCCGTTTGTCCTGCCCGTGCTGTTCAGCTCCGACAATGACGACCTCTACATGCCCGAGATCTTCAACGCCGAGACACACGAGCTGGCGGCAGACGAATCGATCATCCAAATGCAGATTCCCTACACCGCCACCGTGGAGATCAAAAACAAGCTGACCGCACTGGAGTTGAGCAATTACATCATTGCCAAACAACCCAAGGACCGTTACAGTTGTGAGTTCCACAGCATCGAAAAATTCATCGGGCTGTTGCTCTCACTCGACTCGGACTTCCGCTTGATCGAACCCTATTGGCTCCGCGAGCGCCTTGTCCGCTCTGCAAAACGGGTACTGGATAACAACAACGGGGAACCGGAAGAATAATTTTTAAAAAAGAGAACGCGCTCCGTGTGGGATCGTGTTCTCTTTTCTTGATCGGTTTTTATTGAAACTTTACCGACTTTGCCCAGTCCATAAAGGATTGACTGTAATTGTTCTTTTCGTCCGCATAGGTAACGAAATCGAACAGCCAAAATGCGTCATCGCACTCGTAAAATACCGTTACATAATAAAGCTCGTCGCCATCGCTCTCCAAGGTGTACTCACAGTAGGTCAAGCCGTCCTTTTCCTGCAAGGTCACGTCGATCTCGGCGTTTTCCATCACCTGTTCGGCATAATCCGTCAAGGTCAACTCGCCAAACTCGGCAAGCGACGTATAGCTCTCTCTCAGCACGAACACCGCAACCTCACCGCCATCAAAGCAAACATTGTAATCGGTATCGGAGGTTTGATCAAAGCGATCGTTCAAGGTAATCTCCATATTGAGGTAAGAAAATGTCTCGGGCTCTCCGCTTGCAAACAGGTCGTCCCAATCCATAGTAGCCGCAAAGCCGATGATAAAACCGACAATGGCGGCAATGATCAAAATGATCAGTCCCTTTTTGGTTCCCTTTTTACGGTTTTTGAGGACCTCCTCGTCGGTCACACCATCAAAGCGAAAGGCGTTGCCGCTGGCAGGATTGTAACGGTTCTTTCCGCTGAGGAACACATCATTCTCTCCCGCGGGGATCTTGTAAAACTCATTGCAAAAATTTTTGCTCAGTTGATCGGCGATCACAAAGACTTTCGCCTCCTCCTCGCCAATGGAAAAGGTCTTCGTTTCACCGTTTTTGAGGTCTCCCAGCTTGCGGCAAGGCACATCACCGATCGTCGTTTCGGCGGCGGTATGATCCTCTATGTAGACTTTCATTTTTCCAAGACACGCCACAAAGCTCTTGGTTCGGGTAATTGTCAAATTTCTCATAAGCTTTCTCCTTAAAAATTGTCTTTTGATCCGACACGGGACACGTCCCTTGCCTTATTATATATCATACCATAAAAATACGCGGTTGTCAAGATTTTTATGAGACACGTTCACGGCAACAGCATTTACTTATAGAGTTTTTTTATTTTTGTGGGGAACTTTTGAAAAAGTTCCCCACACCCCTCAAAACTTTCAACGAATTTTATATTTTATCACAGGAATGTCTGTTCCTTATTCGGTAGTTTTCTGACGGTATAGGAATGTTAGTACGTTGTTCCAAACAATAGCTCCCGCCAACCATTACACTTTCTCCGTGGGAGAAAGCGGTTACCACCACCCAAAGTGGTCCACATGGTTACATTGTATCCCAATCTCATTACTTAAAAAAGTAAATGCTGTTGCCGTGGAGACACATTCTTTCTGCATTTATAGGATCGGTTCCCCGTCACCGAAATCGAAAAATTGATCATTCAACGTGACAAGCGTTCCTGTTTGATCTTGGGCGATACGATCGTAAAGCTCCTGCGGCACGCTATACTCGACATCATCGTCATGATCGGTCCAAAATGTAACAATAAAACGATACTCAAATCCCCGACCGCGCCCAAGATAGCGCTTATCTATCCGCTTTGCAAGCACCCTCGCGCCAACCGTTTTTGGGACAGGTTCGTTTTCTGCATCATCCATCTCCTCATACATACGCGCACGTTTCCGCTGTTCGGCAATCAGTGACTTGACCCCCCACCCCATGAAAGCAAACAAAGCAAGGGAGATGAGGATCGCCACCAATACATCAAGCGAAATGAACGTGTCGGTTTGAAAAATTGAGAGCAATATTATCATAATAAAGAAAGTTACAAAAGTTTTTTCTTAATGTATTTCACGGTCTTTTCGGGAGTTTTTTGCTCATAGGCTCCGTACTCGTCAAAGTTGCTGAATGTACCGCCCTCGTTTGACGACCAACCGATCAGCCACTTGTTTTTCAAGTCATCCCCCAAATTGTCGCTGTCGGAACGAAAACGGAACACATAAAAGACCTCGCGCTTGACCTTTGTCTTGCCCAAATATTCGATCGCATCGGGCGCCTTACCAAGCTCGGTCGGGAAGGTCAGCCAATGCACCAGATCGCTCTTGGCAAGATACTCCGGCTCTGACAGCTCCGACGGAAAGAGCGCGGTTTGCCCGTAGCGCTCCAAAAAGCCGTAAGTCATGTCCGCATACTCCAAGTCCCGCGCCAAAGCGTCGACCGTTGCTTGCGGGATCGATTGCTTTGCCGACATCAGCGTTGCGATTGCATAGACATTGACGTGATTTCTGCCCAGCTTTAAGATCTCATACAGACTCGTCACAATGGCATCATTCATAAAATATTGGCACACGTCACACATGACTTCGAGATTGTTTGCCTTGTCCTCATCGATTGCGGTTTTCTCCTGCAAACAGCGCTCCATTTCCGATGCGATAAAACCGCCGATTGCCTGTTTGGACACCCCGGAAAGCTTTTTGAACTGCTCCTTGTAATTCAGCAAGCCAAAGAACAGCTGCCCCCGTTGGTATTCGTCCTTGACCGTGGAGGCAATATGAAGTAAAATTTGAACATCGTTCTCTTCGATCGCGTCGGCTTCAAAAAGATGATCCACCGCCGATTCAAGGTATCGTTCCTTGTTGACCAGCTCGACCATCTGCTTGACTGTCTCAAGTTTCTCCGCGGGGATCTTGTCGGCAGAGGGATAAATCGCCATCACCAGCCCCAACAGCTTGTCCTCATAGTCAAACAGCTCACATTTGTCCTTATAACAACCCGCGTTGTCTATCAACGTGAACAGCCTTCCGATCTCCGCAAATACGAATGCGGAAAGCGCTCCCGCGTCCTCGTCGGTCAATTTGGCTGATTTGACAGAGTTCAGCAACGCGGCAACGATCTGCGACTTTTCTCCACAGCTCGGTACCTCATTCAGCATCGTGATCAATGATTGAAATGTTGACATCGTAAAAATCTCCTTAATTGATAATGCGATTTGCTGTTTATTATTATAACACAGAAAACAGCAAATTACAATATGTTTGCCTTAGTATTTTTTTTGCATTCTCTTGTCGAAGCGCCTTCAAAATAAAAGTTTATTTCAAGTCGCTTTTATGCAAACGGATTACACAAAAATACAACCGAAGCAATACCGAAAACAACACCGATCCATTGCTTTTTTGAAAGTTTTTCCTTGAATAAAAGCACTGCCGCAAGCGTGGTGAGCACAAGACCGCCTCCATTGACGATCGGGAAAAAAACTGCGCTGTCCACTACTCCCGACAAATAGAGATTGAATTTGTTGTTGACAGCTACGCAAATACCGCTTGCAAGCATCATTCCAAGCAGGAGCCAAAGTCGCTTTTTATGGTGGGGTTCATTGCTTTTTGCAGCTATGGCTTGGTTTTCACACTTTTTCAGCAGCATGGCAAAAATTGTGCAAAGGACTGCCGATGAGACAAAGGCAACGATCAAAAATGCGTTCAGCTCATCCTTATACACCGAGCTTTGATGTACCTTTTGCATGACTCCAATACCACCCGTTGCGGCAAAGGCGATAAGGCACAGCATAAGCCATTTAAAATTTGCCTTTTTTGCTTCGTCATCACTCTTTGCGGCAAGCACAAAGCTTACCAGCATCAGCACAATTCCCACAATCTGCGCCCAGCCCAGACTCTCGTCAAAGAACATCACGCCGGATAGAGCGGATATCAGTGTAGAAAAAGAGATCATAACCGACGTATACGACATCGGTCCGACTTGTAGAGCGGCTATGTTCGTGATGCCTTGAAGGGCAGTAATGGCACCGAAAACCACACCAAGCAATATCGTAAATACGGACGACGTACCAAAACCACCCCAGCACAGCAGGATAACGGCGGCAGTCAGACAGCCGACAGCATTGAAAACAAATCCTCCCGAAAGTCCCGTAGGTGCTTTATCGGTGTAGTATTTTTTGGCAATGCTGCCGCCGAGCGCTGCAGCAAGAGACAAGATCAGTGTAAGCGGTATGTTCATATCTTCTTTACCCATATCAGCTTTGCTGTACGCGGTGCATCAAAACGAAGTGTTATGATACCGCCTGTTATTTTCTGCTCGTAACTATCCTCATCGGTAACGGTATATCTGTCACTTTGGTTTGCGAACGGTAATGATATATTCAGCAGATCTCTATTGCACCTTTCTTGACGGAATGCCAAGATAACGCCCTCTTCTTTTTCCGGATCGTAATAACAGAAAGCGGTAAAATCGGTGTTATCCTTCTCCTTATGCCAAGGTGTGAGAGGATAAAATTCTTTAAGGAGATAAGGTGAAACCTTTTTCCATTCCCCGAGTCCGAAACGGAGCACATCGAAATTTTGCTCTGCATCATATACAAACTGTGAATCAACGTTCAACGAGGGAAGATAGGACGCGCGCCAAACATATGGATCACTAACACCTGTCAGAGCAAGCTCTGACGCTTTTTCCTTTGTGTTTGATCCGCAGAAAGGGATCCATTTGTTAAATGCGGTAGTCATCGAAAGTCGGAGTGCGGCAGTCGTTCTGTCGCTGTCGCTTCTAAGGAGCGGAACGCCTCGGCGCATGGATTCAAGATCGTTTCTACCGCCTCCCGATGCGCAGGAATCAACAAATCCACACCCTCCGTACGAGAGCGTACAAGCGATAATATCATCCCACATTTTATAGTGACCGATAATAAATTTAGATTCTGTGATACCGCATCTGTTCTCCCCCTCCAAGCCGTCAAGGTGCTTCCACAGCTTTGCGGCGTTGCAGTTGTTATCCTCTCGGTACATTTCTACTTTATTTTCACGAAGCATTTTACATATACGCTCCGTCGTCCATTTGAGACACTTAGGATCTCCAATGTTATTGGAAATCGTTCTTTCCCCCTCTACACGAATCGCCCAGTCTATATTGTAACCGTAGTTCTTTGCAAGATTTTCGGGATCGGTTACACGTTCGGGCTCAAACCAAACAAGTGTTTTCATACCGTGCTCACGTGCAAAATCCGTAGATTCGAGAAAGCTTTTCCCCGGCCATTTTGCGGGGTCAAGCTCCCACGTTCCTACCGTATCCCACCAATCATGCCCCTTTACAAAGGGCTGTGCGCTTGTCCCGTCGGGGGATACATACCAACCCGCATCAAACCACCTGTAATCAACCTTTGCGTTTTCCGCAATCATCTTTTCAAGGGAAGGTTTCCATGTAGTATGACACTCCGATATGCTGCCGTCGGAATTTGGCAATCCGGTATCACTCGCAAGGCAGCAGGAGGAGAATGGCTCAAGAGAAGTGCCCGCTGAATCTGCCTTTGGCAAATTATACTTAACAAACCAATCACGCCAGAAATTTGTTGCATAATATTCGTTCCTTACGCGATAAGGAGCGAGTACAAAAAGTGCGGTTCGTATTCTTTCGCCGGGTTTCAGATAGGTTTTCAGTCCGTTGACCGAGGATGCGGTATACGTGCTTACATCACCGTTTGAAGAGAATCGAGCGTTCCACGTTCCCGCCCAACCGATGGCAAGCATAGCCCCTCCGTCACCATATTCCAGATTGAAGTACGGAAAATTGATGTGCGTTGCGCGCCCCGAGTCCGATGAAAATTCCACAAAATTATTTTGCAGATCAATGCTATACGGACGATACTGATTGACATGATCTCCTAAAATTCCTTTCAAAACAGGATATTTACCGTCAAAATACAGTTCTGTTTTCAGTTCTTCTATGATACCACTGTTTTTATCGGATATATTTTCAAACCATACCGTCCATTCGGTAACGCCATGAGAAAAATAATGCGTAAGGATCAACGTCACCTCAAGCGTTTGCAAAAACGAAAATCTCAAGTGTTGCGTTTCTTTATCATTGGATTGTACGATTTCTTTGTTTGTGAGAGTAAAATGCTCTGCCGAAAAGCCTTTATACTCCTTTCCGTTATAGACGAAAGAAAACGGCAAGCTTGATAAATCCTCGGATAGTGAGCGATACTGTGCCGACTCCTTAGCATTTGCATAGTTTCGTTTCATTTTCTGACTCCTTTATGTATGAATTTTTTTTGGCAATACAATTTCACCGGAGAATCGATCGCTTTATGTAAATTCTCGCAAACATCCGGTAAAAATTGTCCGTGCCGCATGCCCGGTTGCTTATGATATTCCACGTGTGTCCGATTTCCGTCTTTTTTTCGAGTTTTACTTGACAACACCGCGCTTTTATGATATTATATCATACGTATCATTACATTAATATGTCTTTTTTATCACTTTATATGAAATTTCACTCACTCGGAGAAAATATGTACGAACCGAAATATCTACCGCAATTACATGAGATGTCAAGCTCTCTTTTCGGTATGCACTTTGCTATCGTTCACAATAACAAATACCGCCATTGTGACGATCCCGACGCCGATCCTTTGCATGTTCATGACTATCTTGAAATATTTCTTAACGTTTCAAGTGATGTATCCTTTCTTGTAAACAATAATCTATACCCCGTTCCCATGGGAGACGCAGTCATATCGTGTCCGGGAGATATCCATATGGGAATTTTTCACAAATCCGCCGTGCATGAGCACGTTTGTATCTGGATCGATGCGGATTTTAACACTCCATTGTTTTCCTTTTTGCACAAGAAGGATTTCTGTTCTTTGTTCTCCTTTGACGAGCAAACAAAGAAGCAATTACAGTCTCTCGTCTTTTCGCTGTTGGACATCATCGAGAAGGAAGGCTCGGAGCTTGAAAAAGTATCTTATCTACTCCAAATCTTAACGATATTTGAAAAGAAAACACACCATGATACCGAGCAAGTGTATCTTCCCGAGACGCTTCAAAAAGTATTGGATGATATTCATGAGAATTTTTCCGAGATCCACAGTGTCAACGATATTTTGACATCCCACTTTGTAAGCTCAGCCACCTTGACACGCTGGTTCCGAAAATACCTCCATTCATCCCCGAGAGAATACCTCGAATCGGTAAGACTTTCCAATGCGGCAATTTTATTGGCAAACGGACATTCGGTAACCGAAGCGTGCATGCGCTCCGGATTCTCGGATTGCTCCCATTTTATCGTCCTTTTTAAAAAGAAATTCGGAGAAACACCGTTGAAATATAAGAAAAAACAAATACAAGTCCACCTTTTCAAACATAAATTGTTTACAAAGATTTTTTGAAATAAATGAAAAAAGGGGGAGACTTGGCGACTTAAAAATCGCAAAATCTCCCCGAAAAATTCGATTATTTTAGTTCAGATTCCGTCTGCACGGCATCTATTTTTTTTTACATAATATGACGTGTGTACCCATCAAACAACACATTTTTTTGTATTTCATATGGTAAGAATCCGTTAGTCATATTTTTTACTTTCTATTTGTTTGAGTTTTTTGAACTAGTTCACATTACATTGAAAATTATTCTTACAGCACATATATTCCTTAATTAGAATATCAGAATTCAAAATTCGCCCAATACTTTGAATGAAATTTTTTAAGACAAAATCATTAGAATCAAATGCTTTTGACTTGCTGCATGTAATAACTAAAACATAAGGGTCTTCCATATGAAAACAATACATTAATTGAGAAGATATATGTTTTTTTTGTTTTTTATTGACAAAATTGTAAGTATATTCTTTTGTCGAGGGTATTACAAAAATTTCTGACGATGGTTTGTTAAGAAGTTCTATTACTTCATATTTTTCTTCGATATAATATTTAGGATTTTTTTTACGAGACATATATGAAGATGGTTTGTTATTTCCATGTGTATCATAATAGGTATATATATATGGTTCGGAAATATCCGTAAATATTGATACCTCAAAATAATGTTTTTTTCCAATGTACTCTTTTAAGCAGTCTGTTATCAGATGTAAACATTGTCTCATAACTTCTTCGGGATATGCTGAAGGTTGCAAATTACATAAAATCTCATTCTTTTTTTCTATGTATGTACTAAATTTTGATGTAAATATCAACTCGCTGTTTGAATGATTTTTCTTTTCATTTTTTAGATCAATTATTTGAAGAACTGCCGCTATTAATATGTTAACTATAGGCAGGATGAACATAATTAATTTCCATATGACACTATCTTGGTTTTCCTGCTTTAGATTGGGATTTACAAAATTATTAATTTGAATTGCGGTTGTTATTATTACCAGTACTATTGCAAGTACAATCAAAGATGAAATAATTTTCTTTACCATTTTCATAATTAAAAACTTCCTTTTCTTTGTAAAATGATTGCAATATTGGAGTGACTTGTGACCATAATTGATCTATTTTAATACCATATATTTTCTCTTGCAATTGGAATGCATAATTTCTTTTGCTCAAGTTATGATATCCAATAGCTCCCCAAAATGGTCCTACTGTTGCGATCATCATTTTTTCCTCTACATATAATGGAGCTTCTGAAAAAAATTTAGGCAGAAAGAAATCATCTATATGATACAGATTGCTTTTTACCAAAAAATTGCATCCAATATTATCAAGAAAATTAGTTGAATTAAAATTCAATTTATCTACTAGAGATTTCTTTTCATTTGCTTTCCAATATTTTAATGAATAATCCGCAAACTCTAAAGTTAAATGGGAACACTTTCGCTCTCTTCCCTTTAAAGATATTTCTTTAATACAAGATGCATTTGTTCTGTTAAGATATATATCTATTCCTTTAACATTAAATTCCCACAATTCGTCTTTAAAAAATAATCTTAATGTTTCCTCAACTATATCTCTTCTAGATGGATATCGACACGCAGGGCATCCGCAGCATATCGGTTTATATTGAAATAACTTGGAAAATTGCTCACATTCAAATTCTCTAACATAACATAACGGTTTTGCTAAATAAATATCATTTTCTAATGCTAATTTTTCAAAGGGGTTCCCTTTTTCAAGGGTTTCAGCAAAGTTTGTAATATTGATTCTCCAAAAAATTCGCCACAAGTAGCTAATTGCCATGTCAGTTAAGTGAAGACCTCTAGCTATAATATTATAGTATCCTTTTTTTAAATGTTCTAAAATATATTGATCTCCCATTTCTTTTCGTACTTTGGAACAATTTGCACAAGGGGCCTGTTCACCCGGTCGATAACATGTATAATCATTGGTTTTAGTAATACCATCGACCATTATTACAGGCATCCAGTAAATATTGTTACACAAATGTTTATATATTTTATCATCATTATCACTCCATTGCTTTATAAAAAAACCTTCTCCTAAAAAAACGTAATTATATTTTTGGTACCAAAGGTAAACTGCTAATGCCATTGTATAACTATCTTTGCCACCTGACAAAGAGAACCACCAATATATTTTATTAGGATTAATAGTATGTAAAATGTTATTTTTCATAAATAAATTTATTTTATTAATTAAAACATTTAATGCATCCATATGATTGTCCATTGCTTATACCATTCATAACCTCTTAAGAAATTTTAAATCAAAAAATAAGATTTCTTAAACTCTTGCCATATTTTTACTTCGTAAATGCTTTTTTATCTATCATTTGAATTTATGAGCTTTGTCTAAATATATTATATCATGTCTAAAGATTGTTGTCAATAATTGAATGATACTTGTATCAATAAAGTTATCTACATATTTCGACATAAAACGATGCAAAATGATTTGAATTATAATAGACAAATACGATATAAAGCAAAAATTCTTAATCTAGGATAGACTACATCGAATAGTGACAGCGTGTGAGTCCGTGCAACGTGCCGGAAATTTCGAGGTAATAATCCACGCTTTCAACCAACGCAAAAAGGACACCTTTTGGGTGTCCTTTGCGTTGTGTTATCTTGACAAAATAGATGCCGTCATCGGAAAGTCAATAAAGTCAAGGGGGTTAGCACTTTTGATGTTTTTAAGTGCATTCTTAATAGATGACACTCTTTGCAACATTCATTTTATCTAACTATTAAAGTGTTTCAAACTTTTCGCCCGTACGCTCATCATCGCAATAAAGCTCACGAGGAAGCATATTGGGATACTGATGCCACTGTCTGACTGACATTGTACCACGACCGCCTGTAAGAGTTCTTACTGTTCCGTCGTTATTCGTGAACGTACCTTCAACCTTATCGAAAATAAGAGTTGCCACGGGATTATCGGGTGTCTGGAAGGTTACTCCCCATACACGTGCGTTGCATACGTGCGCTCTTGCTTCATATACACCGTCCTCCACCTTAATCCTAATATTGTAGTAAGAAGGAACAAAACCGTCAAGCTCACGCATAAATGCCCAATCCTCATGGGTTATCTCCATCTCTGCAGTATCTCTGTCGCCGCCCTTGAGATTGCCGTTTGAGGCGTAGTGCTTTTCGGTTTCAAGATCGTATACGGAATAATCCTTCATTCCAAGACGCATATCGTACATCGAGGAGTGGATCTCATTGAAGGTAATATATCCCCAATCCTCCCAACCGCCAAGCTCCGCTGCAGAGGAGTCAACAGCAACGTATCTTTCGCGCTGACCTGTTCCTTTGACCTTGATCTCTTTTCCGTTCAACCAGATCGTTCCGTCTACATCACCCGACCAGTTGTAGCCGTAGGTGATGGAGTGCTGTGTAAGAAGCGAGGGCTTCTCTCTGCCGTACCAAAGAGGAAATCCGTGGGCTCTGTGATAAAGGTCTGCCTTGTATTCACCGTCGCAGGTGTCGAGCATCAAGTGCCACGTGCCATTATCAAAGCACTCAACCTGATAGT